>JAGATY010000064.1 GCA_017621035.1 Bacteroides sp. | reverse complement strand
CGTGATTGCTTACGCTCCATGTATCAACCACGGTTTGAAGAAGGGTATGGGTAAGGCACAGGCTGAAGAAGCTGCTGCAGTAGAATGCGGTTACTGGCACTTGTGGCGTTACAACCCGGCTCTCGAAGAAGAAGGCAAGAATCCGTTCACTCTCGACTCTAAGGAACCGAAGTGGGAAGGCTTCCAAGACTT
This sequence comes from Bacteroides sp., assembly GCA_017621035.1. Lineage (GTDB taxonomy): Bacteria > Bacteroidota > Bacteroidia > Bacteroidales > Bacteroidaceae > Bacteroides. The sequence goes on along the minus strand of JAGATY010000064.1, from coordinate 7,144 downwards.
CTTGAAGGGTGAAGTTCGTTTCGCATCCGTAATGAAGCAGTACCCGGCAGAAGCTGCCGACCTCTTCCAAGCTTGCGAAGACATGGCCAAGAAGCGTTATCAAAGCTATGTCCGCATGACTAAGATGGATTGGTCTAATGAATAATCTTTGATTATCTATGATATGAAGATGGCGGCTCTCTGGTGAGGGTCGCCATTTTTGTTTGCAGATATTGCATCATACATTTGGTTGATAAGAAAAAAGGACATATATTTGCAACACTAGAACCCTCAAGCCTCTTAGCAATGCTCAAATCGGGGGTCGTTTTATTTTTATAGATTGTGACGCTAACCAGAAACTCCTGCTGCCACCATGCACGAGTATGGAACAAGGAAAATGCCATCATGCCGATGCAAATAAAAAAGTCTAACCGAGCATGGATTTCACCATCAATTTCTCCCAAAAGAATATTCTATGACATCTGCATCCTCAAATGGTTTCTCGACATCATCGTGCCGGACAATCAAATGAAAGAAAACCTAAAAGCCCTACTTACCCAATACCCCAATGTGGATATTGCAGCAATGGGATTCCCAAAAGATTGGGAAAAGGAAGCGTTATGGAGATAGAAGCGTTATCAAAGCTATGTCCGCATGACGAAGATGGATTGGTCTAATGAATAATCTTTGATTATCTATGATATGAAGATGGCGGCTCTCGGGTGAGGGTCGCCATTTTTGTTTTGCAAGATGTAATACAACTAATAATTCAGCCCGAAAGTTCATAAAGGAATGACATCTCCATATTCTATGGTTCAAAGGCACGCTCCCAGAATGAGGTATCATATTCAAGTTTGCCGGGAGCGAAAAGTTCCATAGGATTATGACCTGCACCATCAACGATGTCGTAGGTATGGGGAATCTTCAATGAATCCAACAGGAGATGGAAACGAGTCGTAATGGGAGCTCCATTGTCGTTGTACAACTTATCTGCCGTGCCAACATAAAGACGTATCTTCATGTCACTCCTTATGATTTCATGGGCATTCTGAGTTGCAAACACACTGGGATGCAATGAATCGAAATAGGCTTTTGATGCCGGATTATCTACATCTCCGAAAGTACATTCCAAGGCATGGGTCATGTGTTCTTCCTCCCAATTGACCACTGCACCGGCCACACTGGAAACGGCACTAAACATATGGGGATGTTTGAAAGCAAGCCGAAGAGCGCCACATCCTCCCATTGAGAATCCTTCAATCCCTCGTCCGGAGGATGAATTTATTGTTCGGTAATGGGCATCCACGTAGGGTATCAAATCTTTAATAAGTATGTCTTCAATAGGACCAGTTTTCACTTTAGGGTCATTCATATTACCATTGACATACCAACCGATTGGCAAGGCCTGAGGAGAAACCACGATAACGGGTTTCATTTTCCCGCCCTGAATGGCAGCATGTATTTTGCGAATCATCCATGTAGCTTCCCGTTGGTTGCCGGTTCCACCATGAAGATAATAGATAACTGGATAACGTTTGTCTTTTGTCTGATGATATTCATCCGGAAGATAAATCATAAAGCTTCCCTGTGTACCTTCTTCTCGTTGAAGTGTGGGATACAGCACATAATGGGTGTTTTCGGGAGTCGTCTTTATAGGGTCAATCCAATCCGTCTTGGCAGTTGGCAGATTCAAGGAGTCTGCGTATGAGGGACGTCTCTGTTCAAAAAGCCAGTCTTGCACTCCTTCAATATCGTATGCTACGAACCAGGTAGCCCGATGATTACCCCCTTTCAGTTTTGTGAACAGCAGATGAGGATTGTTTGTCCTCATATCGTATGCGCATTGGCTCAGCTCTTCGGGTGTCGCTTCCATTTCCCATGTGGCTTCAGACACACGGGCACCATCCTGTTTCCAAAGTTCAACGGCTTTTCCTTGCAGTTCCATAGAATGAAGGTCTCCTTCGCACGAAATAATCCAGATATTCTGCTTGACAAGAGGTTTCATCAGTTCCGGATTCCACTTGCCTGCCACCAGTAATGCACCGGCAAACATATCAGGTTCTTTAAGCATCAGAACGATAGAAGACATGCATCCCATAGATTGCCCTGTCGTATATATGCGATTGGCATCGATTGAATATCGGGATTTTAAATCTTTCAGAAGCTCAATGGTAGCATCCAGATGATGACTGTAGTTCCAATTATCGTCCACAGTCACAACAGAGTATTGTGGAGCTACAACAATACATGGACGCTTGGCCTGATTTTCCGGTGTAGTCCAGGTCACAGCTCCTCTTCCTTGAACTAATGTCTGCTTCACGTCATCGCTGACAGCACCGGCATCATGAATAAACAAAACCAGCGGATAACTGATGTCCGGATTATAGTTTTCCGGCAAATAGAGATTATACGGCAGTATCTGTCCCGAATATGGACTCACAAACTCATATTGTTTGAAAGCATCGACCAACGGGCATTGTTCCGAAGTACTTTCAACTTTATTCTCCGAAGCAGGAATTGTGCGTCCATCTGTGGTCTTGATTGCTTGGCATTGAGTAATGACTGCATTGCCCGGATAGATATCATTCCCTCCCTTACTCCATCCGGCCTTCAGTCCGGGTCCGCCTTGCAGACGGTCTCTTTCAGCACGTTCTTCTGCTGTTTCAATTTTAGCTTTTTTCGGAGAGGCGTTCAAATCTGTTTCTGCAGCCAGCTCAATTATCACATACGGCCCGTTACGTCCCTTATCCGATACTTCGGGAGTCGTGTTTGCATGGGCCCTCAGAATTTCTTCTCCTTCAACCTGATAAGTGGATGTGGACAAGCTTTTGTTTCTGATAGGTGTATCATACTCAATCACTACAGTAGACACTTCGCGTCCCTGCCCGCACACCTTACTTATGGCAGTTACCGATTTTATATGATTTTGATACGTGGAGGTATTTTCAGCATTCGCATGGATGCTCAGGAGTCCTGCCATAACCATGATTAGAACAGAATGTTTCATGACAACAAATTTACATTTAGCATTTGTTATAGACTCTTTTTCGCCTTAAAAGTTTAACTAAGGATTTTAAAATTGTGTCTATTGACATGGTTAACGAAGCTGCAAATCGTCTACCGCAACAGAGAAAGAAAAAGTATCAAAGAAGAAGAGAAAAACAGCCTCAGCAGATTCAAAGCCAGTCATTCAGAAGAGCTTGTAACCGAATTGTAACAGATGCTTCATAATTGTGCAACAAAAATGTAGGACTTTTGCGCTGTTCTTAGAAAATAGATTTAACTTTGTGACGCGAGATTTGTCATCACAATCATGCAACAAAACAAGATATGAATATGAATAATTATCGAATTTTGGTCGTTGACGACGAAGAAGACTTGTGCGAAATCCTGAAATTCAATCTGGAGAATGAAGGATATGTGGTAGACACAGCCAATTCGGCCGAGGAGGCTTTGAAGATGAAGCTTACCGATTATAACCTGCTGCTGTTGGATGTGATGATGGGAGAAATATCCGGCTTTAAGATGGCCAGTATCTTGAAGAAGGATTCAAAAACAGCATCAATACCTATTATCTTTATCACTGCCAAGGACACCGAGAATGATACCATTACGGGGTTCAATCTGGGGGCAGACGATTACATTTCCAAACCTTTCTCATTGCGTGAAGTTAGTGCCCGCGTGAAAGCTGTGTTGCGAAGAACAGCTCCCAGCGAGAGTGAGCTGGCTCCTAAACTGCTCAGCTATCGCACGCTGGTAGTAGACCCTGGCAAGAAGAAGGTTAGCATCGATGGCGAAGAGGTGGCTTTGACAAAGAAGGAGTTTGAAATTCTTTCACTGTTGCTGCAGAACATGGGAAAGGTATTCTCTCGCGAGGATATTCTGAAACAAATATGGAGTGATGAGGTGTATGTGCTGGATCGCACCATCGACGTAAACATCACTCGTCTGCGCAAGAAGATTGGTGAATATGGAAAACGTATAGTAACCCGCCTAGGATATGGATACTGCTTTGAAGCCGAATAACAGGCACTTCCTTTCTTTCAGCCAAAAGCTGTTTCTCACCGTTGTTTCTCTCTTCATGGTGTTTGCGGCCTGCTTCATAGCCTATCAATACCAGCGTGAGAAGGTTTATAAGGTGGAGTTACTGAATATGCGTCTGCAAGATGGCAACAACTTTCTGCATCAGGTGCTACAAAACACACCGGACTCTCTCCGGACACAGGCACTGAAAGAGTATGTAAACAGAAATGCCAATCTGGGGTTGAGACTGACTATGATAGACAGAGCGGGAAATGTCCTGTTTGACAGCTATGCAGACAACGCCCACCTTAGCAACCATAGCCAACGTCCTGAAATTGTACAAGCGCTGATAGAGGGAAAAGGGTATAACCTCCGCCGTACTTCAGAAACTACCGGTGAGCCGTACTTCTATTCGGCTACGGCTTACCCCGACTACGTGTTACGCTCGTCACTTCCCTACAACCTGCCTCTGCAAAAGAGTCTTGCGGCAGACCCGCACTATTTGTGGGTGACGGCTCTGATTTCCTTGTTTCTTATCATCCTTTTCTATAAGTTCACCTCCAAACTGGGAACCGCCATCACTCAGTTGCGCGAGTTTGCCAAGCAGGCAGACAACAATGAACCGATTGACATGACGCCTCCCTTCCCGCACAACGAGTTGGGAGATATTTCCAATCACATCATTCAAATCTATCGCCGACTGCACCAGACCAAAGAGGCTCTTTACATTGAACGGGAGAAGTTGTTGCTCCACTTGCAAAGTTCGCGTGAAGGATTGGGCATCTTTACCAAAGAGAAGAAAGAGATTCTGGTAAACAGTTCGTTCACACAATATGGTAATCTCATCTCAGACTCCAACCTGCAAACGACAGAAGAGATATTCAACATTCGCGAGTTTCAACCCTTAAATGAGTTCATAGAGAAGACACAACGCTACTCCAGCCCACAAAAGGAGCGACGAATGTCTATCGACATCGAGAAAAACGGGCATATCTTCTTTGTGGAATGCATCATTTTCTACGACTTCAGTTTTGAAATATCCATCAACGACTTCACCCTGGAAGAGGAGCAAATCCGAATGAAGAAACAACTCACTCAGAACATTGCCCACGAGTTGAAGACCCCCGTCAGCAGCATACAGGGCTATCTGGAAACCATTGTTGCCAACAAGAATATTCCGCCCGAGAAACAGCAATTGTTCCTGGAACGTTGCTATGCACAAAGCAACCGGTTGGCACACCTGCTGCAGGACATCTCTGTACTGACCCGCATGGATGATGCCAAGAACATGATTGAAATGGAAAGGGTAGATATTGTGCAGCTGGTCAACAGCATCTGCAACGACCTCTCTGACGAGCTGGAGGAGAAGCGAATCACCATCATCAACAAGCTGAAACCACAGCTTCAGTTACGTGGCAATCACTCTCTGCTCTACTCCATCTTCCGCAATCTGCTGGAGAATGCTATTGCGTATGCAGGCACAGACATCGACGTGTGCATCAGTTGCTTCCGTGAGGATGAAAAGTTCTACTACTTCAGCTTTGCCGATACCGGTGTGGGCGTTGCACCCGAACATCTAAACAGACTGTTTGAACGCTTCTACCGCGTAGACAAAGGACGCTCGCGCAAGATGGGTGGTACCGGTCTGGGGCTGGCCATCGTAAAGAATGCAGTAGGAATACATGGAGGCAACATCTCTGCCAAAAACAATCCGGATGGCGGACTGGAGTTTGTCTTCACCATCGGAAAAGGGGAGTAGACAACGTTTCTTACAAGCTTACTCTCCTTCCATTTTAATAAAACACTGAGACACGGAGGCACAGAGTTTTTTGATTCTCTAAGTTCCCCTTCAGGAGAAGGAACTTGAGGGGGCTATTCTCCATTCTCCACCACCTTAAACTGCTTCTTCGCGTGGATAATCTCCCCATCATGGGTTACGCCTTGTACAACTACCGTATAGTTTCCCGTCTTGTCTCCTGTGTAGAAGTTAAAGCTACTTTTGCCCTCTTGGTCTACAGCGACATTCAGCTGCCAGTGTAACGTGTGACGATTATCATTCTTTCCCTTTACCTCTGCTATATATTTAGGAGAATAATAGGCTACAGGTCTCTGATAGCCGAGAGGAGTATATCCTGAAATATTCACTTTGGCGAATCTCTTTACACGTCTACTATTTGGATTGGTATAAACGACCAAGAGGCTAGAGTATTCTTCCATGGCAAACATACTACCTGAAAGCTTTCTGACAACACGGATTTCATCTACATCCATCGGGTCAAGATTTAAGATTTCTTCTGTAGTCGCTACTATATTGTCTATCATCAACAATGTACCTCCCTTAGGCTTTTCCAGTTTCCATTCAGAACCTATGAGGTTTGAATTAGACTCCCTAATCTTGATTTGAAGATTTCCTCCTTCTTCTGTCGGAGCATTACTACAAATAACATAGGGTACACTGTTTAATAGGTCGTACATTTCATCTGTTACTTGCCTTTTTTCAAAGTACTTTGCATCCACACTTGTTGTGTTGGCCATAGAGAGGATTCCCGGTATTGGGTCTCTTCTTTTAAATGAAGCAGTGATTCTCACCTCATCCAATTCAATCATTCGCATAGTGCTATCACTAAGAACATCAATGTTCAACTCATTCTTTACCGTTGAACGATTCAGCAGAGGGAGAATAGAAGTAAACTTAGGAACCTGAGGAAACGCATCCTCTTCTATCTTCATCAATACGTCATGACTCTTTTCTTTCTGAGTAAGACCCCGCAAAATATACTGTGTACTGTCCGGAAACTCCAGGTGGTTGAAGCTGAAACGACCTAGGGTGTCTGTGACTTTCTCTTCATAGAAACGAACGCCCGGGATTATCATCAGTACCGGGGCTTTCTCAAAAGGCTTGCCGCTGTATTCACTAACCACCTGGCCGTTGATTTCCTGACCAATCTCGGGTGCGGTGTCGGGCTGTTTCAGCTTGCCTCGTACCAGCTTGGAGATGTCATAACGTCTCCAGCCTTGTGTAAGCATCAATAGGTCAAGGTTCTGCTCTGACTCCTTAGTGTTTTCTTTGAAGTAGGTCTCCGGCAGTTCAATGTTGCCCTTTACTTCCGACGAGAGCAAGAGGTAAGTGTAAATACTGCTG
>JAGATY010000063.1 GCA_017621035.1 Bacteroides sp. | reverse complement strand
CGAGGCTAATAATGCCAAAGTAGTGCCGTTTGAACTCACTAACGGACATTTTGGGAACGACAGACTCAAAATCGCGGCATGACCATAGAAAGGAAGAACGATGAAATAAAACGAGGGCGCGCCGATTTTTGACACGCCCTCGTTTTTTTTGTTATTTGCAGTCCGTCTTCTAGGTAGAGTGGGGAGGGTTGTGTTTGTGGAATGCGTCTTTTTTTATATTGTGCGCTGCTTGAAGAGAGTGTTGGGGAGTGGATTCCTTTGTTTAAAAAAGATTAAGAGAATGAATTTGGGGGTGCAAGGGAGGATTGCGTGACTTAATAATCTTTAAATTTGCCGGCACTAAAGACTCATATTTATGTTGACAGGAACTGCTTTGATTATTGTTTTTGTGTTGGCCATTGCAACGCTGATTGTGGCAATTGCCAGATGGAAGGTACACCCTTTCTTGGCCATTATGGGCATCTCGCTCGTGCTGGCTGTAGTTATCGGACTGCCGCTGACGGATATTCCGCAGATAATTGGTAAAGGTTTTGCTTCTATCTTTACGAGTATCGGCATCGTTATCATTTTAGGAACGCTCATCGGATTGATATTGGAAAAGACAGGAGCTGCCGTTCGATTGGCCGATGCCACTATCAGAACTGTGGGCGAACGTCATCCCCAGCTGGCTGTCATGATTATTGGTTGGATAGTTTCCATACCGGTTTTCTGCGATAGCGGTTTCATCATCATCAACCCCATACGCAAATGGTTGAGCAAGAAGAGTGGATTCTCTTCTGTTACGCTGACGTTGGCCTTGTCGGCCGGACTGTTTGCTTCCCACGTCTTCATCCCGCCTACGCCCGGGCCGATTGCTGCTGCCGGACTGGTAGGTTTGGAGAACAACCTGTTGATGGTGATTGCAACGGGTGTGCTGATATCTATTGTCCCGCTGACGGCTGCTTACTTCTATGCCACTTATATCGGTAAGAAGATCAAGTCGATGGAGGAATTGGACGTGCTTCAAATATCCGACGTCTATCAAGAACAGCAACTTCCCTCTACCGTAGCTTCTCTTACACCGATTCTTCTGCCTATCTTGCTGATGGCGGGTGGCTCGGTAGCCTCGTTTACCCATATGGAAGGATGGATGGGCGAGTTACTCATCTTCCTCGGCAAACCGATTATTGCGCTGACGGCGGGGCTGCTTTCTGCACTGCCACTCTTATTCTCGGCCAAACGAGGTTCAGAGTTGTACGAGCTGACGCAAGAGTCTTTGAAGACTTCCGGTCCTATCATCTTCATCACCGCAGCAGGTAGTGTGCTCGGTCAGGTCATTGTTGAGGCAGGATTTGTGCAATACATTCAGGAGAATGCAACCGGACTTTCTGCCCTTGGCCTGCTATTCCCCTTCCTGATTTCAACTATCCTGAAGACTTCGCAAGGCTCTTCTACCGTTGCCATGACAACGACGGCGGGCATGATGGGTCTCTTCACTTCCGATGCTTCACTCATGGCGGCACTAGGCATGACTACGCCTTTGGATGCCACACTCGTTGTGATGTCCATCGCTGCCGGCGGTATGACCGTGTCTCACGCTAACGACAGTTACTTCTGGGTTGTAACCAACTTCGGAGGCTTAACGCCACAACAGGGTTACAAGACACAGACTATGATGACGTTGCTGATGGGCTTGAGTACGATGGTTGTGCTGATGCTCCTTTCTTGCTTCCTCTAAAAGAAGTGTTTTCTTTTGATGCAACGATGGGTTGGAAGCTTTGTTGAGGAGAATATCATTTTGTCAACTGCTGACATTTTGTATTTCAAACCGCCTGAGAATCGCTTATTTCCGACCAACCGGACGGTTGGTGGAGAATTTTAAAGTGAAAACAGTTTATCTTGCTGACTACTAGCTACATCGCGAAATATTTACAGAAATTCTAGAGAAAAATAGAGGCTCCGGAGGGCAGAATTAAACCCTTTGGAGCCTTTGTTTTAATCTTTTGGGCAAGAAGTCTTATTCTTATGAGCGATAAGTTTAAATGTTTTGCCCCAAAACTCTTATTCTTTTGACCGAAAACACTAAGACTTTTACCTCTAAAGTGTGGACTTTTCGCTCAAAACATTCGGTGTTTTGGCCAAAAGAACGACTGTTTTGGCCCAAAAGAGTAAGTGAAGCTTGCTGGAATTGACTTTTTTGTTTTGGAGTGAGTTAGGAAAATCTTGGCTTTTCTGGCATTCTGCTACCGAAAAGCTCTTTTTGAAAACAAGAGGCTGTGGCGATAATTCGTTCTTTATGGAATACAGAGACACGGAGATACAGAGTTTTTTATTAAAAGCAAGAGTTAAAAGCTTTAAATAATTCTCTGTATCTCCGTGTCTCTGTGTTTAAAATCAAAAATCTTAATTTTGCACACACGTGCTATTTTTCTGTTACTCTTCCGTGTCAGAAGGGGAGGTCATCCGTACTGTCCCCGGCAATAAACTCGGGTGCGGCAGTTGGTGCAGGAGGAGGAACGGGTGCTGCGGCCGGTGTGGCAGCGGGTGCGGCCTCGGCATTGGTCACGCGGTCAACCTTCCACGCTCTTATACTATTGAACCAACGGTCTTGCCATTGGCGGGCGTCGATGTCGAACGAAACTGTCAGTTCTTCGCCCATTTGGATGTTAAACTGCTCAATCTTATCTGCTCCAAACACGTCGAAACACATCTTTCTCGGGTATTGTCCGTGGTCTTCAATCACATATTCCTGTGCTTTCCACTCATTCCCTGCTTTAGAAACTCCGCCTCTGGGCTGGAGTATGGCGATGATTTTTCCTGTAAATTCCATTTCTCTTTTAATTGTTTGATGCGGCGAAGTTACAATTTTTTAGCTATTCGGAAAGAATAATCAACTGTTTTTCTTCTGAATTCTTTTGACTATGCAATACTTTTCCTAACTTTGTCGGTTAGTTAACAAAACAGTGGAAATAATACTTAAATATACTGATTATATGAAATTCATCGTATCTAGTACAGCGCTTTCCAGCCACTTGCAGGCTGTTAGCCGTGTGATAAACTCGAAAAATGCGTTACCCATTCTGGATTGCTTCTTGTTTGAACTGAAGGATGGTACTCTTTCTGTTACCGTTTCCGATAGTGAAACCACCATGGTTACCTCGGTTGAGGTGAACGAAAGCGATGTGGAAGGCCGCTTTGCCATTACAGCCAAGACGTTGCTCGATGCTTTAAAAGAACTGCCCGAACAACCGTTGACGTTTGAAGTAAACACAAGCACGCTGGAAATTACCGTATTCTATCAGAATGGTAAATACAGTCTGATGGGACAAAATGCCGATGAATTTCCCCAGCCCCCCGCATTGGGCGAAAGTGCCGTGCGTGTGGAACTGGATGCGCAAGTGCTGCTCAACGGTATCAACCGTGCCGTCTTTGCTACGGCCGACGACGAGCTTCGTCCCGTTATGAACGGTATTTACTTCGACATCACTACCGAAGACATCACTTTGGTAGCTTCCGATGGTCATAAATTAGTTCGCTGCAAAACCTTGGCAGCAAAAGGTGACGAGCGTGCGGCCTTTATTCTTCCCAAGAAGCCTGCTACGCTGATGAAAAACCTCTTGCCCAAAGAGCAAGGCGCAGTAACCATTGCCTTCGACGAGCGTAACGCCGTCTTCACACTGGAAAACTACTATATGGTTTGCCGACTGATTGAGGGACGCTATCCCAATTACAACTCTGTGATTCCGCAAAACAATCCCTACAAGGTGACAATAGACCGTCAACTGCTGTTGGGAGCTTTGCGTCGTGTGTCGGTATTCTCTTCACAAGCCAGCAGTCTTATTAAGTTGCGCATGAACGAGAACCAGATTGTGGTTTCTGCTCAAGATATCGACTTCTCCACATCGGCAGAAGAGACACTTACTTGTCAGTACTCCGGCAATCCGATGAGTATCGGCTTCAAGTCCACTTTCCTTATCGACATCCTGAACAACATATCAGGCGAAGAGGTAGTGATAGAGTTGGCCGACCCCTCACGCGCCGGCGTCATCATTCCGGTAGAACAATCCGAGAACGAAGATTTGCTGATGTTGCTGATGCCCATGATGTTGAATGACTAAAGACAACGCAAAAGTTACAAGCTGCAAGCTACAAGTTACAGGTAATCAGGCTTTCTTCTGAAGCTCTTTACTTGTTGCTTGTAGCTTGTCACTTGTAACCGGACACCTTTTACATACTATTCATTCCTAGAAATTAAACAATGAAACTGAATCTTAAAAACCCGCTTGTATTCTTCGACCTTGAAACAACCGGTACAAACATAAACGCCGACCGCATTGTAGAAATCTGCTACCTGAAGGTTTATCCTAATGGAAACGAAGAGAGCAAAACGCTTCGTATCAATCCGGAAATGCACATTCCCGAGGTCGCATCCTCTGTTCATGGCATTTATGATGCCGATGTGGCCGACTGTCCTACCTTCAAAGAGGTGGCTCGTTCTATTGCAGCCGAGATTGAGGGTTGCGATTTGGCAGGTTTCAACTCTAACCGCTTCGATATTCCTGTGCTGGCCGAGGAGTTCCTCCGTGCCGGTGTAGATATCGATTTAAGCAAGCGCAAGTTTGTCGATGTGCAAGTCATCTTCCACAAGATGGAGCAACGCACCCTTTCTGCCGCTTACAAATTCTATTGCGGAAAGAATCTGGAAGATGCCCACACAGCCGAAGCCGACACTCGCGCCACTTACGAAGTGCTGAAGTCGCAGTTGGAACGTTATTCCGACCTGAAGAACGACGTTGCTTTCCTTTCGGAATACTCCAGCTTCAATAAGAACGTAGACTTCGCCGGTCGTATGGTTTATGACGACAATGGCGTTGAAATCTTCAACTTTGGTAAGTACAAAGGCATGCCGGTAGTTGAGGCTTTGCGTCGCGATCCCGGTTATTATAGCTGGATTCTGACTAGCGACTTCACATTGAATACAAAGGCCATGCTGACAAAGATTCGTCTGCGCATGACATCGAAAAAATGATTCTAATCTTCTGAAGCCATGACAAATGTTCTGAAAGGAAAGAAAATCGTACTCGGCATTACGGGAAGCATTGCTGCCTATAAAGCCTGCTACATCATCCGTGGGCTGATAAAGCGGGGTGCCGAAGTACAAGTAGTCATCACTCCGGCAGGAAAAGAGTTCATCACTCCCATTACGCTCTCGGCTTTAACGAGCAAACCTGTTATCAGCGAGTTCTTTTCCGGTCGTGATGGTACGTGGAACAGTCACGTCGACCTAGGACTTTGGGCCGATGCCATGCTGATAGCTCCGGCAACGGCCTCTACCATTGGTAAGATGGCAAACGGTGTGGCCGATAACATGTTGATAACAACCTACCTTTCGGCAAAGGCTCCCGTGTTTGTTGCTCCTGCTATGGACTTGGACATGTATGCTCATCCTTCCACTCAAAAGAATCTGGAAATCTTGCGCTCATACGGTAATCACATCATCGAGCCTGGAACCGGAGAGCTGGCAAGTCACTTGGTTGGCAAGGGACGTATGGAAGAACCGGAGAACATCATTCTTGCTCTGGAGAACTTCTTCGCCGAGAAAGAGGGTGACTTAAACGGTAAAACCGTCCTGATTACTACCGGACCGACGTATGAAAAGATAGACCCTGTGCGCTTCATCGGCAACTATTCGTCCGGAAAGATGGGGTTCGCGCTGGCAGACGAGTGTGCTTCGCGGGGGGCGAGAGTTATACTGGTAACCGGTCCCGTACAGTTGAAGACTCGCTTCCCCATGTACAAACGGGTGGACGTAGAGTCAGCTGAGCAGATGTACGAAGCAACAACCTCGCTGTTTGATGAGGCCGATGCTGCCATTCTTACGGCGGCCGTGGCCGATTATACGCCGGAACAGGTGGCTAGTGAGAAGATAAAGCGTGAACAAACCGGTGAGATGTCTCTGAAACTTATGCCTACGCACGACATTGCGGCCGCTTTGGGTGAGCGAAAAAGAGTATCATCCGCGAGAAAAGTGCTTGTGGGCTTTGCTTTGGAAACACACAACGAACTGCAAAATGCAGAAGATAAACTGTCGCGTAAGAACTTGGATTGCATCGTTTTGAACTCTTTAAATGATAAAGGTGCGGGTTTCAGAGTGGATACAAACAAAGTAACCATCATCGACAAAGAACAACGTCGGGAATATGACTTGAAACCCAAGTCGGAAGTTGCAACAGACATTGTGAATCACTTGGCTACTTTGCTTTCAAAGAAGTAATTGCGTATGTGGCTAAAGACCTTTGCTTTCATCCTTCTCTTCTGTGCAACGTTGGCAAACCTCGGTGCGCAGGAGCTGGATTGTAAGTTGACGGTCAACAGTTCACAGATTCAGGGAACCAACGTCCAAGTATTCAAAACCCTGGAAGCGGCTTTGAACGACTTCTTGAATACTCGTCGCTGGACGCAGGCACAGTATGCTGCCAACGAGCGGATACGCTGTTCCATGACGCTGACGGTGAAGGAGTACAACGAAGTAGAGGCTCGCTGGACTTGCGAACTGACGGTTCAATCCATCCGTCCGGTGTGGCAATCCGGTTATCAAACGCCTCTTTTCCTGCATAAAGACACGGAAGTGACCTTTACCTATCGGGAATTTGACCCGTTGGAATTGCGGGATAACGTGCTGGATAACAACCTGACAGCCATCATGGCCTATTATGCTTATCTTTTGATAGGTTTGGATATGGATGCAATGGCGCCGGAAGGTGGAACAGACATCTTACGTCTGGCCGAAAACATACTGGCGGCTGCCACCTCTTTGGGTGAGATTGGCTGGACGGCCTTTGAAGAGAGCCATAACAGACATGCTTTGCTGAGTGACTATCTGAACGAAGGTTTGCGTCCGCTTCGGCAGTTGATGTACGAATATCATCGTAAGGGATTGGATCAATTTACGCTGAATGCCACACGTGCTCGTGCTACCATTACAGCCTCTTTGGAACAGTTGAAGGTGGCAAAAGAGCAGAAACCCATGTCCGCTTGGCCGGGATTGTTTGCCGAAATAAAGAAAGAAGAACTGATAAATATCTATTCTCAAGCCTCGGCAAAGGAGAAAGAAACGGTCAGTGAACTGCTTCTGATGGTGAATCCTTCGTTGATGGAAGAGTGGGAAAGATTGAAGAAATAGAACTTGTAATTGAATATTGCAACAGAATAGATACAGACATGTTACAATCGCTATACATACAAAACTATGCTTTGATAGAGCAGTTGGATATCACCCTTGAAAAGGGATTTTCGGTAATAACCGGTGAAACGGGTGCGGGAAAATCCATCATCCTGGGTGCAATAGGCTTATTGTTGGGGCAACGTGCAGATGTAAAGTCCATTCGTACCGGTGCATCCAAGTGTGTGATAGAAGCTCACTTTGAGATTGCTAACTACGAAATGAAGGATTTCTTCGAGAAAAACGAGCTGGAGTACGACGAGGAGTGCATCCTGCGTCGGGAAGTATCAGCCTCCGGAAAGAGTCGGGCTTTCATCAATGACACACCCGCTTCGTTGTCTCTTATGAAGGAGTTGGGCGAACGGCTGATTGACGTCCACTCCCAGCATCAGAATCTGCTCTTGAATAAAGAGGACTTCCAGTTGAACGTACTGGACGTTTTGGCTCATAACGAACCGTTGGTTACGACCTATCAGCAGTTGTATCGGCAGTGGAAAGAGTGTTTGCAGGCACTGGAGAAACTGAAAGCACAAGCCGAACAGGATAGAAGCGATGAAGACTATCTTCGTTTCCAACTGGAGCAGTTACAGGATGCTGCCTTGAAAGAGGGTGAGCAAGAGGAACTGGAACAGGAAGCCGAACTGTTGAGTCATGCTGAAGAAATTAAAGAGGGTCTCTACAAAGCCGGACAACTGTTGGATGGCGATGGTGTGAACATGCTGGCTTCTTTGAAAGATTGTTTGAACACAACTGCCTCGTTACAGAAAGTCTTTGCTCCGGCCACAGAGTTGAGCGAGCGTTTGGAGAGTCTTTACATCGAGATGAAAGACATTGCGAACGAACTCACCGATAAGGCAGAAGAGGTTGAATTCAATCCCGAACGCCTACAAGAGGTTAATGAACGCTTGAATCTGATTTACACGTTGCAGCAGAAGCATCGGGTATCGACCCTCTCTGAACTGTTGGCATTGCAGGAAGAGTATGCCACCCGTCTGCAGGCAATCACTTCATTTGATGACGAAATCGAGCGTCTGCAACAACAATGCGATACTATATATAATAAGGTGAAAGCAGAGTCCATCCGGCTTACTGATACACGAAAGGCTTCGGCTCGTGTGATTGAACAACAAATGGTAGAACGTTTGTCGGTACTGGGAATGCCCAATGTTCGTTTTCTGGTAGAGATGGGAGTGCGAAAAGAACCCGGAGTTCGGGGTATGGATAGCGTAAACTTCCTCTTTTCAGCCAACAAGAACGGAACGTTACAAAGCATCTCTTCAGTAGCTTCCGGCGGAGAAATTGCTCGTGTAATGCTCTCCATCAAGGCTTTGATAGCCGGTGCGGTGAAGCTTCCCACGATTATCTTTGATGAAATAGATACCGGAGTTTCCGGTGAAATGGCTGACCGAATGGCCGACATCATGCAAGAAATGGGAGAAAATGGTCGTCAGGTAATCAGCATTACTCACCTTCCACAGATTGCTGCCCGTGGTAAGGCTCATTATAAAGTCTACAAGCAAGACAGTGAAACCGAAACCAATAGCCACATCCGTCAACTGACCTCTGAAGAACGGGTGGAAGAGATTGCTCACATGGTGAGTGGTGCCACCCTGACCGAGGCTGCTTTACAAAATGCAAGGGTATTGCTCGGGAAACATTTGGAATGAAAAGAAACAGAATAGAATAATAGAAGATAAACCATATGACAGAGAAAAACGAAATGATTTTTGGTGTTCGTGCCGTAATCGAAGCCATACAGGCAGGCAAGGACATAGATAAAGTATTGGTAAAGAGGGATATTCAAAGCGATTTGTCGAAAGAACTATTTGCTGCACTGAAAGGAACACAGATTCCGGTACAGCGAGTTCCGGTTGAACGCATTAACCGTATCACCCGCAAGAATCATCAAGGTGTGGTAGCATTCCTGTCTGCTGTTACGTATCAGAAGGCAGAAGAGGTGGTTCCTTTCTTGTTTGAACAAGGAAAGAATCCCTTCTTCATCATGCTCGATGGCGTGACGGACGTACGAAACTTCGGTGCCATTGCTCGTACTTGCGAGTGTGCGGCCGTAGATGCAATCATTATACCCGCGAAGAACAGTGTTTCAGTTAATGCCGATGCCGTGAAAACCTCTGCCGGAGCTTTGCATACACTTCCTGTCTGTCGTGAACAAAGTCTTACCTCAACCTTACGCTATTTGAAAGAGTGTGGTTTCCGTATCGTGGCAGCCACAGAAAAGGGTGATTACGACTATACCAAAGCCGATTACACCGGTCCTTTGTGCATCATCATGGGGGCAGAAGACAAAGGTGTCTCTTACGACAACTTGGCTCTTTGCGACGAATGGGTGAAGATTCCGATGCTTGGAACCATCGAGTCGCTCAATGTATCGGTGGCCGCAGGCATTTTGATTTATGAAGCTGTAAAACAAAGAAATATTTAATCGCATGAAAAACAAGAATATAATTCTATGCTTCCTCCTTGCATGGTTGGTTCAGGAAGCTGTAGCACAAACTCCAAAGTGGGTTGATAAGGCCAGAAAAGCTGTTTGTTCCGTAGTAACTTATGATAAGGAAGACAAGCTATTGAACACCGGAAACGCCTTTTTTATTACAACTGATGGGGTGGCATTGTCTGATTTCTCTCTGTTCAAGGGAGCACAAAGAGCTGTTGCCATCAGTTCCGATGGTACTCAACTGCCGGTTGTCGCTATCCTGGGTGCCGATGGAATGTACGATGTGGTTAAGTTCAAGGTTGAGGCTCCTAAAAAGGGAGTTACTGCTCTTGTTCCTGCTCAAACAGCTCCTTCAGTAAACGCTACAATTTATCTCCTTCCGTATTCCACTCAAAAGGGTGCTTGTACTCAGGGAAAAGTTCAGGCCGTAGATAAGGTTTCCGGCAATCATGACTACTTTACCTTAGAGCTTCCTTTGAAAGACAAAATGGTGAGTTGTCCGCTGATGACTACTGAAGGAGAGGTCTTTGGTTTGGCTCAGAAGGCTTCCGGACAAGATACGGCAACCATCTGTTACGCCATTTCCACAGCTTTTGCCATGGAGCAATCCATCTCTGCCCTCTCTCTAAACGACCATACTTTGAACGAAATCGGCATCAAAAAGGCTCTTCCCGATACCGAAGAGCAGGCTTTAGTCTTTCTTTACATGGCCTCCAGCCAGTTATCTGCCGATGCTTACATGGTTTTGCTGAACGATTTCATTGCTCAATACCCCAATAGTGCCGATGGCTATCTGCGTCGTGCCCTCCATCAACTGCAACTCTCCAAAGAGGAAGAGTCGGTGAAGAAGGCAGATGCCGACCTTGAAAAGGCTTTGGATGTGGCCGTTCAGAAGGATGATGTCCGCTTCAATCGTGCCAAAACAATCTATGCCTATGCCTTGGAAGCAGGAGAAAAGGCTTACAAAGAGTGGACGTTGGAGCGTGCTTTAGATGAAGTTCGGGAGGCAATCTCACTGCAAACACTTCCCATCTACCGGCAGTTGGAGGGCGACATACTCTTTGCCAAGCAAGATTTTCAAGGTGCTCTTGCCAGCTATGAGCAGGTAAACAAGAGTAAAATGGCCTCTCCGGAGACCTTCTTTACCACAGCCAAGATTAAAGAAGCACTGAAAGCTCCGGCAGAAGAGGTGCTGGCATTGCTGGATAGTTGTGTGGTTCGCTTCACTCCCCCCTATACTGCGGCTGCAGCTCCCTACTTGCTGGAACGAGCGCAAGCAAAAGTAGAGGCAGGAAAGGCTCGTTATGCCATGCAGGATTTCGATGCTTACTTCAATGCCGTAAACGGAAACGTGAACGATGTCTTCTATTACTATCGCGAGCAAGCAGCCCTCAAAGCCAAGCAATATCAGCGTGCACTGGATGACATTGCCAAGGCCATTGAACTGAATCCGGCAGAACTTTCATATCGTGCTGAGTTGGCTGTAGTCAATATTCGTATCGGTCGCAACGAGCAAGCCATCCGGGTGCTGGACGAAGCCTTGAAACTAGATGCCAACTATGCCGAGGGCTATCGCTTGAAAGGCTTGGCTTACATCCAACTGAAGAAGAAAGCTGAGGCTTGCGACTGCTTTGCTAAGGCCAAGGAGTTGGGCGATACGGCTGTTGATGCACTGATAGAAAAGCATTGCAAATAGCCCTCTTTGAGGACTCTTAATGCCCTTGATGCCTTTAAACTCCTTTAAATATAAACAACAATAAATTAAACAGTTATGAAGAAAGTAATTTGCAGCCCTAAGGCTCCGGGTGCTATCGGGCCTTACAGTCAAGCCATCGAGGCCGGCGGAATGGTGTTTGTTTCCGGCCAGTTGCCTATTGATGCTACCACGGGTCTGATGCCCGAAGGTGCCGAGGCACAAGCTAAACAGTCGTTGGAAAACATGAAAAGCATCCTTGAAGAGGCCGGATTGACCATGGCTAACATCGTGAAGACAACCGTTTTCCTGGCCGATATGTCTCTTTTTGCCGACATGAACAAGGCTTATGCCACCTTTTTTGAGGGCGATTTTCCGGCTCGTTCGGCCGTAGCAGTCAAAGCTTTGCCGAAAGATGCCTTAGTGGAGATTGAGTGCATCGCGGTTCGCTAACAAATCTGCCACAATGAAACTGCTGCCTCCCACGAAGATAAAGTCTTCCGGGAGGCTTTCTTTTTGAGCTGCCTCCACGGCTTTGGGCACATCCGGATAGCACTTACCCCTCAATCCGGCTGCTTCGGCCAGTTGCTGAAGCTCTTTTTCCGGGAGTGCACGCTTTACGCTGGCCTTCGTAAAGTAGTAGATGGCATCAGATGGCAACAGCCTGAGTACCCCCCGAACATCCTTATCATTCACCATCCCCAGTACAATGTGCAGCTTCCGATAGTGCTGTTCGCGAAGTTGTTTCACAAGGTAACTGATGCCTCCCACGTTGTGACCGGTGTCGCATACCAGAGTGGGCGAGGAGTGAAGTTGTTGCCAGCGTCCCATCAGTCCCGTAAGGCGAGTAACGTTGGCCAATCCCCTGCCAATGCTTTCGTCGCTTATCCGATATCCGTTTTGCTGAAGCAAAGCAAGGGCAGTCAGTACCGTTCGCTTGTTTTTTGCCTGATAAAGCCCCTTCAGCTCATATTCCCAATCGTCAAATCTCTTCACATCGTACTCCTCGGCAAAGTAGATGGGAGCCTGTTCTTTGGCCGCCTTCTGCAGGAAGACGGGACGAGTCTCCTCCTGGCTCTCACCAATCACCACCGGAACTCTCGGTTTGATGATGCCCGCCTTTTCACTTGCAATCTGCTCCAATGTATTTCCCAAGAACTGCACATGGTCGGGACTGATGTTGGTGATGAGGCACAAGTCCGGCGAAATGATGTTCGTGCAATCCAGCCTGCCGCCCAAACCGACTTCCACCACAGCCACATCGACCTTCTCTTCCGCAAAGTAACGGAAAGCCAAAGCGGTGGTCAGCTCGAAAAACGAGGGATACAACGGTTCAAAAAAACGACGTTCTGTCTCCACGAAACCGACGACATACGCCTCGGAAACCGGCGTTCCGTTCACACGAATACGCTCTCTAAAGTCCACCAAGTGAGGCGAAGTGTACAGTCCTACCCGATAACCCGCCTCTTGCAACACGGCTGCCAGCGTGTGCGAGCACGAACCCTTCCCATTGGTTCCCGCCACATGGATGCTCCGGAACTTGCGGTGCGGGTGCCCGAAGTGTTCATCCAGCGCCAACGTGTTCTCCAACCCCTCCTTGTAAGCCTGTCCGCCCACCTGCTGGAACAAAGGCGCACTGTTGTATAAGTACGATAAAGTTTCCTGATAATTCATAATCCAAGATTCATAACTGGTTCACTTACATTCATCTGCTTCTCAATCCTTATTCCTTACCTTGCAAAGGTACAAAATCCGAAAGCCATTGTCAAGCTTTTTGGCAATTATTTTTAATCCCTCCGTCCCCTCGTCCCCTTGTTAACTTGTCAACTCGTTAACTTGTCAACTTGTCAACTCGTCAACTCATTACAAGTTGCGGGTTGCGGGTTGCGTTTCAGCGGAAAGGTAGTGCAGAACATTCTTCGGGGAGCAGAAAAACATTTCCTCAATATTAAGAACGCAACCCGCAACCCGCAACTCGGTTGCGTTTTTGATTTTTGATGTGTCTGTGTGTTGCTCTAAAGAGGTACTAGTTATTTTTATAAATTATATTATTATATTTATTTATTAAATTTCTATATATATAAGGTGCGCGCACACGCACGCACCCACGCACGCCCAAGGAAAATCAAAAGCCAGTTGCGGGTTGCGGGTTGCGCTTTGAGAGATGAGTCAACTAATTAAAAGTAATTGCAGAAAAGCTTGACAACGCTATCTCAATGTTGTATCTTTGTAACAAAGAAATCCATAATCAGTTCCCTTACACTTATTAGCTTCGTGCCAGAAATTCATAATTTTTTATCAGGTAATGATTCAGTTTGATAAAAAGGTTGTATCTTTGCCTCGTTTAAAACATAACTGTCAAGTGATATGAAGCGAACAATCTTTCATCGGTACCTCTCTGCCAAGGTGCTGCCGATATGGACTATACTGCTGATGGATGTGCTTATTGTGATGGTTTCCACACTGTTGGCATATGCATTGCGATACGACTTCAGAAGTATCTTCATGGAGTCGTCATCTATTGATAAGACGATTTTCCTGACTGTTGCCGTCAATGTAATATTCTTTCGCGCATTCAGAACTTATTCCAACGTATTGCGTTTCTCCTCCTTTGTGGATATTATGAGGCTGCTGCTCTCGCTGACGGTGTCTTATGCCATCGTGATGGTTGTCAGTGCTTTTTGCTCCTCGTTTTTGGAGCTGAATTTGGCAACCCTGAGTGTGCTCTTTATGGCCTACATCATCAACTTTGCGCTGATGGCTTGTTCGCGTGTGGGCGTGAAGTTCTTGTTTGAGACCATTAACTTCGACCGTATCCATAGTGCCAACGTCTTTATCTACGGTGCCAAAGAGGCCGGTGTGAATATTGCAAAGGCCATGCGTGTGAATCTTCGCAACCATTATCGGCTTCGCGGATTTATTGCCGATGAGCCGGAACTGATTGATAAGGTGCTGATGGGAGTAAAGGTTTATGCCAACGATGCTCAGCTGATTGATGCATTGCTGGAGCGCGAGGTTAACGTCATCATCGTGTCACCGGCTAAAATGGAAGCACTTAAGAATTCGGATATGGCGGATCGCATGCTGGCTCACAACATCAAGCTGATGACGGCTCCTCCGTTGAGTGAGTGGAACGCTCAGACGCTGAACCCCAATCAGTTGAAGGAGATTCAGATTGAAGACTTGTTACAACGCGACCCTATTGAAATAGATATCCACAAGGTGGCCTCTCATTTGGAAGGAAAGCGAGTACTGATAACCGGTGCGGCAGGTTCCATCGGTAGCGAAATCATGCGTCAGGTAGCCTCTTTCAATCCTTATAAACTGATTCTGGTGGATCAGGCTGAAACGCCTCTGCATGACATCCGACTGGAATTACAGGACCATTGGAGAGACATCGATGCCGTAACCATTGTGGCTGACATCTCCAACGATACCCGAATGGAGACTATCTTTAGAGAATATCGTCCGCAATACATCTTCCATGCAGCAGCTTACAAGCACGTTCCGATGATGGAAGACAACGTTTCCGAGTCCATTCAAACCAACGTTCATGGTACCCAAGTGCTGGCCGATTTGGCTGTAAAGTACGATGCCGAGAAGTTTGTGATGATTTCTACCGACAAAGCTGTAAACCCCACAAACGTAATGGGATGCTCGAAACGCATTTGCGAAATCTATGTCCAGTCGCTGGCCAAGAAACTCATGAAGCAAGGTGGTCGATGCACGCAATTTATTACCACACGCTTTGGTAACGTGTTGGGTTCCAACGGTTCGGTTATTCCTCGTTTCCGTGATCAGATTCAAAAAGGCGGACCGGTTACGGTTACTCACCCCGAAATCATACGCTACTTTATGACCATTCCTGAAGCCTGCCGCCTGGTGCTGGAGGCCGGAAGCATGGGACAAGGGGGCGAAATCTACATCTTCGACATGGGTAAACCGGTAAAGATTCTCGACTTGGCACGCAGAATGATAAGCCTTTCCGGCCGTCAAGGCATTAAGATTGAGTTTACCGGCCTCCGCCATGGCGAGAAACTCTATGAGGAACTGCTTAATGTAAAGGAACTTACCAAGCCTACATACCATAGTAAGATTATGATTGCCACCGTTCGGGAGTATGATTATGATGAAGTGAAAGACCGCATCCAGCACCTGGTGGATGTAAGTTACACCTACGATCAGATGAAGATTGTGGCTGCCATGAAGGACTTGGTGCCCGAATTCATCAGCAAAAACTCATGCTTTGAGATGCTGGACGATAAAAATAGACCTTGATTGCTGGCGGCATCATCAATAAGTTGTAGATGTTTTAGGCTTGGAGCCCTATATTTGATACGCTTCTTCTTCGTTTCTGGCCCTTATCAAATCTACTTTTCCACCCTATTTTCTGGATGAAAAGTACTTAAGGAACTGTACACGCTCGAAGGTATTGATGCCTTTCAGGTCGCGATTGTTCAGCAAGCCTTTGAATTGAGCAATGTTCTTCATGCCTTGACGCTCCATCCATCCACGCAAGAACTGCAGGCATTGGCCGATGAAACTGCTCGAATGGAGGTACAAAGCACTGCAAATCTCCACTGCCGAAGCTCCTGCAAGTATGGCTTTTATCATTCCTTCTGCACTATGAATGCCTCCTGAGGCTGCATAATCCATCCTGCTGACGGCACTTGATGCAATGCCAATCCAACGCAAAACCTCGCTCAACTCGCTTTCGTTGCTGAATACTTCGCCGGCGGTTTGGGTGAGTTTCTCGATGTTGATGTCAGGTCTGTAGCTTCGGTTGAACAGTACCACTCCGTTTGCTCCATTGGCATAGAGCTGATTGATGAGGGAAATAGGATTGGTGAAGTTGTTTCCAAGCTTCATGATGATGGGGATGTGGAGCACTTTACGCAGGTTGGCAAGTAAGTCGATGTGCCTTTGCTCAAAGCTTCCGTATGAATAATGGAGGTCTGTTTGCAGTGCCAGAATGTTTACCTCCAGGGCATCGGCTCCGGCTTGTTCGATGCGAGTGGCAAAGTCAATCCAATCGCTCGTACGATAGCAGTTGATGCTGGCTATCACCGGACAGCTACAAGTGAGTTTGCTTTCCCGAATCAGTTGCAGATACTCCTCCAATCGATGTTCGCGGATGTACTCCACCAAGTAGTCACTACCTTCTGGATATAGGTTGGCATCTCCTTGCCAATAGGCTTCCATCAGGATTTGTTCTTCAAACAGAGACTTAAGTACCAGTGCTCCGACTCCTGCTTCGGAGAGTTTTCGGTTCTTTTCAGCACTATCGGTAAGTCCGCTACTACTTACAATGATGGGATTTTCCAGCGTTAGTCCGGCAAAGCGGGTGGTCAGGTCTGTGGTCATGATAAGGATAGGTTTTAAGGGTTAATGGTTTACTGACCGACAATCGGAGATGTCCGATTCGGTAGTTGTCCGTATCCTTATCCCGATTGCTTGTCAACGTGAATAGTCGCGTTCTCCGAAGATGCTGCTTCCCACCCGTATCAGTGTGCTGCCTGCTTGTACGGCCAACGGATAGTCGTCGGACATTCCCATGGATAACTCCCGGAAGCTGTCTTCCTCTTTGAACCATGTGGATTGGCACTCTTTGAAGAACTCACTCAATAAACAAAACTCATGCATGATTTGTTCGTCGTCGTCGGTATTGGTGGCCATTCCCATCACTCCGCAGATGCGTACGTTCCTGAGTTGTTTCCACTCACCTTCAGCAAGCATTTCGCGACACTCTTGAGGCGTAAATCCAAACTTGCTCTCCTCTTGTGCCACGTGCAACTGAAG
The DNA here is from genome assembly GCA_017621035.1 of Bacteroides sp. Classification (GTDB taxonomy): domain Bacteria; phylum Bacteroidota; class Bacteroidia; order Bacteroidales; family Bacteroidaceae; genus Bacteroides. The sequence goes on along the minus strand of JAGATY010000063.1, from coordinate 8,417 downwards.
CAGGCAGTTTACTCGTCGATTGATTTTGCTTGCCTGCTTGTCCACCTCCGCCAGTAGCTTAAAGGAGTCGATGCTGTGGATAAGTGCAATGAACGGTACGATGTACTTCACCTTATTGGTTTGCAGATGGCCAATGAAGTGCCATTCTACGTCAGAGGGCAGTCGGTCATGTTTTCCCACCAACTCTTGCACTTTGCTCTCCCCAAACACCCGTTGGCCAGCATCGTATGCCTCCAGGATGGCTTCGTCGGGATGATATTTCGATACCGCAACCAGCCTTGTTGTTGCCGGCAAGGTGCGGACAATGGCTGCTATCTTATCCTTAATCATCAAGCTGATTGATTTACGATTGAACGATTTGTGATTTACAATTGGACGATTTACAATTTACAACTCATCGTTTTACGGTTGATAACTCATCGTTTTCTGATTTACGATTGGACGATTTACAATTTACGATTGGACGATTTACAACCTTCCATCATAAATCATAAATCCGAAATCATAAATCATAAATCAGAAATCATAAATCGTAAATAGCTAAATTGTAAATCCCTTATTCCTTTTCTTCTGCACTATAGGGATAGACGTCCATGATGGTTGTTTCGCTTACGCTGGCAATCACATAGTCGGCCATGGTGCCTTTCATTCCCTCATCCAGCTTCTTTACGGCATCCCTCAAGTCGGCAGCTTGTACCAACACTTGTGTGGAGGTCTTCTTTTCTGCACCACTTTTTTCGTCGAGCGTGATGAACGAAAGCTTGCACTTAAACCAACGGTCGGCAGCCTCTTCGTCAGAGAAGAACAACTCGCTGTAGTTGGCGCGCTTAATGTCTGCCACCAGAAATTCTCCATTGATGAAGGGTCTCATCTCCTCGGTGATGCGTGCTTCAGCTTCAGTAAAGTTGATGGCATCCACCAAGTAAAGCTCTGTTACCTTCTTTTCCATACCGTTTTCCATTGTTTTCTGGAAAGTTATCTTACACTCGAACCAATTCTGCATGGCCATAATCTTACGTTGTTTTTAGGTTAGTAATAGTGGGAGGCCGTTTCTGTGCTCTTCCCATCGTTAAACAGCCGCAAAGATAAACTAAAATGAACTTCCGACCAATGCGGAGGAGGGAAAAATCTTGCAATCATCTTCTTGCTTCCCGTCTTAGAATCCGCTTGGATTTTATTTTTATAAACACAGAGGCACAAAGCCACAGAGGATAATTTAATCTTTAACTCAATAACTCTGTATCTCTATGTCTCTGTGTTCTAATCAAAATCATTTCAAAACAATTTCTCAAACCAAACTGCTGTTTATTTGTTTTAATAGGTGTAACCAAAACATCAGAATTATGTCAATAGTGAAATTTAAAGGCCGACCGGTGCGTGTCATCGGAGAGTTTATCAAGCCTGGAGTGGTCGCTCCCGATTTTGAGTTAGTACGTTCCGACCTCACCCTTTTCAGTCTGCACCAACTTTCAGGCCGCAATGTGGTGCTGAACATATTCCCCAGTTTGGACACAAAGGTGTGCGCCCTCACCGTCCGAAAGTTCAATCAACTGGCTGCCAAGATGCCTTCCACCGTGGTTTTGGCCATTTCCAAAGACCTTCCGTTTGCCCACGCACGCTTCTGTACGGCCGAAGGAATCAAGGATTTGATTACGCTTTCCGACTTCCGATACTCCGACTTCGACGAAGCCTATGGTGTTCGTATGGCCGACGGTCCGCTTGCCGGCTTGCTGGCACGAGCCGTGGTGGTGATTGGTAAAGACGGACTGGTGAAGTATGCTAAGCTGATGCCGGAGGTGACGGAAGAGCCGGATTATGAAGAAATCCTTTCCATCTTACGTACCAAATGACCTCGGAAGAGATAGCTTCAGGTAGAAGCACTTGTACAGAATAGTTATCAAAAAACAACCTTTCCGGCTCCTCTCTCAAGCCCTAATAACGACTGAAGCCACATCAGATAACGACTGATGTGACATCATATAACGACTGATCCTACATCAGTCGTTATTTCATCTCCACCCCCCTTCAGAAGCTATTCTGACGCACTTTGCCTTCAGTTAAGCCTTTGTTTGGATATTTCAATGAATCGGCTCGGATGAAACAGACTCCGGCACTTCATTTCTCTTTCGGTAGAGGAGTTCCCCGAATGGGAAGTTCCGGAAAAGGAGATGCACTCTCGTAAACGTTTGCATCCACCTATTATATATATATGTTCCGCAAACTGTTGCTTGTTTACTGCTTTTTTCTTACCTTAGCACCCAATAACATTAACAGTAAACAATACAATGAGAAAAACATTATCTCTGTTGGGAGCCTTATTGCTCTCACTCGGAACATTCGCAGCAATGAATGTGAATAAGATTGACCCCCCGTTTTGGTATGCCGGCATGCAGAATCCGGAACTGCAATTGATGGTTTATGGGGAAAACATTGCCAACGCCAACGTTACCGTTGACTATCCCGGAGTAAGCCTGAGCAGCGTTGTGAAGCTGGAAAGCCCCAACTATCTGCTGGTCTATCTGACCTTGGCCGAGGATGTAAAACCCGGAAAAGTAACGCTTACCTTCAGCGAAGGCAAGAAGAAAAAGATTGTGAAAGAGTATGAGTTGAAGGAACGTGCCATGAAGGGATGTGAGCACAAAGGCTTCGATGCATCGGATGCACTCTATCTGCTGATGCCTGACCGCTTTGCCAACGGCAATCCCGACAACGACCAAGTGGCCGGACTTTCGGAATACAAAGTGAATCGCGAAGACCCCAATGCCCGTCATGGTGGTGACTTGGCAGGTATCTCTCAGCACTTGGATTACTTTTCTGACCTCGGTGTAACCGCCATTTGGTTCACTCCGGTGCTGGAAAACAACATGCAAGGTGGCTCTTACCACGGCTATGCAACCACTGACTATTACCGTGTGGACCCTCGTTTTGGTACCAACGATGAGTACAAACAACTCATTGAGGATTGCCACAAGCGCGGAATCAAGATTGTGATGGACATGATTTTCAACCATTGCGGTGTGGAACACGTATGGATTAAGGATATGCCTAGCAAGGATTGGTTCAATAACTCTGACCACAAGAACAACTTTGTGCAGACATCATTCAAGTTGACATCACACGTCGACCCCTATACCTCACAGTATGACTTCGACCAGATGAACGACGGATGGTTTGTTCCGACCATGCCTGACTTGAATCAGAAAAACCCTCACGTGCTTCGTTACCTCATCCAGAACAGCTTCTGGTGGATTGAATATGCCAACATCGATGGCATTCGTATGGATACCTATCCCTATGCAGACTACGACGGTATGAGCCAATGGATGGCAGAGTTGAATAGCGAATATCCCAACTACAACACCGTAGGTGAGACCTGGGTGACAGAACCTGCCTATACAGCTTGGTGGCAGAAGGACAGTAAGCTGTCTGCACCGAAGAACAGTAACCTGAAAACAGTGATGGACTTCAGCTTCTTCGACAAGATGAACATCGCCAAAGGTGAGCAGACAGAGACTTGGTTCAAGGGTCTGGATCGTATTTATGGCAACTTCGTGTACGACTATCTCTATCCCAATCCGGCTTCAGTATTGGCATTCATCGAGAATCATGATACAGACCGCTTCTTGGGCGAAGGCAACAACTTGGCCGTCTTGAAGCAGGCTTCTACCATCTTGCTGACCACTCGTCGCATTCCGCAACTCTACTATGGTACAGAGGTGATGATGAACGGTGTGAAACAGAAGAGTGATGGTTACGTGAGAAAAGACTTCCCCGGTGGATGGAGTGGCGATAAGGATAACGCATTTACGGCAGAAGGTCGCAGCAAACTGCAGAACGAGTCGTATAACTTCTTTAAGACCATCCTCAACTGGCGTAAGGGCAACGAGGTGATTGCTAAGGGAAGTATGGTACAATTTATGGTACAGCATGGTGTTTATGCCTATGCTCGCCAGTACCAAGGTGAGACTGTATTCGTAATCTTGAACGGTACCGATGCAGAAACAACCATTCCGCTGCACTACTATAAGGAGATTCTGAAGGATACCAAGAGTGCAAAAGATGTGCTTACCGGCAAGACTGTAAGCTTTGAACAACCGCTCAAAATGGCTCCTCGTGAATCATTGATTCTGGAAATAAGATAAAAAGGTTAATAAATGCGGAACCGATTGAATGTAAAATTATACTTTGCAAAACCTTCCCAGTTTGTTGGGAAAATTAACAAGACAAGTTTATGTGACATTGTGATGAGCAATGTCAGCGGAGGTGCGACTACGTGATGTAGTTGCACCTTTTTACTGGAACAAGCAATGAGAAATAAAGAAGCCCCGGACATCAAGCGATGCCGGGGCTTCTTCTACGAATAAGGATTGCCTTTTATTTCTTCTTCACACCTTTATAAATAAGGATTGCAATGACGATGATTACCACTGCAATAATTACATAGCCAATCTCATGGCTATACTTGGTGGCCAATACATAGACGTCGTTGGTAGTTTTGATGTCTGTAAAGCGGTAAATCAGGTATCCAATTGTGGCCAAAATGATGTTCCAAATGCCTGCACCCAGTGTGGTATAGAGCAGGAATGATCCCATCTTCATACCGGCCAATCCGGCAGGAATACTGATTAGTTGTCGCACTGCGGGTATCAATCGGCCGAAGAAAGTAGAGGCTGCACCATGCTTCCGAAAGTATTCTTCTGCATGACGAACGCTCTCTTCGTTGATGAGACACATGTGCCCAAACCTGCTGTTGGCAAACTTGTACACGATAGGTCGTCCCAACCATTTGGCCAAATAGTAGTTTACAAGGGCACCCAAATCGGCTCCGATAGTGGCAAAAACAACCACCAAGAAGATGTTCATGCTCTCATCACCCATAGCTTTCCATGCAGCAGGTGGTACAACTACCTCTGATGGGAAGGGAATGAATGAGCTTTCAATGGCCATAAATAGGGTGACAACCCAGTAATTGAGGTTCTCTAATACCCATTTAATGAGTTCTGCAGATTCCATTTGTCAGTCAGTGAGTTTAATTTTTCTTTAATATGTGTTTCAGTATCTCGCTCAGTTGTTTCATGTCATTGCTCTCATAAAAGCTTTCGAACCGTTGTAATTCCTCCTCCGGAATGGGGTTGTGGCAGCGGAGGTTGTATCTTAAAAAGCCCTCTTTATCACTTCTCAGTAGACATACGGCAGCCAGTCGCTCGTTCACATCTTCATAGGAGCTATCCATATCTGCTACACGTTCAAAGGCTTTTTGGGCATTTTCGAGCATTCCTAACTCCATACTATAGATACCTATTTCGTACCAAGTAGCGGGATAGGGTGCATATCTCAAGGCTTTAGCCCAGCACTTAAGACCTTTTTCAAACTCATCCAGTTCGATATGGATACGACCTTGTAGCATATAGGCACCAATCTCTTCTGGGACGAGTTCGCTAGCAAGTTGACAATGCTCCAGAGCTTTCTGCTTTTGATTCATATTCATTAGGCAGACGGCAGCATTGATGTGGATGCTATAAAGGGAGAGTGGGTCTTCGTCACCCTTGGAACTACTGAGAGCGATGGCACGACTCAGGTGCTCATATCCCTCTTCCCATTTGCTTTGACGAGTGCGATTGATACCGATGAATGTGTCGACGATGTTCTCCGGAATCGCCTTCAGGCTGATGGCTTTCTTGTAGTCATTGATGGCTGCTTCTTCATTGTCTAGCTCTGCGTACACCTGTCCGCGCATGATGTATGCCTCTGCAAACTCATCGTCTGCCACCAATGCATAGTCACAGTCCTCGAGTACCTTCTCATAATCTCCCATGTCGAAGTGGCATCGTGCCAGCCCCATCCATGCAGAGGTGGAATATGGGTTGTTATCTATCATCTTGTTAAACAGATTGATAGCCTTATCGAAGTCCTGTAATGCGTAGAAACAATCGGCACTTAATCCTAAGATGTTCTCATTTTCTCCGTACAAAGCTTCTCCACGAACCAGCCAATCTAAGGCTTTTTGGGGTTGATCCATGTCCATATACATGTAGACGATGTCGATGATGTTGCCCAAATCTTCCTCACTTGTCAGGTTATTGAGTAGTTCTTCTGCCGCCTCTTCGTGGCCTTCACCCATCAGAATATTGGCTTTCAGAATGATTGCTTCTGAGGTTTCTTCCTTGATGGATGCAAGAATCTCTTTCGCTTTATCGCGTTCTTGATCATCGAGATAGAGGTATGCTTGCTCCACAAACAAGGTCGTGTTGTTCGGATGAATCTTCAATCCGTACTCTACTACTTGCATTGCCTTCTCCTTTTGCAGATGCATAGCGTACCAATCAGCCAAATCAGCCAGGTCATCTGCATCCATATAGAGCGGTTTGTTGGCAGATAGAGCTGACTCGTAAGATTCGGTCAGCTCTACCATTTCCCGTTCTTTATCTGTCAGGAAATTCTTCTTTTTCATACTCTTTTTGTAGATTAGAGTTTATTTGATGTAACTTTTGAAGGGTGTCGATGGGGAATGATTACTTGTTTATCTTACCCCAAGTGTCCTTCAGACCCACGGTTCGGTTGAATACGAGCTTCTCTGCAGTAGAGTCTTTGTCCACATTGAAGTATCCGATACGTTGGAACTGTAGGTAGGTAAGTGGTGCCATGCCGGCTGCAAACTTCTCGATGTAGCAGTTGTCAAGCACATGCAATGAGTCGGGATTGATGATTTCCTTCATTGCTTCCAAGGCATCACACTGCTTCTCTTCACGAATGGCAGCCAGTTCGTCGCGCGGATTTTCCACCTTCCACAAGCGGTCGTAGAGGCGTACTTCTGCCTTCAAGCAGTGATTGCAGCTTAACCAATGGATAGTTCCCTTCACTTTACGGTTAGCTCCGGGCAATCCGCTCTTGCTTTCGGGGTCATATTCACAGTACACTTCCTCCACTTCGCCTGCCTCGTTTTTCTTACATCCGGTGCACTTCACGATGTATGCACTCTTCAATCGTACCTCCTGACCGGGGGTCATGCGGAAATATTTCTTAGGAGCGTCCTCCATAAAGTCATCGCGTTCAATCCACAATTCTCGACTGAATTCAATAGTGTGTGTGCCTTCTTCCGGACGTTCGGGGTTATTGATGGCCTCCATTTCCTCCACCTGACCTTCCGGATAGTTGGTAATGATGCACTTCACGGGGTTCAGTACGGCCGATACACGGGTAGCACGTTCGTTCAAATCTTCGCGAACGGCACTCTCCAACAGGGCAAATTCGTTCAACGCATCGTAGGTGGTATAGCCAATCTTATCGATGAATTTATGAATTGATTTGGGAGAATAGCCACGACGACGGAAACCACAGATGGTCGGCATACGGGGGTCGTCCCAACCATTTACCAGCCCTTCCTTCACCAAGATGAGCAGGTTACGCTTACTCATGAGTGTATAGCTGAGGTTCAACTTGTTGAATTCGTACTGACGAGGGCGGTTGTCGTCCAGGTCTTTACCCTCTTTTACCCAGTCCACAAACAGATCGTAGAGGGGGCGATGAGGTACAAATTCCAGGGTACAGAGTGAGTGAGTCACCCCTTCAAAGTAGTCACTCTGTCCGTGAGCGAAGTCATACATGGGGTAAGCTTTCCAAGTGGTTCCGGTACGGTGGTGCGGATGCTTTACCACACGGTAGATGATGGGGTCACGGAAGTGCATGTTGGGGCTTGCCATGTCTATCTTTGCACGCAATACCATAGCGCCTTCTTCTATTTCTCCTGTATTCATCTTCTTGAACAACTGCAGGTTTTCCTCGATGGGACGGTTTCGATAAGGACTGTCTGTTCCGGCCTGAGTCGGAGTGCCTTTCTGTGCTGCAATCTGCTCACTGGTCTGTTCGTCGATATATGCCTTGCCCTCTTCAATCAGACGGATGGCAAAGTCCCACAACTGTTGGAAGTAGTCAGAGGCATAATATTCGTTACCCCATTGGTATCCAAGCCATTGAATGTCTTCCTTGATGGCTTCCACATACTCAACGTCTTCCTTTGTCGGGTTGGTATCGTCGAAACGCAAGTTACACACACCGCCATGTTTGGCTGCCATGCCGAAGTCCATGCAGATGGCTTTGGCGTGTCCGATGTGCAAATAGCCGTTTGGCTCAGGCGGGAATCGTGTTTGAACCTTTCCTCCGTTTTTACCCTCTTTTAGGTCGTTTTCTACTATCTGTTCAATGAAGTTTAAGCTCTTTTTTTCGATGCTTTCCTCGTTTCTGATTTCTGTCATAGTGAAAATGTTTATGCTTTGTTTTGCAAAGTTACATATAATTCGTTGAATTGAGAAATTTGGGGCAAAATAATTGGCAGACAGAGGTTTTGTGAAATTCTGATTTTTGGAGGAATGCCAGCAAAAACCAACGTAATGCCAAGTTATTCCAAAGCTGAGTAACCT
>JAGATY010000062.1 GCA_017621035.1 Bacteroides sp. | reverse complement strand
TTAGTGCGCAAAGGTACAACAAAATATTGGGTTTAGACTCATTTAAAAGAAAGATTTTAAATCATAAAGTCTGTAACATTTTAAGTTTTTGAGTTAGCGAGCAGGCAAAACAAACACGGATTACATGAAAACAATCATTTCGCGTCTTATTCATGTAACCCGTGTCTGTAGAACTCGGTCAAGTTAATCTCAACTCAGAAATCTGAAATCTAAAATCAGAAATCAGAAATTTTAAATCTGAAATCTTATTCCTGAGTCAAGTCAACCGTATAGTATCCTTTCTTATTTGAAGGGAACACACCGGAAATCCAAAGCACCGGTTCGGTAGACTTGGAGGCTGCTTTCATAACGGTTTCCAGGTCTTCTACACTCTTGATGGATTGACCATTAGCCTTCAGAATGATGAAACCTTTGCGGATTCCGGCATCTGCCATCTTACCTTTGGTTACAGCCGTTACCTGCAAACCGTAGCCAAGATTCAGTTGCTTTTTCTGTTCGGTTGTTATTGGCTTGAAGGCTGCACCGAGGATTTCCATGTCAGCATCCTTCAGCACTTTGGTAGTTCCTTGCTCATTCTTCAAAGTTATTTGAACGGTTTGTTCCTTCTTGTCGCGGATAATTTTCACATTGATCTTATCACCCGGGCGATACTGCTGAAGAGCTTCCTGCAAGTCGGTAAACTTAGCAATCTTCTTGTTGTTGATGCCAACGATGACATCCTCCGGCTTCAAGACACCTGCAGATGAGCCACCTTCTACCACATCTTTCACATAAACGCCTTCGTTCACGCCCAGTTTCTCAATCAGTTCCTTCACCTGCTTTGTCTCCTCTTCATTCATACGCAGGTCAGTACCCAAGGTGTTGCAAGTGATGCCCAGCAATGCACGTTGCACAGCACCGTACTCCTTCAGGTCTGCAACAACCTTCTTCATGATGGTGGTAGGAATGGCAAAGCCATAACCACTGTAAGCACCCGTGGGTGAGTAGAGCATGGCGTTGATACCTACCAGCTCGCCATTGACATTGACCAGCGCACCACCACTGTTTCCCTGGTTAATGGCGGCATCGGTTTGAATGAACGATTGGATGGTTGCAGCCTGGCCGCTTGGGGTTTCGGAACCGATGGCACGAGCCTTAGCACTGACAATACCGGCAGTAACCGTAGAGTTGAGGTTGAACGGGTTACCAACTGCAAGCACCCACTCTCCCAATTTGAGGGCATCAGAGTCACCCACCGGAATGGTCGGGAAGTCTTCTCCCTCAATCTTAATCAAGGCCAAGTCGGTAGCCGGGTCGGTACCGATGATGCGTCCTTTCAGTTCTCGTTCATCATTCAACTTCACGGTAATTTCATCGGCACCTGCCACCACATGGTTATTGGTAACGATGTAGCCATCCTTAGAGATGATTACACCGGAGCCATATCCACGACGTTCAGGTGTTTGAATCTGACGTTTCTGGGTACCACCTCCCCGTTGACCGAAGAAGTCACCAAAGAAATCAGAGAATGGGTCGCGCACTTCCACCTCCTGAACTTTGGAGGCTTGTGTGGCACGAATGTGTACAACGGCATTAACAGAGCTTTCGGCAGCCTTTGTCAAATCGACAGGTTGCGACGACACTCCGCTATACGATGCCATGTGCATGCCGGAAGTTTCAAACACGTTTTCAAAACTCACCTCTTTCTGTTCCTGAGGTTCACTCATTTTATAGGAAGTAAATCCGGCTACTCCGGCACTAAGAGCTACTACTGCTGCTGTGCCCAGGATAATCTTTGCTGTCTGTTTCATACGCTTCATATTTACTAATTCAATTGTTAATTTTCGATTTATCTTTAACATTCTGACGTTAAAATAACGACAAAAATCATTCACTTCTTTCGCTTGTCACACTTTTTTCTTCTCTTTTAACAGTGAAGTTTTGGGGCTTAACGGCGGTTAACGGCAGCAACTGCCAATTTAGCATTTATACAGACTTGCCAATTGTTAAAAGAGTGACAAAGATTCAGGCTACAAAAAAGAGGGAAAAAACGGGTGCTTGATAGGCGTTTATTCCACACAAGTGTGGAGCGTGCTGGACACAAGTGTGGAGCGTACTCCGTACAAGTGTGGAATACGCTCCACACAAGTGCGGAACACACCCCTGACAAACAAAACATTACCAAGCAACCATACGAAGAGATAGATGAGCACTTAAAACCACATAAAGAGATAGGGCAACGCCTCATCAGAGACATTGCCCTACACCTTATATATATTATATAGTCACCATCAGCACCACTCATGCCACGATTGGCAGAAATTGACACTACAAAGGAGGTGACTTTATTGTCACACAGCTATCAATTCAGGTACTCGATATCCATATCATAGTCCCACTTCGGGAAGTAGAGGTTACCCCCCTCCCACTCTACTTCACCACGCTGGAAGTCAACAGTTTCACTACGTGGATATTTCTTTTCGGGGAAGAGCGGCATACCATAGTCCTTGTTCACAATCAGACGCCATGAGTCGATACCACCCAAGAAGAACCACTCCTCATCACTGTTGCGTGCATAGGTCGGCATACCAAACGATTGGTCTACAGGTACCCAGCCAATGCCTTCGAAATAGACCTGCGCCCAGTCATGCAAATTCCACGCATTGGGGTGTACCATGAAGCCACTCTGGAAGTGTGCAGGTATTCCGGAGATGCGACAAAGGGTGATGAAGAGCAAACTTACCTGGCCACAATCGCCATGATTGTTGGCAAGCACATACTCAGGAATGTTGTCGATGGTGGAGTACTCACGTGCCGAAGCCCAAGGGAAGTTATCATTGATCCACTTAAAGATACGACGTGCCTTCAGCAAGGGGTTGGTTTCGCCGGCTGTCAGTTTGGCAGCCAGTTCACGCAAGCGGGGAGAGAAGATGATATGTTTCTCGCGCTCGGCCGTGTACTCTTTATAGAGGGCTGTAGTTGTGTCGTACGGTTGGATGTCTTCAGGCTTCAGGTTATGCCACTCACCATTAGAGGTAAACTCAAATGTCTCAGAGAAGACGGTGGGTTGACCGGCCACTGCACGCTTCTCCATATAGAGAGTGCTGTGACGGCAATCGGCAGGCGAGAAGGTATATTTCTCCTCACTGGCAGAGATAAACTTAACATCTGTCTGTCTCGGATGGTCTGCTCTCGGGTATGGTAACCAGCAGCGGATGAGTTCTCCGGCCGGCACAGCATTGGTATCTACAGTCAGTGTATAGGTAATGCGCATGCGTTTAGGGGCAACGATGGGTTTGCCATCCTTCTTCACTGCATTGATGATTTCCGGAAGATTCTCCATGTTTGCCTCATCACTCTTACTTTCGGGCAAGCCAACCTTCTCCAACAAGATGTTGGCACAGGCCGAATCGATGCGGAACAAGTTAGGACCGGCATTGCGGAAGTAACGTTTCTCGCCATCCAGCTCCATGCACTCCAAGGACTTTTCTGCTTCCCATTGTCTCATTTGTTCGTCAGTCACGTCCGGAATGTACTTCTGGATGTACTTCTTAACTTGTGCTTCTGAGAGGCGGAAGTCTGTCAGAAGTCGCTGATGAAGGTCTTCTTCCCAGCTGTAAGATTTACTCTCTTGTTTGTTTGTACAGGCTGAAGCACACAATACCACGGCCACTGCGTATAACAATTTCTTCATTTGATATTTATTTTTGAAGTTAACTAAAAGCGTTGATTCATTGATTCATCGGCAACCGATGCTTCGCTGAAAGGAAGCGTTACGGAGACTCTCTTGCCGAAAGTGAAATAGGGATGCCACATCAGTGACATCCCTACACCTATTATATATATATTAGAGCAGTGTCAAGCCCAGACCGGGTTGGTCATTAAGAGTAATCTTACCCTTCACTACTTCCATACCTTTGAAGCGGTCGTTGGCAATAAGCAGAGCACCATCAAGGTCAGCAAAGTCAACTGCAGGTGAGAATTGAGCCGCTGCAGAGATAGCACAAGAGGTTTCTGTCATACATCCAACCATCACCTTCATATCCAATGCACGGGCTAATTGCAGCATCTTGTAGCCTTCACGCATACCGGTGCACTTCATCAGCTTGATGTTGATGCCCGAGAATACTCCCTTCAGTTTGGCAACATCTTTCAAACGTTGTATTGACTCATCGGCAAATACGGGCAGCGGACTGTGCTCAGTAACCCAGGCAATGTCGTCAATTTGTGTCTTCGGCATGGGCTGTTCAATCATTACGATGCCTTTTTCTTTCAGCCAATGTATCATATCGAGAGCATACTTCTTATCCTTCCATCCCTGGTTAGCATCGATGGCAATGGGGAGGTTGGTTACAGAACGGATGGTTTCAATCATCTCTTTGTCATTGTCACGTCCCAACTTAACCTTCAAGATGTTGAATTGGTCTGCACACTCTTTGGTCTTGGCACGAACCACGTCGGGTGTATCGATACCGATGGTAAAGGTTGTGTTGGGTGTCTTTTCCGGATTCAAGCCCCAGATTTTGTACCAGGGAGCGCCCAAAAGCTTACCAACCAAGTCGTGCAATGCGATGTCTACGGCTGCCTTTGCTGCTGCATCACTTTCAGACAGGGTGTCGATGTGTGTCAGTAACTCCTCCATCTGGAAGGGGTCGAAGTCTCCAATGATGCCTTGCACCTTAGCCAAAAATGCCTGCACACTCTCCAGTGTACCCAACTCTTTCTGCAGATAAGGAGGCATGGATGCTTCACCATAACCGGTGATGCCGTCGTATTCAATCTCCACCTGTACGCCTTGTGTGGTGGTACGAGTATTGGTAGCCACGGTAAATACGTGACGGAGCTTCAGTTCGTAAGGGAAGAACTTCAACTTCATCTTAGCACCAAGGCCTGTTTTGGTATTAACGTTGACTGATGCGGGTGCGTTGCTGCACGATGTCAGCATACTGTTAAGGGCTACACCTGAGCCAAGTGCGGCAAATGCGGCCGTCTTTAAAAAATCTCTACGGTTCTGCATAGTATAAATATATTTAAATGAATAACATTTTCATTGTACTTGGAATCACTACCTTTTTACCAGTTGAAGTACGGATTGGTAGCGGTTGTGTTCAAATCGGGGTCTCCCTGATTGATGTGCGGAAGGATGCGGGCTGCAAAGAGCAGACGGCCGAGGTTGTACTCATCGAACAGTTCATCGGCAGGGTCGAAGCTATTGACGCGCACATCGCCCTGAGAGTGGATGAAGCGTTTGTTACCGATATACATACCTACATGCACCACACGTTCCTTTCTTTCGGCAGTTGCCTTGCGACCGAAGAAGATGAGGTCACCGGGTTGCAGGTTGCTGAAGTCGGGTGCAATATCGATGTGTTCGCCTTCGTAAGCCTGTTGAGAGGCATCACGCGGAATGATGATGTCGTGCAAATAGAGAGTTGTGCGCATAAAGCCGCTACAGTCGATGCCCTTCGAAGAGGTTCCGGCCCACAGATAGGGAACGCCCAGCAGTGTGTGGGCAGTCTTGATAATGCTGGCCGCATCCTGTTTCAGTTGCGCTCTCCACTGCTTTTCGGGCATGGAGATACTCTTTTGGATGTAGCCTGTACGGCCATCGGGATAAGATACCTGATAGAAGGAGCCTTTCTTGCCCTCATATTTCAGGCGGTTACCGGCCACCACATCAGTAACGGTTTGTGACTTCAGGTTAGGTTCGCTGTAGACAAAGCCGTAGTGAGCCGTCACCACAACCTTTTCTGCCTGGTTCCAGGCTGATACTTCTTCCTTCGTCATGGGGTGGATACCTACGCGATGAACCCAAGCGATGTAGTTATCGGGAGTCTGAACATGGTACCATCCGTCACGTTCAAGCACTCTCACGGGCATACCCATCAGTGCCTGAGTGGTCATTTCGGCAGAGAAATCGGGGTCAACACGCAGGTTACAAACCGACACGTTTACCACACCGTAGGTCTTGCCTTTCAGTTGCGATTCGTTGGGAAGCACCTCTACACAGTCCATCACCGTGTAACCCTTCTCCTTCAGTCCGGCCAGCAAGTCTTCTTTGGCTTGCGGAACAGTGGTAGTACCTCGCAACATAACGTTCTTTCCGGAGAAGGAATAGTCGATGTTGAACAGTGCCACACGCTTGTCCGGTGCATACTGTTGTTTCACTTTGTCGTTGAGCTGTTTCACCTCATCGGGAATGTTACGGTCACCTGCCGGTGAAGCGATTGTCAGAAACGGCACCATACAGAGCAGCGCCAATAAACTTGCATACTTTTTCATTGTTCTTATCAGATGTTATTAGAGTTAAACTTAATGCTAGCAAAGCTACAAATAATTTCTAAATAATGTAACATACATGCTTAATTATTTTCAGATTTAACTACTTATAGTATAAATCATAGCCCCAACCGGTGTGAAAGCGACACTAACCACCCCTTTTATCCATCCCCACCTTCTACCCCCTTCCGGGCATTCTGTTCTTACCCTCATCTTATACAAAATATCATTACAGACAAAATTTTAGCGTCACCCGCCTCAGAACACCTTCTGACGGGGTAGAGATGAAATAACGACTGATGTAGGATGAAATAATGACTGATGCCACATCATATAACGACTGATGTAGGATGAGTAGGCATTCCACCTTTGGAGAGAGATAGAGAGAGTAGCAATTTAGTAATCATTCATTACAAGAAATAGACAGTAAGAGTCTGCATCGGTGCAATAACGAGTACCGATTCCGCGTATTCCGAAAAAAGTTTGTACCTTTGCCCGTGGAAATACAGTCGGCCGGTCTGTCGCTTGCACCGCAGGGTGTATGAGGAAAGTCCGGGCAACACAGAGCGCCTCCCTTCCTAACAGAAAGTTGTCCGCAAGGGTAAAGTAACGCAGAAGAAAATAACCGCTGTGCCCTCGGGTGCAGTAAGGGTGAGAAGGTAGGGTAAGAGCCTACCGGCTTTGTGGCGACACAAAGGCCGTGCGTCTGGAGGGTTGTAAGGTCATGTAAACCGACACAAACGAGGGTTGCTCGCCCCACGTCGGAGGGTAGACCGCTAAAGCACCATGGTGACATGTGGCTCAGATAAATGACAGACGGCTTACTTGGTAAGAGACAGAACCCGGCTTATAGGCCGGCTGTATTCCTTTCATAAATCCTTGGCAGTTATGAATCAGCAACTGAAACGACTCTGGAAATTCCTCACGTATGACATTTGGCGCATCACGGAGGATGAGGTGACGAAGACAACCTTCTCGCTCTACACCATTATCAAGACCTGTTACCTCTGCATCACCCGCTTCACACAAGACCGCATTGTTACCAAAGCTTCGGCTCTGACGTACAGCACGTTGCTGGCCATCGTACCCATGTTGGCGGTATTGTTTGCCATTGCTCGCGGTTTTGGGTTCGACCACTTGGTGGAGCAGCAGGTCAATGAGGCCATGGCCGGACAGACAGAAGCCGTCAGCTACATGCTTGGATTCGTAAACACTTATCTTTCAGAGACGAAGAACGGCATCTTCATTGGCGTAGGTCTGATTATGTTGTTGTGGACGGTGCTCAACCTGATTAACAACATGGAGATAACCTTCAACAGCATTTGGCAGGTGAAGAAGGGACGAAGCATGTACCGAATGGTGACGGACTACTTTTCCATGCTGCTTCTGATGCCTATCTTGATGGTGATTTCAGGCGGTTTGTCCATCTTCATGACTACCATGGTGAAACATATGGAGGCATTCACCCTGCTGGCACCGGTGGGAAAATTCCTGGTCAGACTGGTTCCATTCGCCTTTACATGGTGCATGTTTACAGCTCTTTACGTGTTTATGCCCAATACGAAGGTGAAGTTGAAACACGCTTTCATTGCCGGAGTGTTGGCCGGAACAGCCTATCAGGCATTTCAGATGTTGTACATCAGCGGCCAAGTGTGGGTAGCCCGCTACAACGCCATCTACGGTAGTTTTGCCGCCTTGCCGTTACTGCTACTCTGGCTGCAGGTATCTTGGACCATCTGCCTGTTTGGCGCAACACTGACCTATGCGGGACAGAATCTGCGTAACTACAGCTTCGACACCGACACACGGAACATCAGTCGACGATATCGTGACTTCGTTTCCATCCTTGTCATGTCCAGAATCTGCAAACGATTCCACCGCAATGAAGCACCTTACACGGCAGAGTCTCTCTCTGAAGAGTGCGAAATACCCATCCGACTAACCCACCGTGTGTTAGGTTTGTTACTGGATACCAACCTTTTGCATGAAGTTATATCGGACACCAAAAGCGAATCCATTGCCTATCAGCCCTCCATGGATCTGGCTCAGTTGAACGTAGGGGTAGTACTCGAACGATTAGACAAACTAGGTTCGGAAGAGTTTAAGATTGACCGAGAACACGAATATAGTGCAGAATGGAAGGCACTGGTGGAGACTCGGAACGCCTATTACAAGAGTGCACAGCACCTGTTACTGCAAGATTTGTAGAAACAAAACGGCAGACACATCATCGCTATCTGCCACTAAAAAGAAACACCTCTTATATATATAATAGGTGAAAATTATACATACAAGAGGTGCTATTCAGTATCAGAAATCTTCAAAGAATCAGTACTTGTTGTAGGAGATGACCTTTTCGGGTGATTTGCGTGACTTTTTACGCTTCTCTTTCACCGGATAACCAATGGTAATATCCAGCAACAGACGTTTGTTGGCCGGTATTCCGGTGAGCTTTTTGATCTCCTTTTCGTCGAACCAACCCAGGATGCAAGAGCCAAGCCCCAGGCTTTCGGCCGCCAGTGTGATGTGGGCAGCTGCGATTCCAATGTCAATCAGTGGGAAATACTTGTCCTTTATCTTCGCCCCAAGGAAGGAGGTAATGTTCATCGATTCCTCCACCACCAGTATATGAACCGGTGCATCTTTGGCGAATTTGTTCATGCCAAGTCCCGCCGTAGCCTTACCCACACGTACAGAAAGTTCGGCATCAGTCACCACTACAAACTTCCAAGGTTGCGCATTACAGGCAGATGGTGACAGACGAGCTGCCTCTAAGATGCGCTCTAACTTCTCTTTTTCGACCGGTCGACTCATGTCATAAGCCCGATCGCTTTGCCTTGATGCGGCTAATTGCAAGAAATCCATCGTTGTTTGTTTGGTTATCGACTTACTTATATTGAATCATTCTACTGATATACTTACCGATTATGTCGAACTCAAGGTTGACAACAGTACCCACCTGAATGGCATGGAAATTAGTATTCTCGAAGGTATAAGGGATGATTGCCACCTGGAAAGTGTCGTCAGTAGGATTACATACGGTCAGGCTGACTCCATTTACAGTAACCGATCCCTTGTCCACAGTGATGTATCCACGCTTAGCCATTGCGGCATCGAAAGCATATCGGAAGGTGAAGTAGTAGCTTCCTTCGGCATCATCAACGGCAATGCAAGTGGCTGTCTGGTCCACATGTCCCTGCACGATGTGACCGTCCAAGCGTCCATTCATCATCATGCTTCGTTCTACGTTCACCTCATCGCCCACCTTCAAGAGGCCGAGATTGGATCGTTCGAGGGTTTCTTTCATGGCAGTAACCACGTATGTATCATTCTCTATCTTCACCACAGTGAGGCATACACCGTTATGCGAAACGCTTTGGTCTATCTTCAATTCGTTCACAAAGCTGCACTTGAAGGTGAAATGCACGTTCTCTTGTTCCTTTTCAATGGCCACCAATACGGCACATTCTTCTACAATACCGGAAAACATAATGCTTCTTAGTTTTTTATTGTTCTGTAATCAGTTGGTTATTATTCTGTAATCAGTTTACACTGTTTTGCTGTTCAGAAAACGGTTGTTTTCGACTCAGAAAACGGCCGTTTTCCAATCAGTAGTACGGTTTCTGCTCATCAGTGCCGCACTCATTAACAGTTGCAAAGATACAAATTGCCTCCGATACGCACATAAAAAAAGAGCGCTTTTCACAAAGCACCCTTTTCAGTTTTCAATAGGTATTAGTTTTTTTAAGGTAAAAAGATTGTTTTCAGGATAACGACGCAAAGATAAGGGTTATTTTACATACGCGCCAAATCAAAAAGCATGTCATATAACATATTTTCAAAAAAACTTTGGAAAATAGGTCAAATAACTCCTTAATAACCTCGTTGCAATCGTTTTCTGTGCACAAATATATGACAAATTTCTATAAATCCAGGATTTACAGCTGAAAACTTTCGCTTTTACCTTTATACCGATTCTTATTCTTCTGTCTTGCCGCTATGCTTCAGAACCTTTGCATCTACAAAAAAGACCAGCTCTTCGGCAATGTTGGTAATGTGGTCACCGGCACGCTCAAGCTTACGGAACACACCTACCAAGTTGAGGCATGAGAGCACACTATCGGGATGATTACCCATGTATGCAGCCAGCACCGTGGTAGCATTGGCGTTGATTTCGTCCACAAGAGCATCTTTGGCAAAGACGGATGTAGCCAGTTCCTGATTCTCTTCCTCCAGTGCCTGCTTGGCCAACTGCAACATATCGAGCACTTGTTGAATCATCTCACCCAGTCGAAGGTCCTTCACCAGATTGGCATCCAGCGCCGGTTCCTTGCAATTAAGTACAAAACGTGCAATTCCTTCTGCAAAATCGCCCAATCGCTCCAGGTTACTATTGATTTTCAGCATAGCCAACACAAAGCGCAAATCGATGGCAACGGGGTTATAGAGGCCGATTACATCCTCAACATCGCTATCAATCTTCAGTTCCAAAGCATTTACTCTGCGCTCTCTGACGAGCACTTGTTGTGCCAACTCGCGGTCAAGAGTGAGGACTGCCTCGCCTGCACGATCCAACTGATTGTACACAAGCGTCCACATCTCATCAATTTCTTTCTTCAGCAGAGCCAGCTCCGATTCGATAAACTTTACCATAATACTCCTTATTTATAATTATACATCACAAAATTACTACATTACTTTCGGTTTTTCAATAGGCTGTTCACACCTTTGAAATCCTTTGCAAAGGAAAAGCGGATTTATTAAGCAGTTGTGTCAAAGGTTTGAAAGAAATGTTTCAAAGGTGTTACAAAACTGTTACACCATATTATATATAGGGCATTCGGTCAGCTTTCCTCTCCTACTCTTTCGCCATTGTTTTCCTATTAGACGAGCAACTTGGTAGAAGATTCTAACAAATTCATCGCCAACCACACCTATTCCCTCCTCCCCATTCTTCACTCTGCACTCATCCTCACACTCCTTCTCATCTCCACTCAAATTACGTCTCATCCTACACCCTTCCAGGAGTGTTTCTAGAACACTTCACCTTTCATCTCAACTTAAAAGGCTTTCTTTAGGCAAAAGAAAGCCTTTCTTTTAGTAGAAGAAAGCCTTTTAAATTTCATAAGAAAGGCTTTCTTCTTTTCGACAAAAGGCTTTTAAGCATACATCAGTGGACAAATGATGTGGGATGAGTGGGCAAATGAGGGGAGATGAGTAGGTATTTCAAGGTGCATAAAAAGGCAAATAAAGATTCCGAAAACGGTTTACATTTCAGACTTCCAAAGAGTTTGAATACGGTTCTGCAAGAGTGCTTTCGACAATCAGTCTGCATTGAAGTGTGGGCAGTGCGGGAAAAGGATTGGCAGGAGGGCAGGCAGATTAGGTGATAAAATCGAAACAGAAAGCAAGGTCAGGTGAAAAAATAATCGTATTTTTGCGCTTTGAAGTTACGAAAAAGGTCTAAATTATTGAGAATGAATGACGACCTTTTAGTTGAATATGTATTGGGTTACGAATTAGCAATATACAGAGTGTTTTGGTCTTCTGCGTTTTGCATAACTTCAAATAACTCTTTCTGTATC
>JAGATY010000061.1 GCA_017621035.1 Bacteroides sp. | reverse complement strand
ACTATCAACTGTCAACTATCAACTATCAACTGTCAACTATCAACTACCAACTATCAACTACCAACTATCAACTATCAACTGTCAACTATCAACTACCAACTATCAACTGTCAACTATCAACTGTCAACTCCCCATAAGCCCTCCCCTTATCCATTCAATATTGGTTCGATATTCCTTTGATATCTCCTTGGAATATCAGTACTTTATCCAATATATATCGAAGCAATATCAAATGAGATAGAAGGATATATCGGAGAGGGAAGCACCTTAAAGGCCCTCAGACACCCCCAAGAGGGTGTGGCAAATATCAATAAGTTGATTGATGATACACTTTCCTGCGCGGTGGAAGCATAAAGGGATACTGACTAAACATCAGTTCGACTTATGGCCTTTCAGGCCTTATGCCGATTCTGGTTAACTGAAGTTCCTCTCCTTGTAAAACATTCCTTTACAGTTTTTGATTTTTCTCTACAAATGTTTGGTGTATTTGTAGGAAAATGAGTACTTTTGGCAATTCTTTTATGATGAAGAATGAAGAATAAAGAGGTGAGTTGACAAGGGTGGTAGGTCTTTAAGGTCCTTAAAGTCTCTAGAGTCCTTAGCGCCCTAATAACTGACAACTAATAACCAATAACTGACAACTAATAACTTAAATACTTTTTTGCTTATGGTAAAACACTACACCAATCAGCTATGCACAAAGAGGTTTGTCAGCCACTGCTGTGCATATTTGTGTGTGCTGTTGTTTGCCTTGGGCTGCGAGACGAATGATGAGCCGGCGAGCTATGCGCCGACCCTTACCACCAACACGGCCACCGGGCTGACACGCTCGGGAGCCACGTTCCAAGGGTCGGTAGTGGCAAACCCCAACAGCGAGAACCAGCAGTTGGAGGTCGGCTTCTTCTATTCCACCTCGGCCAGCCTGACCGGTGCCGGCGAAGTAATGGCCAACTCCTCGGGAGACGGCAGCAACTACTCTGCCACGGTCAGCAACCTGGAGCCCGGACAGACCTACTACTACTGCATCTTTGCACGTAGCGGAAAGGCTGTCAGCAAAGGCAAGACCAACAGCTTCGACACCGAAGAGGCTACCGTGCCCACCCTGAGTGTGGCTACCGGCAGCGGCCTGACAGAGAGCACTGTCTCCCTGACAGCTTCGGTAATTGACAACGGTGGTGTGGATCCCACGGTAAAGGGATTCATCTACACCCTCTACATTGAGAATGCCGGTGACCCGATGCTAGGCGAAGGCGAGACGGCCGATGCCAGCGGTAGCGGCAATGACTTCAGTGCCTCACTCTCAGGCCTTAGCGCTAACACCAGCTACCTGGTACGCCCCTATGCGACCAATGATGCCGGTACCGGCTATGGCGAGTCTGTCATCATCACTACCACCCCCTTGATGACGCCGGTGGTTGTGGCCGATGCAGCAAGCAGTCCGGGTGCCTATGCAGCTACCGTGACCGCCTCTGTTACCGAGGACTATGGATTCACGCCTACCGAGTATGGCTTTGTTTACAGCAGTGAGAGTAACCGCCCGACGGTGGACAACAGCCAGAGTGTGACGGCCGACGGCAACAACACCCGCTTCACCGGAGTGCTTACCGGCCTGGCTGCCAATACCAAGTACTACTACCGCGCCTATGCCATCAATGAGAAGGGTACCGGCTATAGTGAGACTCTTGAGCTTACTACCGACAGCGAGCAGGTAGTCTCCTTGACACAGGCCACTGTGACCGACCTCACCTCCTCTTCGGCTACCGTTACCGTGCTGAAGGCTACCACGGCGGGAACCACTATCAGCGAGCAGGGAATCTGCTACGGGCAGCAAGCCAATCCTGACATCGACGGCAACGGCACCAAGCTTGTGGACAACAGTGGCAGCACCACACAGGTAGCAGCCTCACTGACCGGCCTGGCAGAGAACAGCACTTACCATGCACGTGCCTATGCCATCACCCGCGACGGTACCTTCTACAGTAGTGACGTTATCTTCACCACCGAAGGCACCTTCACCCCCTCACTGGACGGTATGCCGGAAATCTACGACCTGACAGAGACTGGTGCCAAGATTCGCCACACCATTGCCAGCAACGGTGGTCTGGCCATCACAGAGAAAGGATTCGTCTACAGCGGAACCCTCTCTGAGCCTACACTGGAGAATGCCTCCAAGCTGACCTCTACCGATGCCGGTAACGACATCACCGCCAGCATAGATGGCCTCTCTGGCGGCACCATCTACTACATACGCTCCTTTGCCACCAATGCCAAGGGTACCAACTACAGTCAGATTGCCGAGTTCACCACTGCACAACACACTGCACCGCAGCTCACGGCTCTGAACATCTATGAGATTGGTGATGACAACGCCATGGCCACCAGCTACATCAGCAACTACGGTGGTGAGGGTGAGACCATTACCGAGCGTGGCTTTGTGGTTGTTCCCAAAGATTGGACAGAGACTCCCAGTGTAGGTGACGGCATCTCTACCGTCTTCCCCAGTGATGCCACTACCGACGAGTTCACCTTGAAGCTGACAGGACTGAGCTACAGTACTTTGTACAGCATTCGTGCCTATGCAAAGAATAGTATCGGCTATGGATATAGCAGAGCACTGCAGTTTGAGACGGGTACCAGTACGACACCGGAAGTTGGTAATTTGACTTGCACAGAGGCTACTTATAATTCATTGACTTTCACCTTTGATATTATAAATGATGGAGGTGCTGAGCTTACAGAACATAGCTTATACTGGAAGCTTGCATATAGTTCTGAAGAAGATAAAATACAACCCGGTGTAAGAGAAGGTAATGTCGTAACAGCAACCATTACGGGACTAGAACCAGATACTGAGTATCAGGTTTTAGCTATCGCAAGAAACAAAAATGGACATGCAGGAGGAGGAACATTCTTCCGCACAGCCAAGTTGCCACCTGCTTCCGGAGACAATCCTCTGCCCGGTGACCACGACCATACCAGCTTGCCAAAGTTGGATTATCCTAATGTAACTGAAATCTATGCTACCAGCGCATGGGTAAGCAGCGGAATCAATAACAATGGTAACATGGAGATTACCGAAAAGGGATTCCTCTATGCCGTAGATAACGGTACCGAGCTGACTATGGACAACGCTACCAAGATAGTGGTGACCAGTGAAAGCGACAGTTTCTCAACCAAGCTGACCAACCTGACAGGCAGCACCCGCTACCGTGTGCGTGCTTATGCCATCAATGCCAAGGGCGTAGGCTACAGTAGTGAGAGAACTTTCACCACCGAGAGCAGCGATAAGCCGGCACCGGGAGCAGATGATAACCCCACCCCCGGTGCCAACGAATAATTTTGTAACTATTAAAATCATAACATATGAAACTACATAAATATCTCTACGTGGCTGTTTGCATGTTGCTGGCAAGTACACTAAACTTGCAGGCACAGACCAGCGTAACAGTAACCACTGCCGGAACCTTGAAAGACCAGTTACCGGCCGACTATCTGACCTCTGTAACAGACCTTACCATCAGCGGCCCGCTGAATGGCCTGGATATTCTTACCATCAAGTCCATGCGCGAAAAGCTCTCTGTACTGAACCTACAGAATGCGCAGATTGTGGAAGACAAAGTAAACGCCTATCATGTAACCGGAACCACCAGTTACTACACACAAAACAATGTCATTGGTGACTTTATGTTTTATGCCATGACCAATTTGACTAAAATTGTGATGCCGAAGGATGTGTATAGTATAGGTTCATGGTATTACTGGAATGAAAGTGAAGGCCCATGGGCTACAGATGGGAATGGGAATGCCATACTTTATGGGTCTCCTATGACACAATCGGCTAACGACGAAAAATCTTCTTATGGATGTGCTGCTTTTGCCCGTTGCGTAAGCCTGAAAGAGATTACATTCCCTACTGCATTGGTGTATATTGGCCCAAAAGCTTTTGGCGATTGTACTAGTTTGACCACAGTATCTATCCCCGAAGGAGTAGAATTTATGGGAAACTATACTTTTCAAGGATGTATCGAATTGAATAGTGCTGCACTCCCCTCTACTTTAAATACAAGGAATAAAATTCAGAACGAAGATTTAGCATATAGTGGATACAATAGCTATACTTTTGCAGATTGTACAAAACTAAACAATGTAACATTGGGTGCTGGAATCACAAAATTAAGTTACTTTATGTTTCAGAACTGCACAGCATTAACTTCTATTACACTGCCTGAAAATCTTACCGACTTAGCCAGCGCATTTGAAGGTTGCTCAGCTCTAACAACACTTTCCATTCCCGCAACAGTTACTTCTCTTGGTAGAAGATGCTTTAATGGATGTAGTTCATTGAAATCTATATCTTTGCCTGAAGGCATAACAGAAATTCTTAGCTATACATTTCAGAACTGCACAGCTTTAACCAGTTTCACAGTGCCCAATAGTGTTACAAGCATAGAATATAATGCCTTTGGCGGTTGTTCAGCCCTGAATCAAATCAATTTATCTACCGAATTGAACACCATTGGCAATAATGCTTTTTATGGCTGTACAGCCCTTACAGAAATAACTCTACCTGAGAAGTTGATGGCAATCAATTCCTATACCTTTGCAAACACTGGTTTGAAGGAAATAGAACTTCCCTCACTAGTAATGACTATTGCAGAAGGAGCTTTCAAGGATTGTAAAGATCTTGTAAGTATCAACTTACCTGCTAATATGAGTGATATCAGCCGTGAAGTTTTCTCCGGTTGTGAGAAGCTGAGTGACATCACCTTCCCTTCCGGCTTATTGACTATTCAATACCATGCTTTTTATGGCTGTAAATCACTAAAATCTGTGACTATCTCCGGTAGCATACAGACTATTGAACAGGGAGCTTTCCAAGATTCTGGTCTAGAAGAGGTTATTCTGAAGGAAGGTATCACCACTTTGGGAGAAAATGCCTTTGCCGGATGTGAATATTTGAGAAGTGTCACTTTCCCCAAGTCAATGAAAACACTTGGAGGTTTTGGTGGCACAAGTATCAGAGAAATTTTGTTAGCTGATGGAGCTGCACCGGAAGCTATTGCTGCTTATGCTTTTCAGAACTGTGATAGTTTAACAACAATTACACTTCCGGCATCTATTAAAAGTATTGGAGAGTATGCATTTGAAGATTGCGATTTCCTTAAAACTGTAGATTTAACAAAAACAACAATCTCATCAATTAGTAATAACACCTTTTGGGATTGTAGAAATCTAGAATCTATTCAGCTTCCTAATACAGTTACAGCCATAAAATACGGAGCCTTTTGGAGTTGCGTAAGATTGACTAACATCAATTTAGATGGACTACTTTTAACAGAAATTGGTGGAATTGCATTTGAATATTGTGAAAACTTGAATATTAGCAAATTAGACTTCTCCAATTCAACCTTTACAACCATAGAAAATCGTACATTTGCGAATGCAGCTAAGAACCTGAAAGAAATTATATTTCCCAACACTCTAACAAGTATTGGAGAGGCTGCATTTTCAAACGTCCCACTTGAAAAAGTAATTTGGTCTAGTAACCTAACAAAAATAGGGCATAATGCTTTTGAAGGACACTGTATCAAAGAGCTTACATTTCCTGAAAGTCTAAATGAAATTGGAGATTTCACATTTAGAGGAGGTAAAAGTGAAACAGTAATAATTCCTTCTTTTATTCAATATATTGGAACATGGGCATTTTTAAATACCTCTATTAACAAGCTTATCATTAATCCTAATGCAGGATTAGATATTAAAGATAGTGGTGTCTGGAGTTCTCTTAACGATGTTTACTGGAATAGTACCAAACAATTTCCAAAAGATAAGTTCAAAAGTATTAGAAATCTATTTTTACCAGAAGGCGGTTCTGTCAGTTCAACAGATGGCATAAATGCTATTTTTTACAATGGCTTAACTGATAAATACACAGTAGGTACCAATGGTAGTAATCCTGAATATGGTGCTTATTATTCTACTTATAGCCAAAGCCAAGACATTAAGGCTAAGCATGTAACCTATACCAAACACTTCAATACAGAGAGTGGCTATGCAGAGGCCGGTGGCTGGAAAACTTTGGTGCTGCCGTTTGATGTAACAGAGACTTACTATGTAAAAGATAACTACTACAATGGTAAGACTACTTATGATACCATTTACATTGCCCCCTTTGGCAGTAATGTAGAGGGTGCACTGCCCTATTGGCTGTATGAGTTAGGAACAGATGGTAACTACAAGGCTGCCACTGCCATCAAGGCGCACACACCTTATTTAATCTGCATGCCGAACAACAACAAGTATCCCAGTGAGTATAACATCAGTGGTAATGTGACTTTTGCCGCCAATAATGAGGCCGGTGTATTGCTGAGTAAGACTGAGGGTGCATTGAAACGCAGCGTAGGCACTAAGTTTGACTTTGTTCCCACTTATGAATCTTTGTTCAAGAACGACTCAATCTATGCACTGAATGAGGACAACTATTACTATGCAGATGACAAGACCTATAAAAATGGTAGTGTCTTCATCAAGAACTATAATGATGGTGGAGATTGGGAACCGGCAGTAGATCCTTTCCAGGCCTATCTGGTAAGTAAGGAAACCAACGTAACCACAGCCAGCACACGTGGGCCTTTGTACTACTCCATTGGCGGCGGCAATGGTGAGATTACCGGTATTGAAGATACCATTCTGATGCCTGACCAGGCAGTGAAGGTGTATGCACGAGGCGGTGTGCTCTACATTGAGAGCAACGCGGCACGTACCATCCACATCTATAACGTGAGCGGTCAGACAGTACGCACCATTGAGGTACAAGAGGGTCAGAATGAGGTACGCGGACTGGGCAACGGCATCTATTTGCTGGAAGGACAGAAAGTGATTGTGAAGTAAAAGTCCCTCCCTGCCTCCCGCAAGGGGAGGAGTTGGGAAACCAAATTAACCGCTTCCATAAGCTCCCCCTCGGGGGGAGTTGAGGAGGCTAAACTAAATAGTAATGAAAAATAAATCAATAAGACGCTGGGTGGTGGCGATGCTGGTAACAATGGTATGTTGCCCTGCCGCACTGGCTCAGCAAAGCAAAATAGCCGTGGCATCGTTCAGCCGCATGGAGACGGACATCACGGCACGTGTTACAGCACCGAAGAAGGATCAGAATGGTGAAATCTGTGCCTTGATACGTATTGTAACCAATGTGAAGGACTTGATGTTTGAGTCGGATGCGTTGGGCATCACGGCTCGCGAGAACCGGACAGGTGAGATTTGGCTCTATGTGCCACGTGGCGCACGCCGTATCTCTATCTTGCACGAGGAGTTGGGCATCTTAAGAAACTACTTCTACCCTGAAATCATTGAAAAGGGTACTGTATATGAGATGGTGCTGAATACGGGTGACCGTGAGGACAAACCGGTGGTGGAGAATAACATGCAGCTCTTTGTACTGCGTCCCGAACCGGCTAATGCCAATGTGTATATTGACGACGAGCAGGTGCCTATTGAAAACGGTCTGTTCTCTGCAACCATGCCTAAGGGTGAGCACACCTATCGCGTGGAGGCTCCTATGTATCAGGCCGATGCAGGCGTAGTTACACTGGCCGACGAGCAGGTCATCAAGAGTGTAACGCTGAAGCCGAAGTTCGGTTACATGGAAATCTTCTCACTGCCGGTACAGAATGCTGACGTCTACATCGACAGCGTAAAGGTGGGTACTACCCCCTTCCGCAGTGACCGTATGGCCATCAAAGAGTATAGCATCCGCATTGAGAAGGAGACTTACTTCCCGAAAGATACAGTAGTGACACTGGGTGCCGGCGAGACGTTGCGCCCCACCTTTGTACTGGAGAGTACCATCAAGCCGAAAGTTCCTCTGACCACACTGGCACTAGTACAGCTGGGCTACAATCCGAACAGTACAACCTATGGTGCCATGCTGGGTTTCGGACGCAAGAAGAACTACTTCTATGTAGGCTTCCGCAGTGATTTCGGCTCTGCCAGTGGCGACCTGGAGTGTAACGAGAGTGGTATCATCAGCGGTACAGACGCAGGCAGTGCCCCATTCTATGCAGAGGGCAAGAAGGAGAATGCCCGCATGAGTATTACCGCCGGATATATCCGCCAGCTGAACAGTAAGCTCTACCTCTATGCCGGTGCCGGTTACGGTAGCCGCACTTTGGCTTATGAACTGGCAGCTCCGGTAACCATCGACGGCAAAGAGTATGAGGCAGGTACCACGGTGAAAGACACAGACAACTCACCCACAGGAGCCGCCATTGAGGTAGGAGGTATTCTCCGCTTCGGCAAGTTCCTCATCTCTGCCGGCTATCACACCGTGAATGGCGCATACCATGAAGTGACCGGTGGCATCGGTCTGGTATTCTAAGTGGGGTAAGATTCTTAAGGTCTTTAAAGTCCTTAAGGTCATTGATAACAGTTATTTTTTAGACTATGAACAAGACAATAACCAAAATAGCGCTTCTCTTGCTAATGACGGTAGGGCTGACTACCGGCTGTGAAGAGAACAACGAGCCGCAGAGCTATATGCCTACACTGGTGAGTAACACTGTGCAGGAGGCAGATGTGACGCGCTTCGAGGCCAGCTTGTCGGGTACGGTGGTGGCAAATGCCAACAGCACCACGGATTATGAGGTGTTCTTCCTCTTCTCCAAAGGAGCCACCCTGAGTGACGCCACTGAGATGGAAGCCACTCCTGACAACAGCAGCGAAGGACGATACACCTGTTACCTGAGCGGTTTGCAACTGGGTACCTCATACAGCTTCTGCATTGCGGCACGCAGTGGCGGCAGTGTGGCTCAGGGTGAAGTCATCTCTTTCAAGACATTGGAGAGTGCCATCCCCACACTGAACAGCACACGGGGCGATGCGCCCACTGAGACCAGTGTCACACTGAGTAGTGACATTACTGATGATGGCGGTAGCACCATCAATGAGTGGGGCTTTGTATATAAGGTGTACACAGATGGTGTATCAGAGCCCACCATTTATGATAAGAAACGTGTAGTACGCCAGGATGAAGAGAGCCTGACAGCACTCATCGAGGGATTGCAGGCCAATACACAATATGTGGCTCGTGCCTATGCCACCAACAAGGCAGGCACCGGCTACGGAGAGGCCATCTACTTCACCACCGAGCAGTTGAAGATTCCACAGCTGACGTGTGAAAGCAGTAACATCACAGCCTTTGCTGCCAGTGTGGCTGCCAACATCACCACCGACTGCGGGTTTAAAGTAACTGAGTATGGCTTCTGCTACAGTGAAGAGAGCTTGGTGCCCACCACTGAGAACCTGAAGATTACCATGGGAACCGACGGTAACACAGCATCGTTCCAGAAGACCATCGACAACCTGGAGCCTAACACCAAGTTCTACTTGCGTGCTTATGCCATCAATGAGAAGGGTACGGGCTACAGTAACATTGTGGAGTTCACTACCGAGAAGAAGCAGGAGGTAACTCTTACAATACCTACTACCACCAACCTGGATGTTACTTCTGTGACGTTGGCCAGCAGCATCACCATTCCTGAGGGTGAGGAGATTGCCATCACTGAAAAGGGTATCTGCTATAGTATGTTTGCCACTCGTCCTACCACGGGCGACAGCAAGGCGAGCGACAGCAGTGAAGGCGAGGCCATCAGCGTGAGTCTCAGCAATCTGAGTGAAGGTGCTACCTACTATGCCACAGCCTATGCTGTGACACGTGACGGTACCTTCTACAGCGACCCGATACAGTTCACCCTGAACCGTACCACCACAGCCACGCTGAAGATTGCCTCTATCAGTAACGTGGGTGAGACCTCGGCCACCATCAACGCCAGCATCAGTAGCGACGGCGGACGTGAAGTAACGGCTCGCGGAATATGCTGGAGCAAGAGTCTCTCTACTCCTACCCTGGATAACTGCGACGGAAGCATAGCCTCGGAGGCTACCACAGCCGACTTTGCCGTGAATCTGAGCAATCTGGAGAAAGGACAGAAATACTACGTGCGTGCCTACGCCACTAATAAAAATGGTACAGCATACAGTTACGCTGAAGAGTTTACCACAGCGCTGACCAAAGAGCCGGAAGTGGTTAACCTCTCTGTTACAGCTTATGATGACCACGCCAGTGTGGGAGCTGTCATCAGCGACAATGGCGGACTGGAGATTACCGAGCGTGGTTTCCTCATCTCTACCAGCATTGTGAATCCGGAAGTGGGTGCCGAGGGCGTGACAAAGATTGTCTCTACCTCTACCGAAAGTAACTTTACGGCAGAGTTGACGGGACTGACATACCGCACACTCTACTACATCCGGGCCTACGCCACCAACAGTAAGGGTACAGGTTACGGGCAGGCAAGTACTTTCCGCACCTCCAGCACTACCACACCGAGTACCAGCATCAGTGTACCGGACAGCACAGTGTACAGCACCAGTGCCATCATGTACGGTAAGGTGAATGCCGACGGTGGAGATGGTAGTGAAGTGCTGACCATCAGTGAAGTAGGTTTCTGTTGGAGTGAAAGTACCAGTGAACCGACACTGGAGAACTGTGACGGTTTCGTCACAGGCACGCTGAACAGCGACAACAGCTTCACCGTGAACGCTTCCGGCCTGAAGGCATACACCTATTATTATGTACGTGCTTATGCCATCAATAAGAATGGTGCCGGTTACAGTTCATACACTACCCTGCGCACCAAGCAAACCGACCCGGGCAGTAACGATAACCCGTTACCGGGGACGGAAGAGTAACCCATAAAAAAAGCTGCGAGCTATCTCGCAGCTTTTTTTATGGAGTTGTTTAAAGTCCTTAAAGATCTTAAGGAGTTCAAGAGCCTTAAGGGCTTTAGAGAGTTGTAACTTTCAACTCTCATCTTTCAACTTTCCACTTACTTAAACTGTCCCCAGTCCACATTGCGCATGTCACCACTCTTGGCCAGCTCTGCATGGAGGGCGAGAGCAGCTTTTACAGCGTGCGGAGTCTGTGACTTACCGTCAGTCAGTTTGAGATAATCCCACAGGAGTTGTTTGTAGTCAGGGTGTGCACAGTTCTCGATGATGGCTTGCGCACGTTCCTTAGGACCTTTACCACGAAGGTCAGCTACACCTTGTTCAGTCACAATGATGTTGACGTCGTGTTCTGTGTGGTCGTGGTGAGAAACCATCGGTACAATGGCACTAATCTTTCCCTCTTTGGCTACCGACGGGCAGGTGAAGATAGAGATGTATGCGTTGCGGGTGAAGTCACCAGAACCACCGATACCGTTCATCATCTTAGTTCCACCAATGTGGGTTGAGTTCACATTACCGTAGATGTCAGCCTCAATGGCGGTATTGATAGAGATGATACCTAAGCGGCGGACAATTTCAGGATTGTTAGAGATTTCTGAAGGACGGAGCACAAGCTTGTCCTTAAAGAACTCGATATCGTCATAGATACCATTCAAGCACTGGTTGGTTACAGTGAGTGAACAGGTACTGCCGAACTTCACGCGGCCCTGACGGATGAGGTCTACCACAGCGTCTTGCAACACTTCTGTGTACATCTCGAAAGCAGGGATGGTCTTGTCGCGTCCCAATGCACCAAGCACTGCGTTGGCAATGTTACCCACACCGGATTGCAACGGCAAGAAGGTTGAAGGGATGATGCCACGCTTCATGTCAGCAGCCAAGAAGTCTGCTACACGCTGACCGATTTGGTCAGTAACGGGGTCGGGAGCAGTGAAAGAGCGTGCCTCATCGGGCCAGTTGGTCTCCACAATGCCTACAATCTTCTTCGGGTCTACTTGTATGTAGGGCAGACCGATGCGGTCACTCGGCTTGTAGATAGGGATTTCGCGGCGGCAGGGCGGGTCAAGCGGTTCGTACACGTCGTGCAAACCCATAGCAGCCTTGCTGTGTGCGGCATTCAGTTCAATAATGATTTTCGGAGCCAGTCGGGCAATGGTAGGTGAGATACCTCCTGCAGCAGTGAGATAGATTTTGCCATCTTCAGTCACTTCGCAGGCCTCAATCACTGCAATGTCCACGTTACCCATAAATCCGTAGCGCACCTCTTGAGCCATTTGAGAGAGGTGAATGTCATTGTATGCAATCTCACCATTGTTCACCGCCTTGCGGAAGTCAGGGTTGGTAGTGTAGGGTGCACGGTAGCGGATTGCTTTTGCGCGTGAGAGAACGCCGTCACATGAATCACCTGTAGAGGCTCCGGTAAAGATACCTACCTGGAAAGGGTTTCCTTTGGCGTGTTCTGCTTCTGCAATTTTTGCCAGTTCGGCAGTAACGGCCTTGGCTGTACCGGCAGGGGTAAACCCGCTAAGGCCTACGTTGTAGCCATGTTTAATCAGGCTGGCAGCTTCTGCTGCTGAAATGTAGTTGAATGCCATTTGTTCGTTCTTTTATAATTATGTTATTTAAGTTTCCTTACTTAATCTCTTCAGTTAAAGCTGTTAACTATCAACTCTCTACTATCAATTGTCAACTGTCAATTATCAACTGTCCATTGTCAACTGCTCACGTGTATTTCCTTTGCAGGATTTCTCCCCAGATGATGGCTTTGCGAGCCTCTTCCGCATTGTGAATGGCATATTCCTCCGGTTCACGCTCTGCGGTGTGATCAGCTGGGGTAGGGTCGTCCTTCTTAAGTGCCGCTACTTTAGTGGCAACAGGTGGAGTCGACGGACGTTTGGTTTCCGGTTGTGTGGGGGTGTAGAATGGCTGCGGCTGAGGTGTTTCTTGAGGTTGCACAATCTCTTCAAACATCAGTTCCTCCTCTTCTATATTGTCTTCCGACTCCAAAGGGAAAGGTTCTTCTGTCTCTTCTTTCTTCTTGTTCAGCTTACTTACCACGCTGAACAGAATGGCGACCACCATAAACAAGACACCATAAAAGTCTTCCATAAACAGCCTTCTGAATGATTTCTGCCCAAAGTACGGCATTTATCTGCTAACCGCCAAACAAACGGGAGGGAAAAATGAAAGGGCAGCTTCACAGCTACCCTTTCATTCTTTAACCTAAACCTTAACTATGAAAAAATCTAATGTTTCTTTCGCTAGCAAAAGTCAGCATTATTCTTTTAACGGCCAAACAGTTGCGTTAGAAATGTTCACACACTTAACATTTATTAGAAGTGACAATATAAAATACTGCTAAGGAACATATTTTTCTCAGGTTTTGCATCACACTGTAACAGATAAAGCCTTATCTTCGCACCCGATAAGAGTATGTTTTGATTTTATTTCTGCATTCTTTTAAGTAGCCTTTTCGAGGATATTTTTCTTCTCTTCTGAGGAGCATAGCAAGCTATGCGACGAGAAAGAAGAGGGAAAGAGACCAAAAAGGAACTTCAAAGAAGCTGATAAAAACCTTTTGGAAGAAAATCAAAACAGAGTCTAAATAGATTATCAACCCTTTATACAAAGACTGCAAAATGAAAGAAAAAACAGAAGCGGACTTTAAATCCGCAACTGCTGAAGAGAGCAAGAAACTCTTTATCGAAACCTACGGCTGCCAGATGAATGTAGCTGACAGCGAGGTGATTGCCTCCATCATGCAGATGGCGGGTTATGAGATGGCCGAAACGTTGGAAGAGGCCGATGCCGTGTTCATGAATACCTGCTCCATACGCGACAATGCCGAGCAGAAGATTCTTAACCGACTGGAGTTTTTCCACTCGCTGAAGCAGAAAAAACGTCCCAAACTGATTGTCGGTGTACTAGGTTGCATGGCCGAGCGCGTGAAAGATGACCTGATTGCCAATCACCACGTGGACTTGGTGGTAGGCCCTGACGCCTATCTCACCCTGCCTGAACTGATTGCAGCCGTGGAGGCCGGCGAGAAAGCCATCAACGTAGAACTCTCCACCACCGAGACCTACCGCGACGTAATCCCCTCACGCATCTGCGGTAACCACATCTCCGGATTTGTCTCCATCATGCGTGGTTGCAACAACTTCTGCACCTATTGCATTGTACCTTACACCCGTGGCCGTGAACGCAGCCGCGATGTAGAGAGCATCCTCAACGAGGTGAAAGACCTGGAACAGAAAGGGTACAAAGAGGTAACACTGCTGGGTCAGAACGTAAACTCCTACCGCTTCCAGCGCGAAGATGGCACAATCATCAATTTCCCCACACTGCTTCGCACCGTGGCTCAAGCTGTTCCCGGCATGAGAGTACGCTTTACCACCTCGCATCCGAAAGACATGAGTGACGAGACCCTGCAAGTGATTGCCGACGAACCTAACGTGTGCCGACACATCCACCTGCCTGTGCAGAGCGGAAGCTCACGCATCCTGAAGCTGATGAATCGCAAGTATGACCGCGAGTGGTACTTGGAGCGCGTGGCAGCCATCCGGCGCATCATTCCGGACTGTGGCCTCTCCACCGACATCTTCTCAGGTTTCCACAGCGAGACAGAAGAAGACCACGCCCAGTCGCTCTCTCTGATGGAGCTGTGTGGGTATGACTCTGCCTTCATGTTCAAGTATTCCGAACGACCGGGCACACACGCCTCCAAGCATCTGCCCGACAATGTGCCTGAAGAGGTGAAGATACGCCGACTGAATGAAATCATTGCTTTGCAGAACCGCCTTTCGGCAGAAGCCAACGCTCGCTGCGTGGGTCAGACCTATGAGGTGCTGGTAGAGGGCGTAAGCAAACGCAGTCGCGACCAGCTCTTTGGCCGCACTGAGCAGAACCGCGTGGTGGTATTCGACCGTGGCACACACCGTGTGGGCGACTTCGTCACAGTACGCATCACCGAGAGCAGTTCTGCCACACTGAAAGGCGAGGAGGTGAAATAACTGCTTTTTTCTTTTTGAAACCCTTATACAGACGGATGCTTTCCTTTTGGCGGGAAAGCATCCGTTTTGCTTACTGCCCCTGTTTTCAAAATTCCCATTCTAGGAGAAACAGACGCAAGAAAAGGAATGCATATGCAGAATATTTTGCATATATACATCCAATATTCACAAATTATGCACTTTAGGCAAGCAATTTCCGCAAACTGTGCTTGCAAACCGTTTGTTCCGCACAAGTGTGGAGCGCGGTGGACACAAGTGTGGAGCAAATGCCACACTTGTGTGGAAGAAAGCCGGGACTTGTGCGGAGCAAAAACCGGCCTTTTCCTGCCCGTTTTTCTCACTTTTTCGCGCTAGAATTTTTGTCAATATTTCGATACCGCGTTGGCTGTCTGCAAGATAGCCGTTTCCCGTTTCAAAAATCTGCACCGACTATCCTCTTGGACTGAAATAAACGATTCTCAGGCGGTTGGGAAATCAAAGTGTCAAAATGATAACCTGTAATCTTCCCACTCATCCCTTTATGCAACAGTGCGCGAGAAAAAAGTGGAGGCAATGGCCGGAATATCCTCTGAAATGTTCTATTTTTGTGGCCGGTAACAACCCATAAATTCTATTGCTTTATGAAAAAGATACTCTTTGCACTCTTTCTCTGTTGTGCTGCCACCGTGGCAATGGCACAAAACATTCAGTTACACTATGACTTTGGCCGGGCACTGTATGACGAACTGGACACTCGCCCGCGACTGACCAGCACCGTGGAGATGTTCAAGCCCGACAAGTGGGGTAGCACCTTCTTCTTTGTCGACATGGACTACTCCAACAATGAAGTAAGCTCTGCCTACTGGGAAATTGCCCGTGAACTGAAGTTCTGGAAAGCCCCCGTCTCCATCCACGTGGAGTATGACGGCGGTCTGAACTACATCAAAGACTCCTACCTGCTGGGTGTAACCTATACGTGGAACAACCAAGACTTCAGCAAGGGATTCAGCATCTCACCCATGTATAAGTATCTGCACAGCAATCCCACCCCCAACAGCTTCCAGCTGACAGGTACGTGGTATCTGCACTTTGGAAAAGGAAAGTATTCGTTCACCGGATTTGCCGACTTCTGGCGTGAAGAGCATACTGATGTCAAGGGGCAGGCACACGACTTCTGCTTCCTGGCCGAGCCGCAGTTTTGGGTGAACCTGAACAAGTTTGAGAAAGTGGATGATGACTTCAAGCTGAGCATCGGCACGGAGTGGGAAATCAGCAACAACTTTGCAGTAATGGACGGCTGGTATCTCAATCCGACACTGGCTCTGAAGTGGAGCTTCTGAGGGTCGCTCTTCTTTTCTGTAATTGGCTGATAAACTCCTCTTCGTTGACCGGTATCAGTGCCTCGTGACAGTTGTTGCCGTAAGTCAGCACCACGCAGTGCATCAGGCTCCGGCCTCCTATGCGCATAGAAGAGGTCTGCTCCACACCGTGGATTTCCGTCAGCAGAATGCTCTTCTGCTTACTGAAACGCCCACGGTCTATCACGAGTGTGCCCTGCGCTGTCAGCGTATAAGTAGTGTGAATCAGCCGTTCAATCAGCAGCACCAGCAACAACATGCCGGCCAAAGCCCAGAGGGCATTACGCTCCAGGAACCCATAAAGCCCCAGAACCGTGAACAAAACAAGTGACAAATAGTGCCCCATCAAGATACGGGCATGAAAAATACGATTCATATCTTCAGATTTTTGGCGTAAGCTATAAGAAGTCCTTTTGATTTTATTTAAAAAGTAGTCCTTCTGCTTCTTTGAAGTTCCTTTTCGGTCTCTTTTCCTTCTCTTCTTCGTCACATAGCCCGCTATGCTCCTCAGAAGAGAAGAAAATAAGCAGCAGATTATGGCTCCAGGGTAAAACTGCGACGGCCTGTCGCAGTTTTGCATCTTCCCCATTATAACGAAGGTAGAATTTTTTCATGTCCCACAGATTTCTTGGAGACAATCCCATGCCGGGGTATTTAGCCTTCAAATCTACCGACAGCTTTTTTACAATACCATCACCGTATTTGCTATCCACCTTTCTTTCATCCAGAAGTTTGCCTATCTCCCAATAGGAAGACATCACGATTGTGTTCAACTGTTTTGCAAGTTGTAATCGCGAAGTCTCAATTACTGCGACAGCCCGTCGCAGCAATTCATTATAATCATTCTCACTGAATAGCTTCACATCGGTTAAATCTTTCATACACTAATCCTCTAATTAAACCTCATGCAAAGGTATGAAAGATTTTCGGTTGTAATACCAAGCACACAATTATAAATAAACTTGTCTCTCATTATAACACCTCTTTTCACGACTGCCTTCACAGTATGATTAGTTAAGGCATCCCCTAAGATAGCCAAAGCCCTCTCAAATAATACCGTCATCATTATTTTTCATCCATTCGCTAGATTTTTCAAGAGTTATTCATACTTTTGTGCCATCTAAACATCATTTCTTATGGTAAGAAAGTTCGATTTTCTCGTCATCGGCTCCGGATTGGCCGGTATGAGCTTCGCGCTGAAAGTAGCGCACAAAGGAACAGTAGCCCTCATTTGCAAGGCCGGTTTGGAAGAAGCCAACACATACTTTGCACAAGGCGGCATCGCTTCGGTAACCAACCTCAAAGTAGACAATTTTGAAAAACATATTGAAGACACCATGATTGCGGGCGACTGGATTAGTGACCCCGCTGCCGTGGAGAAAGTAGTAAAAGGAGCGCCTGCACAGATTGAGGAACTGATTAAGTGGGGCGTGAACTTCGACAAGAAAGAAGATGGCGAGTTCGACCTGCATAAAGAGGGCGGACACAGCGAGTTCCGCATCTTGCACCATAAGGACAATACGGGAGCTGAGATTCAAACCAGCCTCATCCGCGCCGTGAAGGCTCACCCGAACATCACTGTACTGACCAACCATTATGCCGTGGAAATCATTACCCAGCATCACATGGGCATCATTGTTACCCGCCACACGCCGGGAATCAAGTGCTTTGGTGCCTACGTGCTGAATGAAGAGACCGGCCAGGTGGATACCTTCCTCTCCAAAGTAACGGTCATGGCTACCGGCGGCTGCGAGGCTGTCTACCGCCACACCACCAATCCACTGGTTGCCACTGGCGACGGCATCGCCATGGTTTACCGTGCCAAAGGAGCCGTGAAGGACATGGAGTTCATCCAGTTCCACCCCACAGCGCTCTATCACCCGGGTGACCGTCCGTCGTTCCTCATCACAGAGGCCATGCGTGGCTATGGCGGTGTGCTCCGGACTAAAGATGGTAAAGAGTTCATGCAGAAGTATGACCCGCGCCTCTCGCTGGCACCACGCGACATTGTAGCCCGTGCCATCGACAATGAAATGAAACATCGTGGCGAAGACCATGTCTACCTGGACGTCACTCACAAAGACCCCGAAGAGACCAAACGCCACTTCCCCAACATCTATAAGAAATGCCTCTCCATCGGCATCGACATCACCAAAGAGTACATTCCCGTTGCACCTGCCGCCCACTATCTGTGCGGAGGTATCAAGGTTGACTTAGATGGTCAAAGCAGCATCCGCAGACTGTATGCCATCGGCGAGTGCTCATGCACCGGTCTGCACGGAGGTAACCGCCTGGCATCCAACTCACTCATCGAGGCTATTGTCTATGCCGAAGCTGCCGCACAACACTCACTCAGCGTATTTGAGCGGTATGATTTCAATGAAGACATTCCCGAATGGAATGATGAGGGTGCCATCAGCAACGAGGAGCGCGTACTCATCACGCAAAGCATGAAAGAGGTCAACCAGATTATGGAGTGCTACGTCGGCATCGTCCGCAGCAACACCCGCCTCATCCGTGCCTGGAACCGTCTGGACATTCTCTATGAAGAGACCGAGAAACTCTTCAAGAGCAGCAAGGCCACCCGCGAGTTGTGCGAGCTGCGTAACATGATTAACGTGGGCTACCTCATCACCCGTCAGGCCATGGAGCGCAAAGAGAGCAGAGGCTTGCACTACACCATCGACTACCCGAAGACAGAGAAGTAACCACCGAGGCCGTCACAACCATCTACCGACATCATGACAGTAATCTATCCCTCTCCCATCTTCGGCCCCGTGCACTCCCGCCGGCTGGGCGTATCGCTAGGCATCAACCTGTTGCCTGCCGATGGCAAGGTTTGCACGTTCGACTGTGTATATTGCGAGTGCGGCTTCAACCGTGACTTCCGTCCCAAGCAACCCATGCCCACCCGCGAAGAGGTACGCACCGCCCTGGAAGCCCGCCTGCAACAGATGCAACAAGAGGGTCCCGCCCCCGACGTACTCACCTTTGCCGGCAACGGAGAGCCTACCGCACACCCACACTTTGCAGCCATCATGGACGACACGCTGGCACTGCGCGACCGCTACTTCCCCAACGCCAAAGTCAGCGTACTCAGCAACTCCACCTTCCTGCACAAGCCCGACGTGTTTGCCGCCCTCAACAAGGTGGATAACAACATTCTGAAGCTGGACACCGTGGACGAAGCCTACATTCATGCCGTAGACCGCCCCACCGGAAGCTACCGGCTGGAACAGATTGTGGAGCGCATGAAAGCCTTCCACGGCAACTGCATCATCCAAACCATGTTCCTGAAAGGCACGTCAGCAGGCAAAGAGGTGGACAACACCGGCGACCGCTATGTGCTCCCCTGGCTGGAAACCGTCAAACAGATTGCTCCACGCCAGGTGATGATTTACACCATCGACCGCGAAACTCCCGAGCAATCCCTGCAGAAAGCCACCCACGAGGAGCTGGACCGCATTGCCGCACTGGTACGCGAAGCCGGCCTCTCCGTCAGCGTCTCTTACTGATTTAGACTATAGGGCGCAACATCTTTTTCCCCGCATTCCTCACCATATGCGCCACCTTTTGATGGTAACAAGATTTTACAATACAGAAAACGAGCCTTATCGGCATGCAAAAGGAGGCTCTTTTTGCATCAAAAGGAGGCTCATTCTGCATCAAAAAGAGGCTCATTTTGCATGCCAATGTGCAACCAACAGGTAATGTGTTAGAATACAATAAGTTACTAAAATAACACAAATAGTAATAAGACTTTACAAATTTTGGGTCTGAGAAAGTGAAACAGCCCGCTTGCAAGAGATGCAGGCGGGCTGTTATTATATATATAAATAGGTGTCTCAGGGTTGTGTGTAGCGATGGGCTTCGGCAAACTCGCGGGAGACGGAGTTTTGGAAGCTTTGGCAGACTTCGCCGGCAAAACTGATGCCGCTGGCTACAATCTTGTCCCAAGTGGCCTCATCCAGCGTGGGGAGGTCGTCGTGACGCACATTGTACTTCAGCAATCCGAAGAGGATGCCTGCGTTGAAGTTGTCGCCTGCTCCGATGGTGCTGACGGTCTGCACGGCCGCAGCCGTGTACTCTTTGCTGAGGGTGGCTGTGCGCAGTGCAATGTTTTCTGCTCCGGCTGTACAGAGGAAGTTAGGGCAGTAGAACTTGATTTTGTCGCGATAGATGCGGTCCGGTTCTTGCAGGCCGTACATATAGAAGAAGTCTTCTTTCGAGCCGCGGACAATATCGGCATACTCCAAGTTCTCGATGATGGTGGAGGCCAGTTTGATGGCTTCATCTTTGTGCGAGGAGCGGAAGTTGGGGTCGTAGTAGATGATGGCCTTCTTCTCTTTGGCTCGCTCCAGCAGGTAGACCACCTTGTCGCGCAACACGGGGTTCAGGGCGTAGTAGGAGCTGATGATGACGATGTCGTCTTCTTCTATTTCGGGATAGTTGATGTCCAGGCGTTGCTTGGGGTAATCTTTATAGAAGATGTATTCTGCATCGTTTTGTTGGTTAAGGAAGGCCAGTGACACGGGTGACTTTCCGTCGGGGAAGACGTTGATGTGGTCGGTGGGGATGTTGTTGTCGCGCATACATTGCAGGATGATTTCACCCACGTGGTCGTTACCCACCTCGCTGATGAAGCATACCGGCACACCTACACGCCCCAGTGAGACGATGCCGTTGAAGACGGAGCCTCCGGGTACGGCAGCCGAGGGTTGCTTGTCGCGGAAGATGATGTCGAGGATGGTCTCCCCGATTCCTATTATTTTTCGCATAGTTCTCTTGATTTCTCTCCCAGGTATCCGCCGTGATGGCGCTTTGAATACTCTTCAATGGTGAACTGTGTCTGCTTCATGGTCTGCACAACCAGGATGTCTCCAATCACAGTCATGGCGGTGGTGGAGGTGGTAGGCGTCATGCCCAGCGCACACACCTCTTTCGGATTGCCGGTGCTGAGGCATACGGTAGCCTCTTTGGCCAGCGGGCTGTCCGGATTGCCGGTGATGACAATGAACTTCAGATTCGGATTCAGGTTGTGTGCCAGACGGGTAAGCTCCACAATCTCGCGCGTCTTACCGGAGTTGGAGATGAAGAGCAGCAA
The DNA here is from genome assembly GCA_017621035.1 of Bacteroides sp. Classification (GTDB taxonomy): domain Bacteria; phylum Bacteroidota; class Bacteroidia; order Bacteroidales; family Bacteroidaceae; genus Bacteroides. The sequence continues at coordinate 28,268 of JAGATY010000061.1, read as the reverse complement.
GTCATTCTCCTGCAAGATGCCCAAATCGCCATGCTGTGCTTCGCTGGGATGGAGGAAGACTGAGGGGATGCCGGTGGAGCAGAAGGTAGTGGCAATGTTCATGGCAATCTGTCCTGCCTTTCCCATGCCCGACGTCACCAGTTTACCTTTTTTGCGGTGAACCTGTTCCACGATGAGGGCAACTGCTTTCTCATATCCGTCTGTTACGGGAATGTTCAGAACGGCTTGTGCTTCTTTTTGCAGAAGTTCTTGGATGGATGCTATCATGTCTCTTACTGTTTTGAGTTTTAAGTTTGGGTTTTAAACTACAACATGCAAATATCTGCAATTTTCCATAAACGGCAATAAGTTTTGTTGTATTTTTGCTGCCTCAACTACTTTATCAATGCATGCAATGAAGAAAACTGAAGCCAATGCAGCCCCTTGCAACCTGCACACTCTGCCTAACGGATTACGCATTATCCACCGTCCGTCTGCCTCACCGGTAGCCTACTGTGGCTTTGCCGTGGATGCCGGAACACGCGACGAGCAGGAGCAGGAACAGGGAATGGCACACTTCGTGGAACACCTTATCTTTAAAGGTACCCGTAAACGTCGCGCATGGCACATACTCAACCGGATGGAGAACGTGGGAGGCGACCTGAATGCCTATACCAACAAAGAAGAGACCGTGGTCTACTCAGCCTTTCTCTGCGAGCACTTTGCCCGTGCTTTCGAGCTACTGGCCGACATCTGTTTTCACTCCACCTTTCCGCAACGCGAGATAGAGAAGGAGACCGAGGTCATCATCGACGAGATTCAGAGCTATGAGGACAATCCTGCAGAGCTGATTTTCGACGACTTCGAGGAGCTTATCTTCCCCAACCATCCGCTGGGCCGCAACATATTAGGCAAGCCGGAGCTGCTAAGAGGGTTCCGCTCAGAAGATGCCATCTCTTTTACCGAACGCTTCTATCATCCGGAGAATATGATATTCTTCGTACAAGGGAATCTAGACTTCAAGCGTCAAGTGGTTCGTCTGGCAGAAAAGTTGCTGACCGACATTCCTGCCCGTCCGCAGACTCACCAACGTACCTCGCCGGCACTCTATCTGCCCACCGAGCGCATTGTCAATAAAGAGACTCACCAGGCACACGTCATGATTGGTGCTCGTGGTTACGATGCCCACAACGATCGCCGCACAGCCCTCTATCTGCTGAACAATCTGTTGGGAGGACCCGGTATGAACAGCCGTCTGAACGTGGCTCTGCGCGAACGGCGAGGACTGGTCTACAATGTGGAATCCAACCTGACCTCCTACACCGACACCGGCACCTTCTGCATCTACTTCGGCTGCGACCCGGACGACGTGGAGCTTTGCCTCCGTCTGGTACATCGGGAACTACATCGCCTATGTGAAGCACCGCTGACCCCCACCCAGTTGGCCGCTGCCAAGAAACAACTCATCGGTCAGATAGGCGTAGCAGGAGACAACAATGAAAACAACGCCCTGGGCATGGCCAAGACCTTTCTGCACTATCATAAATATGAAACAGCTGAGGCAGTCTGCAAGCGCATCGAAGCCCTCACTCCGGCTCTGCTCCGGGAGGTTGCCAACGAGATGCTGTCGCGCGACAACCTCTCCACACTGATTTACCGCTAACACCTCATCATACAGAAGTCTGAGTATCATGAAAGTTATTGTAGACAACAAGATTCCTTACATCCAAGAGGCTATTGAAAAGATTGCCGACGAGGTGATTTACGCCCCCGGCAAAGCATTCACCCCCGAGCTGGTGAAAGATGCCGACGCCCTGATTGTGCGTACCCGTACCTGCTGCAACCGCCAGCTGTTGGAGGGAAGCCACGTGCGTTTCATTGCCACAGCCACCATTGGTTTCGACCACATCGACGTGGAGTACTGTCGTCAGGCCGGCATCTGCTGGACCAATGCACCGGGATGTAACTCGGCATCGGTAGCACAATACGTGCAATCCTCCCTGCTGCTGTTGCAAAAGTTGAAAGGAATGGAACTTTCCAAGCTGACCCTTGGCGTGATAGGGGTAGGCAATGTGGGCAGTAAAGTGGTGAAAGTGGCACAAGCACTTGGAATGCGTGTACTGCAAAACGACCTGCCCCGCGCCGAGCAAGAGGGCAGTGCCGCCTACCACTCCCTGAGGACTTTGGCAGAGGAGTGCGACATCCTCACCTTCCATGTACCCCTGCATAGAGAGGGAAAATTCAAGACCTTTCACCTGGCCGACGAAGCCTTCTTCCAATCACTGAAGAAGAGACCGGTACTTATCAATACTTCACGCGGAGAGGTGGTGAAAACAGAAGCCCTGCTGGAGGCGTTAGAGAAAGGTGTGGTAACTGAAGCCATCATTGATGTTTGGGAAAATGAGCCGGACATCAACCCCACCCTGCTGCAACGTGCCTTCCTGGCTACCCCACATATTGCCGGCTACTCTGCCGACGGCAAGGCCAACGCCACCCGCATGTCACTGGATGCCCTCTGCCGCTTCTTCCACGTGGATGCTAAGTATCACATAGAGCCTCCAGCACCTCCCGTCACACATCTTCGTGCCTCATCACAAGCAGAAGCATTTCTGCAGATGTATGACCCACGTCGTGACAGCAATGCCCTGAAGCAACACCCCGAACTGTTTGAGAAATTGCGTGGCGACTATCCGCTGCGTCGTGAAGCCCTCGCCTTCCAAGTAGAGATAGAATAAAGAGAGAAATCACACCCATATCCACCCTATGTCTCACCCGCCTCTTCTTCGCTCCTATAGGAACGGACTTGATACGGCGTTGGTACGGAGTTGATACGGCGTTGGTAGGTAGGAGATATTCAGGAGGGGTAGAAAGGAGGTATTTGAGACATACCGAGACCTTTTCTGTGACAAAGATACAGAATAATTCCTGATTACAAAGATTTTTTGCAGAAAAAATCCTAGACAAAAGGTGTGCGGATGCACAAAACGGCAAAAAGTGTGCAGAATTTTGCATTTAATTAGCTAAATATTTGCGGGAGCCGAGAAATATTCATTCCTTTGCAGCGCAAAAAGAAAGAAAGAAAACTATTTATTAATTAAAAACTTAAAGTTATGTCTGAAATTGCATCAAGAGTAAAAGCTATCATCGTCGACAAGTTGGGCGTTGAGGAATCTGAAGTAACTAATGAAGCTAGCTTCACTAACGATCTGGGCGCAGACTCTCTTGACACTGTAGAACTTATCATGGAATTCGAAAAAGAATTCGGCATTTCTATTCCTGATGACCAAGCAGAAAAGATTGGTACTGTAGGTGATGCTGTATCTTACATCGAAGAACACGCTAAGTAATTTATCCATCAATCGTTGATATGGAATTAAAAAGAGTTGTAGTAACAGGCCTTGGCGCCATTACCCCCATCGGCAACAGCGTTCCCGAGTTTTGGGAAAATCTGGTCAATGGAGTTAGTGGAGCAGGGCCTATTACTCAGTTTGACGCATCGCTTTTCAAGACACAATTCGCGTGTGAAGTAAAGAACTTCAACCCGAACGATTATATCGACCGCAAGGAAGCCCGCAAGATGGATCGTTACACTCAGCTGGGTGTAGCCGTAGCCAAGCAAGCTGTGGAAGATGCCGGTCTGGATGTCGAGAAAGAAGATTTAAATAGAATAGGTGTCATTTTTGGCGCCGGAATCGGTGGTATTCGCACATTTGAAGAGGAAGTTAGCAGCTATGCACTCCACAAAGAGTTAGGCCCCAAGTTCAATCCGTTCTTCATCCCCAAGATGATTTCGGACATTGCAGCCGGACAGATTTCTATCATGTACGGTTTCCATGGCCCCAACTACTCGGTATGTTCAGCTTGCGCCACTTCAACCAATGCCATTGCCGATGCATTCAACCTGATTCGTTTGGGCAAGGCCAACGTTATGGTAACCGGTGGTTCGGAAGCTGCCATTGCAGCAGCCGGCGTAGGCGGTTTCAATGCCATGCACGCATTGTCTACCCGTAACGATTCTCCTGAAACAGCTTCTCGTCCGTTCAGTGCCAGCCGCGACGGCTTCATCATGGGTGAAGGCGGTGGTTGCTTGATTCTGGAAGAGTTGGAGCACGCCAAGGCTCGTGGAGCAAAGATTTATGCTGAGTTGGCCGGCGTAGGCATGTCTGCCGATGCCCACCACCTGACAGCTTCTCACCCCGAGGGCTTGGGCGCCAAATTGGTTATGCAGAATGCGTTGGAAGATGCTGAGATGAAACCGGAAGAGATTGACTACATCAACGTTCACGGTACATCTACTCCGGTAGGTGACATCTCTGAGGCAAAGGCCATCAAGGAAGTATTCGGTCAGCATGCTTATGAGTTGAACATCAGCTCAACCAAGTCTATGACAGGCCACTTACTGGGTGCAGCCGGTGCTGTTGAATCCATCGCCAGCATTTTAGCTATTAAGAATGGTATTGTACCTCCCACTATCAATCACGAAGAGGGAGACAACGACGAGAACATTGACTATGCCCTGAACTTCACGTTCAACAAGGCACAGAAGCGTGAAATCAATGCTGCTTTGTCCAACACCTTTGGTTTTGGTGGACATAACGCATGCGTTATCTTCAAGAAGTACGCAGAATAATCACTGGTCGTGTTACGTAATCAAATAGACAAGATAAGGCTTCTTTTCCGCAAGGAAAGGGAGTCTTATCTTTGTTTATATAGGATACTTGGCTTTGTGCCACACAACATTAAGGTGTATCAGGAGGCATTGTTGCATAAGTCTACCTCACTCCGGTCTGAGAAGGGGCGTCCGCTGAACAACGAGCGGCTGGAGTTTTTGGGCGATGCCATTCTGGATGCTGTGGTAGGCGACATTGTCTACAAACATTTTGAGGGACGTCGGGAAGGATTCCTGACCAACACCCGTTCTAAGATTGTGCAACGCGAATCGTTGAACAAGTTGGCTGTGGAAATCGGGCTGGACAAGTTGGTAAAGTATGCCACCCGCTCTTCGTCACACAACAGCTACATGTATGGCAATGCTTTTGAGGCCTTTATCGGTGCTATCTATTTGGATCAGGGTTATGAGCGGTGCAAGCTGTTCATTGAAGAGCGCATCGTCAAGAAGTATATCGACCTGGACAAGATGTCGCGCAAGGAGGTAAACTTCAAGTCACGCCTCATCGAGTGGAGTCAGAAGAATAAGATGGAGGTATCTTTCGAGCTGATAGAGCAACGCTTTGACAAAGATTACAATCCGGTATTCTACACCGAGACACTCATCGAGGGAGTTCCGGCCGGTAAGGGCATGGGTTACTCCAAGAAAGAGTCACAACAGAACGCGGCCCGCGTGGCTCTAAAGAAACTAAGAGGAAACGCAGAGTTCCAGGCCGCCATTCAAGAGGCTAAAGAGCGGAACCATGCTGCCGAAGCCTTGACTGCCACCGCTACTCCGGAGCAGGAGAGTAGCCTACCCGAAGCAGATGCCCATCCGTCTGCCCTGGACGATTAAGTCGTGTTCCTCAGTTACCAATTTCAATTTTCCGGCAACTTCTGACAGCGGAGTGGAGCTTATGGCATCACCCTGCAGCGTTACCATGCGCCCGAACTGGTTATTGGCAATCAGCTCAGTTGCGTGACCACCCATGCGTGTGGAGAGGTTGCGGTCGAAGGGTGTGGGTGAGCCTCCGCGCTGGATATAGCCCAGTACTGTTTCGCGGGTCTCGATGCCGGTTTCATATTCAATCTCCTGAGCAATGTATTCTGCCGCCCGTTTGCGCCCGTCGGTCTTAATGCCCTCAGCCACCACCACAATGGAGTAAGGCTTTCCTCTCTTCAGACGGTCGAGAATGGTATTCCCGATGCTGCGTATGTTGTAAGGAATTTCCGGAATCAGAATCACATCTCCGCCCCCTGCCATACCGGAGTAGAGGGCTATCCAACCGGCCTTGTGCCCCATCACTTCAATTACCATAACCCGTTTGTGCGAGCTGGCAGTAGAGTGCAGGCGGTCGATGGCATCGGTAGCAATGCTGACGGCAGTGTCGAACCCGAAAGAGAAGTCGGTTCCCCAAATGTCATTATCAATCGTCTTAGGAATAGAGACAATGTTCAGCCCCATTTCCGAGAGCTTGGCAGCCGTCTTCTGTGTACCGTTTCCACCGATACAGACAATGCAGTCCAAGCCCAGCTCCTTGATGTTTTCCTCTATCAGCGCCGGTTTGTTCACGCCGGAAATGATGCCGTTCTTCTTGAAAGGCTTCTCGCGCGAAGTACCCAAAATGGTACCGCCCAGGTTTAACAGGCCGGAGAGCGATTTGTCGGTTATCGGCTCCACCTCTTTGGTCAACAGACCCTGAAAGCCACTATGGATGCCCACTACCTCCATGCCGTAGTGGTTGATAGCTGTTTTACACACGCCACGAATGGTGGCATTGATGCCCGGGCAGTCGCCCCCTGAAGTCAGAATACCTATTCTCATATCTTTTCTCCTTCGTTCTGATGTAATGACAAGTAGACTGTGCTAATCGGCTGTACTGCTGTTCCATTTCTCCGAAACGGCCAGTAAAGCTTCGGCACACTCACCGGATAAACACTTAATCAAGCCGTAAAGGTAGAAAAAAAAGAGAAAAAAGATAGAGAAGAGAATAAATAAGATTAAATTTGCGCTTCAAAACTAGCATTTACATTAAAGCATGAACATAACGAAACTACTCAACAAGTTATATTTTACGCCTCGCAGAAAGAAGATTGAACGTTACGCCGACCATGCCGGCGAGTTACAGGCAAGTGTGTTACAGCGTTTGGTGAAGCTGGCTGCCAACACCGAGTGGGGCAAGAAATATGACTACGCCTCCATCCGCACGTATGAAGATTTCAAGCAACGGGTACCCATCCAGACTTATGAAGAAGTGAAGCCCTATGTGGCTCGCCTGCGTGCCGGTGAACAGAACCTGCTGTGGCCCTCGGAGATTCGTTGGTTTGCCAAGTCTTCAGGAACTACCAACGACAAGAGCAAGTTTATCCCCGTGAGCCGCGAAGCACTGAAAGACACTCACTACAAAGGCGGACAGGATGCTGTTGCCATCTATCTAGGGCAGAATCCTGAGAGCCGTTTCTTCTCCGGAAAGGGACTGATTCTGGGAGGTAGCCATGCGCCCAACCTCAACACAAACCACAGTCTGGTAGGTGACCTTTCCGCCATCCTGATAGAAAACATCCCCTCTGCTGTTAATCTGATTCGTGTGCCCAGTAAGCAGACCGCTTTGATGGAACATTTTGAACCGAAGATGGAGGCCATTGCCAATGAAACCATCGGCGCCAATGTATCCAACCTCTCGGGTGTACCTTCCTGGATGCTGGTACTCATTAAACACGTCTTAGAGAAGACCGGTAAGCAGGGACTGGAGGAGGTATGGCCCAACCTGGAAGTCTTCTTCCACGGAGGTGTGGCATTCACTCCGTACCGCGAGCAGTATAAAGAGATTATCCGAAGCAGCAAGATGCGCTATGTGGAGACATACAATGCCAGCGAGGGTTTCTTTGGTATCCAGAACGACCCGAACGACCTCTCCATGTTGCTGATGATTGACTACGGCGTCTTCTATGAGTTTATCCCGATGGAGGACCTCGAGTCTGAACACCCCCGCATCTGTTGTCTGGAGGAGATTGAACTGGGCAAGAACTATGCCATGGTCATTTCAACCTCATCCGGCCTGTGGCGTTACATGATTGGCGACACTGTAAAGTTCACCTCCCGTGACCCTTATAAGTTCATTATCACCGGACGAACCAAACACTTCATCAACGCCTTCGGCGAAGAACTTATTGTTGATAACGCCGAGAAAGGACTGGCCAAAGCGTGTGCCGAAACCGGCGCCAAGGTGCTGGACTACTCTGCCGCTCCCGTCTTCATGGATGCCAACGCTAAGTGCCGTCACCAATGGCTGGTGGAATTTGCGCAGATGCCGGACGACCTGGCACGCTTCGCCAAGATTCTGGACACTACCCTGCAGGAGGTTAACTCTGACTACGAAGCCAAGCGCCAAAACGACCTAGCCCTGCAACCCTTGGAAATCATTGTGGCCAGAAAGAATCTTTTCCACGACTGGTTAGATGCGAAAGGCAAGCTGGGCGGACAGCACAAGATTCCCCGCCTGAGCAACAATCGCGACTATATAGAAGAGATGCTGAAGCTGAACGTCTGAGCAACTCATATACAATAAGTTCCGGAGATATTTTCAGCGCATCCGAACAACCTTCCCCCTCTGCGTGTTCTTCTTTTCATAAAAACCTTGAACTTATGAAAAGAAGAACATTTGAAGAGGCGATGCAACATCGCCGCAGCTACTACTCCCTTTGCAGTGATTCCCTGACACTTGACGAAGAAATCATCCATGCCATCCGGCAAGCCGTAAAACACGTTCCCTCCGCCTTCAACTCTCAGTCCACCCGCATCGTTCTCTTGCTGGGCGAGCACCACCGCAAGCTGTGGGAGCTGGTGAAAAGCGTACTGAAGAAGCTGGTACCGGAAACCGCCTTCCCCAAAACAGTAGAAAAGATTGACCGGAGCTTTGCTGCCGGCCGGGGCACCGTGCTTTTCTACGAGGACAATCAAGTGATAGAAACCCTCCAAAAGAACTATCCTCTCTACAGCGATAACTTCCCGGTATGGGCACAGCACACCTCCGCCATGCACCAATTTGCCGTTTGGACCATGCTGGAGGATATGGGGCTGGGGGCTTCCCTCCAACACTACAATCCGCTGATAGACGACGAGGTGCGTGCCGCCTGGGCTTTGCCCCACACCTGGCAGTTAGTGGCACAGATGCCTTTCGGCCTTCCGCTGGAGGAGCCGGAAGCCAAAGAGTTTCAGGACGTCAGTGAGCGCATACGCATTTTCGAGTGACACACGCTCACCACACTTACCCTTTTCATCTCCCACACCCATTCCGCTCCTCCCCCGCACTCATTCTGCCCCTGCGGCAGATACAACCCTTTCACCCTCCGCACTAGGAGGGACGATGCACAAGATGCCAACTCGTGCTGCACAAGATGCCATCTTATGCAACACAAGATGGCATCTTGTGCATAATTGGTTCTAATGTGCCGGTTCTCCGGTCTGCTTCTTGAGGAAAAGAGAAATAAGAGAAAAGGGTGGCGAGGTCAAGAGAAAACAAGGGGAGCAGTTAATGAACCCGAGGTCTATATAAGCTCTGAAAAGAGGTGACAAAAAGAACGAGTTGACAAGGGTGCTACGGTGCACCTCCTTGTCAACTCGTCAAGTTATCAGTCAGTCTATTTCTCAGCCGGCTTAGATGTTAGGAGTCTCCCACTTCTTACCGTCGGTGCAGGTGATGGTGACTGTTTGGTCGCCGGCCTGCATGCGGAAGTCGCCCGGTTCCAGTACCCACTTACCATCGTTGCCCACAAAGGCCAGGTCGCTGGCTTTGATAGTCAGGCTGATGGTTTTTGTTTCACCGGGTTGCAGTTCCACCTTGTCGAAAGCGCGCAAACGACGAGAGTCCGGGGTGAGCGATGCAAGCAGGTCGCTGCTGAAGAGCAGGACAGCCTCTTTACCCACACGCTTGCCGGTGTTCTTCACGTCTACGGTGAAGGTCAGCTCGTCGGCAGCAGTGAAGTTGTTCTTGCTCACCTTCAGGTTACTGTACTCAAAGGTGGTGTAGCTGAGTCCGTAACCAAAGGCCCACTGCACATCTACCACGGCATTGTAGTCATAAGCTCCGGCCATGGTTCCAACCTGTTCACTCACCTTGTAGTCGTAGGTTGTAAGCGAGCCGTTGTCTTTAGGATAGGTGAAAGGAAGCTTACCGCTGAAGTTGGCCTCGCCTGCCAACAGGTTGGCCAATGCGTTGCCACCGTAGTTACCTGGCAGGATGATGTCTACCACGGCTTGTGCCAGCGGCTCAATCTCGTTGATAAGGCGCGGACGTCCCTCACTCAGGATGAGCACGATGGGCTTACCTGTCTTGGCCAGTGCCTGCACAAGATCCAGCTGGTTGCGCGACAGGGTGAGGTCGGTCAGGTTACCCGGCGTTTCGCAGTAAGAGTTCTCGCCAATGCAAGCAACTATCACGTCCACGCCACGGGCTGCTGCAACAGCCTTGCCGATTTGAGGTGCGTTCTCTTCCCAATAGGCTCCCGCCTCGTTGTAAGTTATACCCGGCTCATAGACGATGTTGCCTTTGCCAAACTTCTGTTGCATGGCCTCGAGGATGGTGTTGTGCTCGGCAGTAAACAGATTGGTGAGATGTCCCTGCCAGGTGTAAGTCCAGCCACCGTTCAGGCAGCGCATGGAGTTGGCGTTGGGGCCGGTAACCAGTATCTTTTTGCCTTTGGCGAGGGGGAGAATGTCTGCTTTGTTCTTCAACAAAATCATGGTCTCTTCGGCTGCCTTGGTAGCAACGACGGCAGCTTCGTCACTGGCAAACTCGGGATAGTCCTTATAGAGTGTGTTGGGGCGGTCAAACAGGCCGAGGCGATACTTCAGACGGAGCACGCGACGGGTAGCATCATCAATTCGACTCATTGGCACTTCGCCCTCATCCACCAACTGTTTCAGCAAGATGCAGAACTCCCAGCTGTAGGGGTCCATAGACATGTCAATGCCGGCGTTGATGGCTATCTTGATGGCCTCTTTCTTATCTTTGGCCACCTTCTCACGCTGATAGAGGTTGTTGATGTCAGCCCAGTCGGTTACAATCAGTCCGTCCCAGTTGAGGTCTTCTTTCAACCATTGGGTGAGCAACTCGTAATTGGCATGCACCGGCATACCGTTAATGGAACCTGAGTTTGCCATAACAGTCAGTGCTCCGGCCTCGATGGCAGCCTTGTAAGGTGCAAAATGTTTCTCGCGTAACTCTTGCGGGGAGATGATGGCAGGTGTGCGATCCTTACCCGTGCGTGGCACACCGTAGCCCATGTAGTGCTTTACGGAAACGGCAATGTTCTTGGGGCCGATGTGGTTGGGGTCTTCACCTTGGAAACCTTTCACTGCAGCCGCACCCATCTTGGCATTGACCAGACAGTCTTCGCCATAGTTCTCCCAGATGCGCGGCCAGCGCGGGTCGCGGCTCAAATCAAGCGTGGGAGAATAGGTCCACGGGCAGTTGGAGGCACGGGTTTCGTAAGCGGTGATGCGGGCAGCCTCTTTGGCTAAGTCGGTATTAAAGGAAGCGGCCACGTTGAGGTTTTGAGGGAAAAGGGTGCCACCCATAGTGTAGGTGGTTCCGTGATTCTGATCCAGACCGTAGATACAAGGGATGCCGATGGTCTCCATAGACTTCTCTTGTATGCGGGAAATAATCTCTTCCCATCGCTGGGGCGTGATGGCCATGGTGCGGGGAGCGTTCAGGATGGAGCCAACCTTGTATTTACCGAACACGGTGTCCAACATGGCCTCATCAATCTCATACTCAGCGGTACCCTGCTTACCGATAACGTCGGCAGTCAGTTCAACCATCTGTCCGATTTTCTCTTCCAGCGTCATGCGTTTCAGCAAGGCTTCAACTTTCTTCTCAATCTCGGGGTCTTGCGGAATGGCCGGTTCTACCGTAGCCTTCTGCGTGCAGGCAACAAATGTCAGACTCAGTGCCAGCAAAGGAAATACTCTTTTATTCATGGTGTTGATTTTGTTGTTCTTGCGGACAAAATTAACAACATATTGGCACGAATGAAAACAATCCGCCAACTTTTTTCAGTAAGAGAGTAAGAGAATGTAAATCTTCTGCCTCATTCCTCCCCCTCTCCCCTATCTGCAAGTTGAGAAGTGATACTATATATATAAGGTGTACCCGACACTTCAATCTTCACTCTGCGGCAACAGAAGAAGACATCGCTTCAACAGAAGTCAGAGAAACTGAAAACAGGCATTCAATTTCCACTCTTTCCCTCACTATTCTTCTCCTCAATCGACATACACAAGCGAAGCAGTCATACGACTCTTGCAAAGCCCACATAGCAAAACAGTGCTTTTAACGACTCAGACAGTTAATTTACGTTAAATTGACATAGGATAGGCTTTTTACTTTAGTTTAATTTAATACTTTTACACACCCTACATACAGGATATGAAGTGTGCATCTATGCTGTTTGTAGGGTAAGAGAGAGAAAACAGAGCAAACATAATAACCCCTATAAAAGATATCTGCCTATGGAATAACACAAAACAAATTCTACCCTTTCTGCCTCTGATGCCGCAGGCACAAGGCAATCTATTTTTTAAAACCCTTTTCTAAAAAACATTACCGAATATGAATGAAAATCACAAAAGACGGGGATTAGCTCATAGCAAGTTCCTCGCAACAGTGGCTATATGTGCACTGTTTTTAGGTAGCGGACAACTACAAGCTACCGAAGCATCTGCCGATTCTCATGGAGTATTGGAACAGATGCAGACAACCAAAGTAACGGTTACTGTTGAAGACCAATTAGGTCCTGTTGTAGGTGCCAACGTAATGGAGAAAGGTACAACCAACGGTGCCATTACTGACCTGAACGGTCAAGTGAATCTGGAAGTAAGTAAAGGCGCCGTTCTGCAAATCTCCTTTGTAGGTTACGTACCGCAAGAGGTAAAAGTAACCGGTTCTGTCCTGAAAGTTATCTTGAAAGAAGACACCGCATTGCTGGATGAAGTAGTAGTCGTAGGTTATGGTACTCAGAAGAGAGCTAACTTGACCGGTGCCGTATCTACAGTAGATGTAGGCAAGACACTGGAGGCACGTCCACAAGGTGACATCAGCAAGGCTTTGCAGGGTGTGGTTCCCGGTTTGACCATCATGAACTCAAGTGGTGAGCTTGCTGCCACTCCTACCATTACCATCCGTGGTACAGGTACGTTGAGTAACAGTGCTACCAGTAACCCGTTGATTATTGTAGACGGTGTACAGATGGACGACCTCTCTATCTTGAATCCTGATGACATCGAAAGCATTTCTGTATTGAAAGATGCTGCCTCTTCTTCTATCTACGGTGCACGTGCTGCATTCGGTGTAATCTTGGTAACCACCAAGTCTGCACAGAAGAAAGATAAGGTAACCATCAACTACAGCAACAACTTCTCTTGGTCTACTCCGACCATGTTGCCCGACTTCCCCGATGTAGCTACTCAAGCACGTGCTTTGCGTGCTGCTAATGAGCGCCAAGGTGTTGCCAATGAATTGTTTGGTATGTACCTGGACGACGAGTTCATCAATGCAGCAGAAGCATGGAAGAAACGCCACGGTGGAAAAGCCGGTTATCGTGAAATGGTTGAAGGCGATGACTTCTACATCTCAGACAGCGGTACTCCGGTGTATGTAGCAGACTGGGATGTTGTCGGCATCATGTTCCAAAACTGGAAGCCGGCTCAGAAGCATAACGTATCTATCCAAGGTACCAGCGGCAAGACTTCTTACTACTTGTCATTCGGCTACAACAAGGATGAAGGCGTTCTAAACTTCAACCCCGATAAACTGAAACGTTACAATGTAACAATGAACGTACAGTCTGACATCACCAAATGGTTAACTGTGGGTGGACGCTTCAGCTACAACGACCGTAACTATACCAAGCCTAACACCCGTCGTTACACTTATCAGTACATGTGGCGTTGGGGTAGCTTCTTTGGCCCGTACGGATATTATAAAGGTGTTGACATGCGTAACGACATTGCTTACCTGAAGCAAGCCGGCGATGCAGTGCTTGACAATACTTACACCCGTATCGGTGGTTTCGCAAAGGCTAAGCTGTTGAAAGGCCTGACTTTGAATGCAGACTATACCGTAAGCATTCAGAACAGAGACTATCTGGAAGAGGGTCTTCCGGTTTACTGCTGGAACTCTTGGGGTGGTCAGCTGAACTCTCCGGCCTACGCATCTTCACAATCAGCTTCATACATCCTGCAACAGAGCAATAAGAACCAATCTTATGCCCTGAACGTGTATGCAAACTATGAGTTCTCTTTGGCTAAAGACCATAACTTCAACATCATGGTGGGTGCCAATGCAGAAGAAGGAACCAGAAGAATGCACTACAGCAAGCGTACAGGCCTGCTGGACAGCACACTTCCTGAGTTTGACCTTGCTACCGGTACACAAACTGTTGACGGTAGCCATAGCGAATGGGGTACTGCCGGTTGGTTCGGACGTATCAACTATGACTGGAAGGGTATCTGGTTGGTTGAATTGAATGGCCGTTACGATGGTTCTTCCAGCTTCCCCGCAAGCGACCGTTGGGCATTCTTCCCCTCAGGTTCTATGGGTTACCGCTTCAGTGAAGAGGCATACTTCGAGCCGCTGAAGAAGATTGTCAACAATGGTAAGTTCCGTGCATCATTTGGTGAAATCGGTAACGAAGCTGTTGGTAGCAACATGTTTATCTCTACCATCGGTGCTCAAACCGTTAACTGGCTGGATAGCGGTGGCACAAAACTTACTGGTTATAAATTGCCTACACTGGTATCTTCTACTTTGAAGTGGGAGCGCATCCAAACAGTTGACTTGGGTCTTGACCTTGCGTTCTTAAACAATGACCTGAACGTATCATTCGACTGGTATCAACGTACTACTAAAGACATGTTGGCTCCGGCCAAGACCATGCCGCAGGTATTGGGTGCAAGTGCCCCGCAAGTAAATGCCGGTGAGTTGAGAACTCGCGGTTGGGAATTGAGCATCGACTATCGTCACACTTTCCAAGACCTGGACAACCTCTCTGTTTACGGTAACTTCAGCATCGGTGACTTCAAGACCGAAATCACGAAGTGGGACAATGATTCCAAGTTGTTGAACAGTAACTATAGTGGCAAGAACTATGGCGACATCTGGGGCTTTGAGACAGAAGGCATCTTCAAGGATGATACAGACGTTCAGAACCATGCTGACCAAAGCGCACTGCAAAAGGGTAGCTTCGTTTACGGCCCGGGTGATATCAAGTTCAAGGATTTGAACGGTGACGGTAAGATTGACGGTGGTGCCGGTACAGCCGACGACCACGGTGACTTAAAGGTAATCGGTAACACACTGCCGCGTTATCAGTACAGCTTCCGTCTGGGTGGTAGCTGGAAGGGCTTCGACATCGACATGTTCTTCCAAGGAGTAGGTAAGCGTGACATCTGGTCAACCGGTGCATTCGTTATCCCGATGAGCCGTGGTGCAGATGCTATCTACGAGAACCAAACCGACTACTGGACTAAAGAGAACCAGAATGTCAATGCTTTCTATCCGAGCATGTGGGCAGGTAATGCCAGCCAGGGTACTATCTCTGTCATCGATGCAGGTTCCAACAACTTCTATCCGCAGAGCCGTTACTTGATTGACGCATCTTACTTGCGTTTCAAGAACCTGACCATCGGTTACACTTTGCCGAAGCAGCTGACCAAGAAGGTTTACCTGGAGAAGGTACGTGTTTACTTCAGTGCAGACAACATCTGTGAGTTGATTAACAACAGTTACGCCCCGGTTGACCCGGAAATCAACGCTACTGAAAACGGCAGCTTCTCTAACGGTACTTGGGGACGTATTGACCCGATGTATCGTACCGTATCATTCGGTTTGCAAGCTACATTCTAATACTTCACTAAAAACATGATGATATGAAAAAGATAAATTATATACTTGGGTTGGGTCTCCTCACGTTAGGTTCCCTGACCGCGTGTGATTCTATCCTGGACAAGGAGCCACTGGATCAGTTCACCGACAGCAACTTCTGGAAATCGGAAGGAAACGTTCAGGCTTATGCCAACGTATTCTACGCCTCATTCACAGGTTACGGAAACGGAAGCGGTACCGGTTTGTACTACTTCAAGACTCTGTCTGACGACCAGGCAGGTAACTCGTTTGCTGACTGGGATCACAAAAACTACCTTACCAGCAACAGTACCTGGAGTAACAGCTACATTGAAATACGCCGTGCCAACGCTATGTTGGAAAAGATTCCTAACATCGACGCTACCGATGCAGTGAAAGCACACTGGGAAGGTGTGGGTCGCTTGATGCGTGCCTACAACTACTTCCAGTTGGTGCGCATGTTTGGTGACGTACCTTATACCGACAAGAAGTTGGACATCACTGACGAAGGTGTTCTCTATGGCCCACGTACCGACCGTGACGAGGTGATGGATAAGGTGTTGGAAGACTTGAATTTTGCCGCCAGCAACATCAACGATGTCACCAGCAAGATTACTTGGAGCCGCAGCATGGCCAACGCCATGAAGGCTGACATCTGCTTGTGGGAAGGTACCTTCCGCAAGTACCGCAGCAGTGCCGACGGACAACCCGCTGCCGATGCTGCCGGAGCACAAAAGTTCCTGCAAGCTTGTAAAGATGCTTGTTCCTTCATCATGGGAAAGAGCTATGAACTGAATGACTCTTACCAGGCAAACTACAACTCACTCAGTCTGGCCAGCAACCCAGAGATGATTTTCTACAAGGCATATGAAAAAGACATCTTGAAGCACTCGCTCATCGACTATACCTGTACTTCTACCCAGATTTCAGGTCTGAGTAAGGATGCTTTCGAGTCTTACCTGTTGACTGACGGTAAACCCATGGGGCTCTCTTCATTAGACGATACTGACGTTGCCCCGATGGTTGACGGAAAGTTGGATCTGACCAACATTCTTGCCGTACGCGACAAGCGTTTGAGCGAAACCATCGACCACGTGCTGCTCTACGAAGGCAACCCGAACCAACGTTTCGACGGTGACATGAATCAAGAGTCATCTACCGGCTATGGCGTTTCCAAGTATGACAACGGCACACTGCCTCTGGCTGACCGTAACCAAGGCAACAGCAACTACACCGACTGTCCGCTTTACTGGCTGGCTGTGGTTTATCTGAACTATGCCGAAGCTTGTGCAGAGTTAGGTAGTATCACTGATACCGACCTGAACAACTCTATCAACAAGTTGCGCGCACGTGCCGGTCTGCCTGCACTGACCACTAACGTAGGTTTCACTGACCCGAAGAATGACCGCGGTGTAAGTGACCTGATTTGGGAGATTCGTCGTGAGCGCCGTTCTGAGCTGATGTTCGACAACTGGTTCCGCTACTGGGACTTGGTGCGCTGGCATATGCTCGACAAGTTGAACTCTACCAACTATCCTGACATCTTGCTGGGTGCAAACATCTCTAACGATGCCACTTACGAAGGTGACAAGAGCGGTAATTACATTGACGGAAGTAAGGGTAAGACCCGCGACTTCGACAAGAAGTACTACCTCTATCCTATTCCGTCAGGACAAAGTGACTTGAACGAACAGTTGTTGCCCAACAATCCGGGATGGTAAGATATGGATTGGCAACAATAGATAAGTAATAATTGATACTATACGAGAGCCGTCGTCGCTGGGAAGCAACGACGGCTTCCTTTTTACCGGCAGGAGGTGAGGCAGCAGAGGCCCATTTCCTGCCGTTGTTATTTCCGGTTGTCGGGAGGGGGAAAACCGGAGGTACCCAAGGGTCCCGTTGAAGGTCGCCGAGGGTCGGGCCTTAGGTCGCCGAGGGTCAGGGTCTAGGTCGCCGAGGGTCGTTTTGAGTGGAAAGTTGAAAGATGAAAGTTGAAAGTTGACTGTGAAACTGATGAGCGTAGGCGAATAAAGCGGAAAGTAGAAAGTGAAGGGCAGTAGGAAGCAGATTTATAACTTCAGAAAGAGCAGAAGAGGGTGACCAGAAACGGTACACTGAAGTCTACCAAGAAACCGTGGAAGAAGGTGACTACCAGGAATTCGTTGCCACAGGTGCGGGTAATGATGGGCAGAGTACTGTCCAGCGAGGTGGCGCCTCCGGCCGATATGGGTGCCAGGCTTCCGAACCAGCGCAACAGCAGTGGGGCGCAGAGCATGGTAAGCAGCTCACGACAGATGTTAGCCAACAGTCCCACGGTGCCCAGCTCGGCACCGCGCATCTCGGTAATCAGCACGCTTGAGAGGGAGTAGTAGCCGAATCCGGAGCCTACGGCCAGGTAGTCGGTAAGCGGACGCTCGCCCAGCAGCAGGCCTATGACGGCTGTTCCCAGCAGGGTTCCCACAATGGTAAAGAGGGGGAGTAGCATCAGTCGGATATTGAGGCTGCGGAAGCGGTTCATCATCATCGGGTCGCTCCCCATACTCATGCCGGCACTGAAGACCAGAGCGTAGAGGGTGTAAAGGCTTAGCCCGCTGTCGGCCACCTCGAAGGGGAGCAGGTGGAACAGTCCGCACACCACGCCCAGTGCAAAGCATCCCACAATGGTCAGACTGCCTCGCCAGGGGCTGCTGCCTCCGGCAGGTTTAGGGGACGCAAGTGTGGCGGCAGCATCCTCCTTAGCCTCGGCTTGCTGCTTGCGGCGGATGGCATTCCAGAGGAATTTGGCAGCCGTTACGCTGGCCAACGTACCACCCAGCGTCAGAATGAGTGCCTCCACACCCAGTGTGTGCAGGCTTCGCACAATGACATCGTTGCTCCCCACCTCTATACCCAAGAGCCAGAGTAGCAGCCAGATGAATAAGGTAACGCAAGGTTGTACAAACCAGAGATTTTGCTTACGCAGCAGGTAACCGAAGAAGATGCCCGAGAGCATCGCGGCAATAACACTTATCATTTATTCACATTTTAAGACCGTGCAAAGGTACAGAATTGTGTCTTTGGAACAATCGGGAAGCAGAAAAAAACAATTCGTTGCACTTGTTTGCACTATTTTACCTAATTTTGCACCGTTTTTCCAGCTGAGGCTGGTAACGATAGGTAAATATAAATCACAAGATTGTAAATGAAAGCGTTCGACTTCAAACCAAAGCTCTATACAGCTTTGAAGAACTACTCCAAAGAACTATTCATGGCCGACCTGATGGCGGGTATTATTGTAGGTATCGTAGCCCTGCCTTTGGCCATTGCTTTTGGTATAGCTTCAGGAGTGTCACCCGAAAAGGGTATCATTACGGCCATCATTGCCGGTTTCCTCATTTCATTGTTAGGTGGTAGTAAGGTGCAGATTGGCGGCCCGACGGGAGCGTTCATCGTCATCATCTATGGCATCATCCAGCAGTACGGCGAGTCCGGCCTGATTGTAGCCACACTGATGGCGGGTGTGTTACTCATCTTGCTGGGTGTATTCAAACTGGGTGCCGTCATCAAGTTCATACCCTACCCCATCATCGTAGGTTTCACCAGTGGTATTGCGGTAACTATCTTCACCACTCAGATTGGTGACGTGTTGGGTCTGACCGAAACGGTGCTGGATGCCGATGGGCAGGAGATTCTTGCTCCACTGAAGACGCCCGGCGACTTCCTGGGCAAGTGGGTCTGCTACGTTGACCACATCAGCTCCATCAACTGGTGGAACACGATAGTCAGCATTGTCAGCATCATCATCATTGCCATCACCCCGCGCTTCTCCAAAAAGATTCCCGGCTCACTCATTGCCATTGTGGTAGTAACCGTGGCTGTGTGGCTGATGAAGACTTATGGCGGAGTGGACTGCATTGACACCATCGGTGACCGCTTCAGTATCAAGGCTGAGTTACCGGATGCCGTAGTTCCCGACCTGAATTGGGAAGCCATCCGCAACCTGTTCCCCGTGGCCGTGACCATTGCTGTGCTGGGTGCCATCGAATCACTGCTCTCCGCCACCGTGGCCGATGGTGTGATTGGCGACAAGCATGACTCTAACACCGAGCTGATTGCTCAGGGTGTGGCTAACATTGCCACTCCACTTTTCGGCGGTATTCCCGCCACCGGAGCCATTGCCCGCACCATGGCTAACATCAATAACGGTGGAAAAACACCGGTGGCAGGCATTGTGCACGCTGTAGTCCTACTGCTCATTCTGTTGCTACTGATGCCATTGGCGCAATACATCCCCATGGGCTGTCTGGCCGGTGTGTTGGTGATTGTATCTTATAACATGAGTGGCTGGCGCACCTTTAAGGGCTTGCTGAAGAATCCTAAATCGGATGTCAGCGTGCTGCTCATCACCTTCTTCCTGACAGTCATCTTCGACCTGACCATTGCCATAGAGATTGGTCTGGTTATTGCCTGTGTATTGTTCATGCGCCGTGTGATGGAGACTACAGAAATCTCAGTCATCAATGACGAAATCAATGCCAGCAACGATACCGACATCTCACTGGCAGATGAGAAGCTGATGGTTCCGGACGGCGTGGAGGTGTATGAAATCAACGGTCCCTACTTCTTCGGCATCGCCACCAAGTTTGAGGAAATCATGTCACAGATGCGTCCGCGTCCCAGTGTGCGTGTCATCCGTATGCGTAAAGTTCCATTCATCGACTCTACCGGTATCCACAACCTGGAGAGCCTGTGTCACATGTCGCAGAAGGAGAACATCACCATCGTACTTTCCGGTGTCAACGACAAGGTACACAAGGTTCTGGAGAAATCCGGCTTCTACACACTGTTGGGCGAAGAGAACATCTGCCCCAACATCCATGTGGCACTGGAAAGAGCCAAGCAGTTGGTTAAGTAAAAGCAACCCTCCCCAACGTGTATGGCAAACAAACGACGCAAAACATCCAACAACAAACCGGCTACAGGGGTTATTATCCTTGTAGCCTTTCTTTGTTTAGTAATAGTAGGGTACGAGCCTCTGGTGGAAATCTTCTCCGGCAAGGGAACGCTGGAACAGAAGATGGACAAGGCTGTGAGCCAGGCTGCAGACAAGTTGGGAGAGAAACTGCAAGAGGCTGCCACCCAGCTCTCTGCCTCTGCACAGCAGGAGGCATCCTCCCCTAAAAAACAACAGAAAGAGCCTTCACTAAAAGACTTTCCCAAGCCCGGCACCGGAATAGAGATACCCGCAGCCCTGAAGAAACGCAGTGAACTCATTCTCAAAAGAAAGGGATATACCACTTCTTACAACCGTGAATGGAAACTGCCGAACTGGGTGGCTTGGGAACTGACACCCGAAAAACTTATTGAACGCGAGGGGCGGACAAATGACTTCTTACCCGACCCTGACCTTCCTGAGAAGGAGGCGGTTACAACCAAGGACTACAAGTCGTCCGGTTACGACCGTGGTCACATGTGTCCTGCCGGTGACAGCCGTTGGCACTGGAAAGCCATGCAAGAGAGCTTCTATATGACAAACATGTGTCCGCAGAATCACAAGCTGAACAGTGGTGACTGGAAAGAGCTGGAAGAGGCCTGCCGACGCTGGGCCAAGCAAGAGGGTCGCATCTACATAGTCTGTGGTCCCATCCTCTATCAAGGCAACCACAAGACCATCGGCAAACAGGCTGACCGTCGTATCATAGTACCTGAAGCCTTCTTTAAAGTGGTACTCTGCATGGAGAGCAATCCACCCCGCGCCATCGGCTTCATCTATAAGAACGAAGGCGGCAACCGTCCCATGAGTTCCTACGTCAACAGTGTAGACCAGGTGGAACGCATCACGGGCATAGACTTCTTCCCGGCACTACCCGATGAGATTGAAGCAAAGGTGGAAGCTGCCTGCGACCCGAAGCTGTGGAAAATAACCGATTAACCCGACTGATTCCATGCTGTTACCTTACTTAAATAAAGAGTTGATAGAAGCCGGATGCGACGAAGCCGGACGTGGCTGTCTGGCCGGTGCCGTCTATGCGGCGGCCGTCATCCTACCTAAAGAGTTCCGGAACGAGTTGCTGAACGACTCCAAGCAACTAACTGAAGCCCAACGCTATCAGTTACGCCCCATCATTGAGCAGGAGGCAGTGGCATGGGCGGTAGGAGTGGTAACACCGGAAGAGATTGATAAGATAAACATCCTCAATGCCTCCATCCTGGCTATGCACCGTGCCGTTGACGGGCTGAAGGTGCGGCCTCAACACCTGCTGATTGATGGTAATCGTTTCAAGAAGTATCAGAACCTCCCCCACACTACAGTTATAAAGGGAGATGGCAAGTACCTCAACATTGCTGCTGCCAGTGTGCTGGCCAAAACTTATCGGGACGATTACATGAATGCACTCCATCAGGAATATCCCAGTTATGACTGGAAGAAGAATAAAGGTTATCCTACCCAAGCCCACCGAGCAGCCATTGCCGAGCATGGCATTACTCCCTATCACCGGAAGACGTTCAACCTCTTGGGCGACGGTCAGCTATCACTGGTGTTTGACGAATAATCCCCCTCTCTAACACTTTTCTCCCTCGAAAGTTGGCGGTAAGCAGAATTCGGCGTACTTTTGTGGAGCACAATCAATTAAAACATTCAACTATGTTAAAACGTATCTTACCGATTGTCTTGATGATGGTTGCCATTGCTTTGCAGGCACAAAACATTGGTGAGCGGTTTGAGCAATTCGACTCCCTCCAGAACCGCAAGTTCGATGCCTTTACTGACAGTATTAACAAAGAGTACATTGAGTTCATGCGTCAACCGTGGCAAAGTACAGAACTCCAACCGGCAGTTAAAAAGCCCAAGAAAGATACTCCCATAGAAGAGATGGTCTACAATCCCGAAACAGACACTCTTCAAAATGGTAACGCCTCCACTCCCTTACAAGTTTCAGAAGTCGTTGACCTGAGCGCGGCCGATTCAGCAGACATCAGTCAAGACACCACTACCGTTGCCCCTGCAGTCGGTGAAGTGGGAGTAATAATTAGCGGCATGGAGAACCAGGTAGAGCGCAATGCCCGTGCTTCTGTGGCAGAAGATGCCGCTCCCTTCTCCTCTGAAATCTACATGGAGAATAAGAAAAAACGCCTAAACGTTCCTTTCATGGGACGCACACTCTATTTAAACAATGCCCTGCTGAACAAATGCTACTTGCGTAAAGTGGATGAAAACGGTGTGGCCGATGCCTACGAGATGTTGATGCGTCGTAAACCGGAAAAGCTGTTGAAAGAGTGCATCCAGTTACGCGACGAGTTGAAACTGAACGATTGGGGCATGTATCTGCTTCTGAAGGAGGTTTCTAATGCTTGTTGCCGTACCCCCAATGAGAGTGTGGTGATGCAATATTTCCTGCTCACTCAGTTAGGCTACCGCACCAAAGTCGGGAGAAAGAAGGATTCCGACGACTTGCTCCTCTGCCTTGCTGTAGAGAATGGTCTGTATGGTTATCCGGGTTTCACCCTGAAAGGAATAAAGTACTACTGCGTAAACTCTCCCGAGCCTTGCAGCTTCAGTCTGTGTGCCCGCGACAAGGATGCTCCTCAAGTCAAGCAGAATGTAAGTATGACACCTGCCGTAGCTCCCTACTTTTGGGGAGAACAGGTTGCTACTTTGCACCTAGACAAAGATACCCGTATAAAGGTGGAGGTAGACGTGCCGCAAGTACTGGTCGACTTCTACAAGCAGTTCCCGCAATGCGATTACGATGTCTATATTCATGCAGCAGTCAATGCCCAAGTCAGTGAAGAACTGCTTGCCCCTTTGCGCAAACAAGTAGCCGGAAAGACAGAGTATGAGGCTGTTGCTTTCCTACTGAAGTTCCTCCACACAGCCTTTGAGTATGGTACAGACGAAGACCAGTTTGGTTACAGCAAGCCCTGCTTCCTGGAAGAGATTCTTTACTACCCGCAGAGTGACTGTGAAGACCGCGCATTGATGTTTTCCTACCTGGTAAAGCATCTGTTAGGGCTGGAAGTGGTTTATTTGGACTACGAAGGTCATGTATCTACAGCCGTCCACTTTGCTTCTACCGATGTAAATGGTGACCACTTCCTGATTGAGGGAAAGAAGTTTGTTGTGTGCGACCCCAGTTACCGAGGCGCTCCTGTCGGAAGGACACAAACCAAGTTCCGCAACGAGCAGGCAAAGATTTGGAAGTTCTGATGCCCTCCACTTCTTCCCTTATAAACGTGCAGAAAGCATAAATCATCTGAAACCCAACAACCGAACCGTCCCTTTTTTATAACTTTGCGCGCGAAAAGTTGTTACCCTCCACACGGAGAAGCGGTTTCAATGTAACTGACAATAAACGATAATATAAATAAAACAAATAACTATGAGCAAGAAAGCCCTTTTAATGATTCTTGATGGCTGGGGAATAGGCGATCAAGGTAAAGATGATGTAATCTTCAATACTCCCACTCCTTACTGGGACAGTCTGTTGGCCAACTATCCGCACGCCGAGCTTCAGGCTAGTGGTGAAAACGTTGGTTTGCCTGACGGACAGATGGGTAACTCTGAAGTAGGTCACCTCAACATTGGTGCAGGCCGCATTGTTTACCAAGACTTGGTGAAGATTAACCGCGCATGTGCCGACAACAGCATTCTGCAAAACAAAGAAATTGTAGCCGCCTTCTCTTATGCTAAGGAGAATGGAAAGAACATCCACTTCATGGGATTGACCAGTAATGGTGGCGTACACAGCTCTTTCGACCACCTGTTCAAGCTCTGTGACATTGCCAAGGAGTATGGCATTGGCGAGCGCACCTTTATCCACTGTTTCATGGACGGACGCGATACAGACCCGAAGAGCGGTAAAGGCTTCATCGAACAACTCACAGCCCACTGTGCACAAAGTGCCGGAACCATTGCTTCTATCGTTGGACGCTTCTATGCCATGGATCGCGACAAGCGTTGGGAGCGTGTGAAAGAGGCATACGACCTGCTTGTTTCCGGTACAGGAAAGAACGCCACAGACATGGTGCAAGCCATGCAAGAGAGCTACGATGAGGGTGTAACCGATGAGTTCATCAAGCCCATTCACAATGCCACCGTCGACGGAACCATCAAAGAAGGCGATGTCGTTATCTTCTTCAACTACCGTAACGACCGTGCAAAAGAGTTGACCATCGTGCTCACTCAGCAAGATATGCCCGAGCAAGGTATGCACACCATTCCCGGCCTGCAATACTACTGCATGACTCCTTACGATGCCTCTTTCAAGGGCGTTCACATTCTCTTTGATAAAGAAAATGTGCAGAACACCTTGGGTGAGTATCTGGCAGCCAATGGCAAGACACAGCTTCACATTGCCGAAACAGAGAAGTATGCACACGTAACCTTCTTCTTCAACGGTGGCCGTGAGACTCCTTACGATGCCGAAGAACGTATTCTCGTGCCCTCTCCTAAAGTAGCTACTTACGACCTGAAACCGGAAATGAGTGCTTACGAAGTGAAAGACAAGCTGGTAGAAGCCATCGGCACTCAAAAGTTTGACTTCATTGTCGTGAACTATGCCAACGGCGATATGGTAGGTCATACCGGCATCTATGAAGCTATCGAGAAGGCTGTCGTTGCCATCGACAACTGCGTGAAAGATACCGTAGAGGCAGCCAAGGCAAACGGCTATGAGGTTATCATCATTGCCGACCACGGAAATGCTGACCACGCTTTGAACGAAGACGGCACACCGAACACGGCACACTCACTCAATCCCGTTCCCTTTGTTTATGTCACCGACAACAAGGAGGCTAAGGTTGAGAACGGTGTCTTGGCCGACGTAGCTCCCTCTATCCTTCATATCCTGGGCATGGCTCAACCGGCTGAGATGACGGGTAAAGATCTGATTAAGTAAAACTTTCTTTTTTTCATGCTAATGATAGCGCGGGTACGCACAGAAATCACTGTGCTACCCGCGTTTTTTTGTGTTACTCACTCAGGGGAATGAAATGAGGTAAGGAGTTCCGGCTTCAGAAAGTGTAAGTCCCGACCTTAAAGACTATTCCACCACAAACTGTTGTTGGGCATGGATGATTTGTCCGTCCCTGGTCACACCCTGCACGGTAGCTGTGTAGAGGCCTGGTTTGTCGCCTGTATAGAAGCTGAAGTCTGCTTTCCCCGTTTGTCCGATGCGCACGCAGGGACTCCAGTAGAGTGTGCGGCGGTTATCGCGACTGCTTTTCACACGCGAAACATACTTTGGAGCGTAGAAAGCCACCGGACGCTGATAGCCTAAAGGCATATAACCGGCAATGTTCATCTTACTAAAGCGGCTCTTACGTTTGCTGTTCGGGCTGGTGTAGACTAACAGCAGTGCCCCGTAGCCGCGCATGTCAAACGCACTATTGGTAACTTTCCTCACCACACTGACCTCTTCCACATCCATTGCATCCAGCGAAAGCAGCTGATCTGTCGTCACTTCCATGTTGTCAACCAAAATCAGAGCCGGCAACTGTACTGTTCGCATGTTACTGCCTCTGCTGTTTCCCGGCGAGGCTCTTACAAGGACTGTGTTGTCATAACAGGTTACGTAGGGGGTGCTGTTCAACAGGTCGTACATGTCGTACACCGACTTCTTCTGATAATAGTTCCCATCAAACGTGGTTGTGTTAGCGTTGGGCATGAAGCCGATGGGTGTACGCGGCCGCTTGAAGGAGGCCGTAATCTCCACCTGTTGCAGTTCTATCAGGCGAATGGTACTGTCAGGCAGCGCATTGATGTTCAGCTCATTCTTCACTTCTGCCCGATTTAGCAACGCGCCCACTGAGGCATAATCGGGAATCTCGGGGAAGAGTTCCTCCCGAATGTTAACTTGCACGTCGTGGCTCTTACCTTTGCGTGTCAGCCCGCGAACGATGTACTTGGTACTGTCAGGAAACTCCAGGTGCGTGAAGCTGAAACGTCCCAGCGAGTCACTTACCTTCTCTTCATAGAACCGAAGCCCGGAGATAATCATCAGCACAGGAGCATCCGGACGGGGACGACCGTTGTACTCACTCACCACTTGCCCATGAATCTCCTGCCCCACTTCCGGACGGGTGCGCGGTCTTCTGAACTCGCCTTGCGCCACTTGCTCAATGTTGTACCGGCGCCAGCCTTGGGTCAGCATCAGCAAGTCTAAGTGCTGCTCGGCCTGTTTGTCTGAAGCGTTGAAGTAGGTTTCCGGAAGTTCGACGGTTCCTTTCAACTCAGAGGAGAGAAGCAGGTATGTATAGATGTCTGCCGTAGAGGTAGCCTCGGCGTCTTCATTCAGGCTGACGGCTACCGAAAAGTTACCCATCTCGGTGCTGTCACTCCCCTGCGTGTTCAGCAAAGCACTCATGGCCACCGCTTCCCGGCGACCGTAAGTCGGTTTGTCTGCTGTGAGCGAGGTCTGCAAAGCTTGGGGCGAGTGGTTGAACACGAGGCGCTCACTCAGTACTCTCTCCTGCGCGTCGACCAGAAGCAGTTGGATGACGCCCACCGGCAGTTGCTCTTTGGCGACAAACAGCGTGGGCTGCTGCGGATTCCACGGACGGCTGTAGAAGACGACACCCCGTGTGTGCATCACCAACCGTAACCCCTCGCACTGCGGATGAGACAAAGTGACGCCCAACCTATTCTTTACCCAATGGACCGACAGCATGGGGACACTCTCCACTGCCTCAGGCAACTCAAACTCCAAATAACGGTTGGCATGGTTGAACACCTGCGCCACATACTGCTTACCCTTTTCGGCCGTCATCCGGAAGAGTCCCATGCCTCGGTGCATATGCTGCAGCGTGGCCACCGTGTCTCCACTTTCGCGCTCTATCACCTGACCGTAGACGGCTTCACTCCAACCCTCACGGTCTACCCCCTTAAATGCCACGCGCCACGGTACACCGGCGGGCAGATAGCCCCCTTCGGGGAAGAAACCTACGTCAAAGGGTGGCTGGTAGACGCTCTGAGTAGCAGCCGTACCGGAAGTCTGCTCCTCCTTCTTTCCGCCCATGGGATTGGTCACCGCAATGGTGCTGTGGAAGAAGTAGTTTTCCGGCATGCTCTCCATCAGTCGCGTGTATGCCCGCAACGTGTAGTAACCCTGCGGCAACAGCGGGTCGAGCGGGATGTAGCCCTGATATACCTCCTTCACGGGACGCAGCTTTATACGTTTCATCAGCTTGCTCTCTGCGTCGATAAGCTCCACATAGACATAGCGACTGGCCGTCACTGCCTGGTGGGTGGCGGCATCCAGCAAGTGAGCACGCATCCACACGGTATCGCCGGCCGAGTAGCGACTGCGGTCGGTGTGCAGATAAGCCTTCTCTTGCGGGAAGAGTAGCAGTTGCTGGCGGAAGCGGTGAGTGATGGAGTCGGTCAATTCACCTGTGGCACGAGTCGGAAGTTGGATTCCGACAAGCAGCAGCAAGGCAATGAAGAGAGACCGGCCGGCACATCGGTGCGGCAAAACTGTCTGAGGGAGGCGGTTGTTTTTCATAGGAGCGGGATGTTTGTTTAACTTCATTTCCGGTGCAGGCAAAGATAACGCGGGGAAAACACTCGTCAAGAGGAAATTCCCGACACCTTCATAGGGTTTTCCCTATTTATAGAAAACGTGAGTTCGGTATAAGAAAGTATCATAAAAAGTAGTGGGAGTGAAAATTTATTTGTATCTTTATAGTGTCAAAATCAAAGTGTTACAAATAAAAATCACTCCCATGACTGACGCAAATTTAATAGAAATATTCTGT
>JAGATY010000060.1 GCA_017621035.1 Bacteroides sp. | reverse complement strand
ACAACAACCAATTATGATACACATAACCAATAACCGAAGCATCTGTGATTCCCTGCGGGGAGTGCTGGGTGCTATGCTCCTTCTGCTGAGCCTGACGGGCTGTGAGAAGGACACCGAACCAAGTAACTTTGCGCCGGCACTGACTACGGGCACAGCCACCGACATCTACCGTGTGGGAGCTACCCTATCGGGAAGCATCAACCGTAGTGAGGCCACCGTGGTGCAGGAGTATGGCATCTTGCTCTCAGAACTGAAGAGCATGGCCGAGTACAATGAGCTGAAAGCCACCGACGGCAACAACAGCTTCAGCCTGCAGGTACAGAACCTGCAACCGGGCAAGACCTATTATTATTGTGCCTATGCCTACAGCGGCTATAGCCATGCACGCGGTGAGGTAAAGGAATTCACCACTACCGAGAGCAATGCGCCGGTGTTTGGTGAGCCTACTGCCACATCGGTAGGTGAAGAATCAGCCAACCTCTCCTGCCGCATTCTTGACGAAGGAGGCAGTGAACTATCACTCAGTGGTTTCTGCTATAAGGAACGTTCGGCAGGTGGAGAACCGACAGTTAACGACCACGTGGTGAACGTAGCTCCCAGCGGTGGTGCACTGACAGCTGCTCTCTCCGGTCTGAATCCTGACACCGAGTACAACATCCGTGCCTATGCGGTCAATGGTAGTGGCATAGGTTATAGCAAGACGTTGACTCTCACCACCAAGGCCAGCACCAAACGGTTGGCTACCGTAGGAGCAACTACCGTCAACAACATCACCACCGGCACAGCCACCGTTGAGGCAGCGATTACCGATGAGGGCGGTTGTGCCCTGCTCTCGAAAGGCTTCTGCTGGAGCAGTGAGTCAGCCACTCCTACCGTGAGCAACACCAAGCTGGAGGTAACTACTGAAGGCCTGACACTGACGGCAGAGCTGACCGGCCTGCAGCAACAGACAACCTATTACGTCCGTGCCTATGCAGAGAATGAGAAAGGCATTGCTTACGGTGAGGTACAGCAGTTTACCACTCAGAAAGAGATTGTCCTGCCCACCCTCTCTGCCGTAACGGTAGGTGAGGTAACCCCCGGTGGCTTCACGGTATCGGCCTCTGTAACAGATGCCGGCGGTGGAACCGTCAGCGAGCGTGGCTTCTGCTACGTGGTAGGACAGGGCACCCCGACAATAGCAGACAACAAACTGACCGCTACCGGTGAGGATAGTGCCTTCCAAGCCACCGCCACCGGTCTGTCACCTCAAACGGTCTACATCATCCGCGCTTATGCCACCAATGAAAAGGGTACAGCCTACAGCGACCCGATGGTAGTAACCACCAAAAAGGCAGACCCGGAGGAGGGGGATGCGGTGTATCCGGAGAAAAGCCTCTCCCCAACCCTCCTTTAACAATTAACAATTGATAATTAGGCTGCGCGGTGGGTGTCATAAAGTGATGGTAACTCAAGTCCCCCTCTACGAGGGGGTGCCCGCAGGGCGGGGGAGGTTAATGCAGTTGACAGTTGACAGTTGATAGTTGAAATAAGAGTTATATATAAGGTGGTAGGTGAATACACAAAGTTAACCAACTCCACCTACCACCCCGTCACCTTGTGCCACCCCTCCTTCCAGAAGGAGGGGAACTGAGATACTCCGTGAGCCAAATAGTAAATTGTAAATTGCATAAATTGTAAATCGCTAAATAGTAAATAATTAAATAATTTAATCACTTAAAAACAAAAGAGATATGAAAAGAAAACTGATGATGCTTGTAGCCGCGATAGCGGTTGGTACAGGCGCGTGGGCGCAAGACACGCCCATGGTAACCTTGCAAAACGACACTGAAACCAAGGTGTTCTATGGTAGCGACTCCTTTAAGGATGCGATGGAGGTGGCTAACCACGGTGATGTGGTAACCCTTTCGTCCGGTATCTTCAATGCACCTGTCATCACCAAGGCTGTAGCCATTTTTGGTGCAGGGGGCAATGTGGCAAACGACACCATCGACACCGGCCTGACACAAATCAATGGCGACATGTACATTCAGATAGACTCCACCGCTACCGGCTTCTACTTGGAAGGCGTTTTCTGCAACGACAATGAAGTGTGGGTGGAAAAACCGCTGAAGTCTGCTAGCTTTGTAAAGTGCCGCTTCAACAGCATCAACTTCAATAAAAATGATAGTGTACACACCATGGTAAACAGTGAGATGGTTTATTTCTACCAGTGCCGTATTGCAGGATGGCTGGAGCCGGGTGAGTGTAATGCGATGACGGTGTACAACTCAGTGATAAACAATGTTGGTATGAATACTGAATCTTCCACAATTATTTTCCAGAACTCTTTATTATTTGGAGTACATTATGATTTAAAAAATGCGCGATTTGAAAATAGTTATATTTATATTTTACTAACTAATTCTAATGGCATTTGGCATCCAACTACTTCTACTTCTTCAAGTAATCTATCCTCAACATGTTCTGCCTTTAACTCGGTTGCTTGTGATGCCTACTGGGACGATATGGCAGTACAGACTGGATGCTGGAAAGACATGTATTTTAATTTTTTTGTAGAAGGTTCATATGCTAAATACAGCGATACTGATTC
The DNA here is from genome assembly GCA_017621035.1 of Bacteroides sp. Lineage (GTDB taxonomy): Bacteria > Bacteroidota > Bacteroidia > Bacteroidales > Bacteroidaceae > Bacteroides. Next base: position 43,131 of record JAGATY010000060.1, on the reverse strand, counting down.
TTATGAACTTAACGATTCTTACAAAACAACTTACATCGGCACCGACGGTAAACCCATCGGTCTGTATGGTGGTGACTATCCCTACAACACCATCCCCAGTGTTCCTTATGTTGTGAAGAAAGAGATTGCTACCAAGAGTGAAAACGGTAAGCTGAAGGTCAGCATCAAAGTAGCCGTGCCGGGCAGTAATCTTTAAAAAGCAGTAAGCGCATGAAAAAGATTACTTATATACTGCTACTGCTCCTCTTTGTCACAGCGGCAAAGGGACAAAACGGCTTGGCGGGGTATGAGTATTGGTTTGATGCAGACTATGAAAACCGACAACAGGTAAGTAGCAGTGCCACCGAGATAGAGATTGAGGCAGACGCTTCAGGCTTGCGCGGAGGCATTCACTCTTTCCGTTTCCGTGCCCTGCGCGACGACGGCATGCCGGGAATAATCCATTCGTACACTTTCCTGAAACCTATTCTGGACAATAGAAATGTGGAAGAGCTGAAGTGTGAGTACTGGGTGGACGATGACTATGCCAACCGCAAAATGGCCGACGGCAATGCAGAAGGCCTTATCAGCTTTGAGGCAGACATAGCAGCTATCCCTCCCGGATTGCATCAACTCAATTATCATATTGCCAATGCTGAGGGTGAGAGTGCCATCACCTACTCGCACCGCTTCCTGAGAGTCTCTGCAGACAACAACCTCTATACTGCTTTTGCCTGTGAGTACTGGCTGGACGATGACTTCGAGAACCGTAAACGTGTAGAGAATGTGGATGGCATCATCAGCTTCGATGCCGAAGTATCACAGCTCTGTGCAGGCATCCACCGCCTAAACTTCCGGGCAGTGGATGAGTATGGTCACTATGGGGCACTGCACTCCCACAACTTCCTACGTGCCATTCTGGACAATAGCATGCTGGATGAGATGCAGTGTGAATACTGGTGGGATGATAACTTTGCCGGACGGGCTACCGTAGCTGTGGCCTCTGACGGACTGGTGAATCTGGAGGCAGACGCTTCGGCACTGCCCATAGGTGTGCACCTCTTTAACTATCGTCTGAAAGATGCCAACGGCTGTTATACTCCTGTCCGTACCCAGCACTTCATGGTGCCGCGCTACGGTGCAGAGGCATCCGATGTAGATAAGTATGCCTACTGGTTTGATTCACTGCCGGCCGATACGGTGGAGGTGACACCTGCCAATCCGTATGAGATAGAGAACATGATGTTTGACATCCCTGCTACCCCCTTCCCGACTACTTGGCCTCAGACTGCATCGGTAACACCCGCTACTGTAACCGGCGACGGCAAAGTGATGGTTACACTGGGTGTAGAGCAGGAACGTATGTTTTACATGACTTTCCACAATGAGAATGACCTCTGGAGCAGTGTAGATAGCACCGCCTTTATCTATGTGAATGAGAGTGTGGTAGAGGCTCAACCGCTGACGGTGAACCGTGTCTATCACATTCATGGACTGAAGGCTGACAGTGCCGATGTCAGATACATTGATGCCGAGGCCGGAACTCTCTGTCTGCGTACCGAGCAGCCCTGTGCTCTGCGTCTGTATAACGACAGCGTCTGCATAGCCAAGCTAGATGCTGCAACCCTGCAGGCCGGCACAACTATTCAGCTACCTAAAGCAGGACGCTACTATGCCTTACTACATGTGGCAGACGAAGCTGCTGAAAGTGTATCAGCCTCCATCAAACTAATCTGTGTAACCGACCCGTTGCCTAACCCGTTGCATGTGGCAGAGGCAGGGACGGCCGGTGATTTGCTGAGCTTTACTCCGGCAGAGAGCATAGAGCAGCTGGCAGTGACCGGTGAACTGAATGCCACCGACTTAGAGACTTTAAGGACCTTAAGCTCTTTAAGGACTTTAGAGTTACAAGAAGCCAAAATTACCAATAATACCCTGCCCGAGAAAGCCTTCTACGGTATGGCGGCACTGGAGGAAATCTCTCTGCCGACAACCGTTACAACCATAGGCAAGGAGGTGTTGGCCGGTATGGGTGACCATCTGCTGGTGGTACGCTGGAACAGTCAGGCAACCCTTGCGGCAGAGGTGTTTGACGCTGCAGCCGAGATGGGTAACTGCCTGATATATGCACCGGCCGGTGTGAGGAGCAACTATAGCGGCAATGTGGTGATTGGCGGCATGGCTGAGCAGATTACGCTGCAAGACGAGCTGCCCCTGCGTGCACCGGAAGCCTTCAAGGCCAAGCAAATCAGCTATACCCGTGACTTCAGTCTGCCGACTACCCCGAAGCAGCCGGGCGGATGGGAAAGCATCGTGCTCCCCTTCAGTGTACAAAACATTGTGAGTGAGGAGCGTGGCGAACTGGCACCCTTCGGCAGCAACAAGGCAGGCACTCGTCCCTTCTGGCTGGCCGAACTGACTGCTACAGGCTTTGCCAACGTCACTCAGTGGCAGGCCAATAAGCCATACATCATCTCCATGCCGAACAGTGAGGCGTATGAAGAGGAGTTCAACATCCGAGGCAACGTAACCTTCAGTGCGGCAGCCGAAGAGGGTGTAGAAGTGGCAGCTACCACGGCAGCCAAGGCCAGCAGTGGCACAAGCTTTAACCTGCATCCGGCATACGAGGCAGTGGCACAGGGCGAAGCTATCTATGCCTTGAACAAAGAGGCGTACGGTGAGCATGTGGCCGGCAGTGCCTTCATCAGCAACCTGCGCACGGTGAACCCGTTTGAGGCCTACGTCACCAGTAATGAAGCAACTACCCGCGCCCCGATGTACTATGGCATAGGCATCCCGTCGGGTGGTGAGGTGACCGGTATAGAGACGCTGCTGAAGGATGAGGCTTTGCGTGTGTGGTGCACCAACGGTGTGCTCTACATCCGGTGTGCAGAGGCTCAGACACTGCCCCTCTATAACAGTGATGGCCGCATGGTTCGTCTGCTGCAACTGACCGAAGGAGAGAACCAAGTGACCGGCCTGACCTCCGGCTTCTATCTGGTAGGAAAGAAGAAAGTGGTGGTTATTTAAGTTGACAAGTTAACAAGTTGACAACTTGTCAACTTGTTAACTCGTCAACTCAAACAAGCTTCTATAGCCTCCGGCCCCGTCTTTCAGACGGATGGATAGGAATCGAGTACTATTAGAGTTGACGAGTTAACGAGTTGACAAGACACAAGGGCCTCGTTAACTTGTCAACTTGTTCCTTGTCAACTTTATTTTAAGTCCGCGGTTATTGAAAGTAGCGATGCCACCCGGTCTTTCAGACCGTAAGTCGAGCTGATGTTATTTACAGTTTACTATTTGGTTCACGGAGTATCTGAAGTCCCCCTCTACGAGGGGGTGGCACAAGGTGACGGGGGAGGTTAAACCACCTTATATATAACTCTTATTTCAACTATCAACTATCAATTGTCAACTATCAACTATCAACTGTATTAACCTCCCCCGCCCTGCGGGCACCCCCTCTCGGAGGGGGACTTCAGTTACATCACTTTATGCTCCCACCGCGCAGCCTAATTATCAATTATCAACTATCAATTATCAACTATTAATTGTCAACTGTATTAACCTCCCCCGCCCTGCGGGCACCCCCTCGTAGAGGGGGACTTTAGTTACCATCACTTTATGCTCCCACCGCGCAGCCTAAGCTCCCCCTCGGGGGGAGTTGAGGGGGCTTCTTCTCCCATATCTCTTCTTTCTATCTAGGATATTGCTTCGATATCTATTCGGTAAAGTGCTGGTATTCCAGGGAAATAGCATAGGAATATCGAAGCAATGGCATAGGGATGATGGAGAAGGTAGGGGGAGTTAAGGGGGTTAAGAGGCTTTTGGTATAGGCTATTTGAGCAGTTGATTTACTGCTGCCAGATAGTTGGTGAGCTTGGTGGTTTTTGGGATGATTTTGTGGGCTTTCTTGTCTCCATCGGGAAGCAGGTATTGCCAAAAGGTTTTCATCTTTTGCAGGAGTTGGGCTTCGCCACCTTCCAGTTGATTGCGATAGGTGGTGAACAGATGGTCGTGCATTTGCAGCAGGCGGGAGGTCAGTTCGTCGGTTGTGAGAGGAAAGCCTTGCTTGTATTCCAGCGCCAGAGCAGGATTGGCCAGTAGTCCGCGCCCGATGGCTATGCCGGCCAGGCGAGGGAAGCGGGTTTGTATGTGATAGATGTCCTCCACTGTGCTGATGTCACCGTTGTAGAAGAGGGGGTGCTCGCATGCCTGATAGAAAGCCTCGAAGGAGGTGAAGTCGGGGATGCCTTTGTACTGTTGCTTTCCTAAGCGGGGGTGGAGAGTGATGTGTGACAAGGGCAGTCTGTTGAGTGCGGGAAGCAGTGCCAGACACTCGTCCGGCTTCTCCCAGCCCAGCCGCATCTTTACAGAGAATTGCAGGTCGGGAAAGCGGGTGGTCAGGGTGGTTATCAGCTGTATTGCCTCGTCGGGGTAGGGCAGTATTCCCGAGCCCCACTTTTTCCGGACAATCATGGGGAAGGGACATCCCATATTTATGTCCGCCTTTTTATAGAAATTCTCGATGAAAAGGGAAATTATGGAAGAAATCTTGTCCGCCTCCAGCCCTATCAACTGAGGAGTGAGTGGTACATTTATGTTACATTGGCGGGAGATGTCGCGCACGTCTTTTTTCCTGATTTCTCCATGCTCCACCCGCGTAAAAGGGGCATAGTAGACATCTACTCCACCAAAGAAACGGGCATGTGCAGCACGGTAAGCTGCGTCGGTGTAGCCCTGCAGAGGAGCAAAATGTATAGGGAATAATTGCTTGTTCATGGTTGCAAATATACAAAAATATGTATCTTTGTCGCTAAATTCATGGTTGAACAAGAATCTATAGTTATGCATTTAATCCATAAAATACTTGTGAGCCTGCTGTTTGCAGCCATTGCCTTGCTTCCGCTTCAGGCACAAGAGAAACAAGAAATGAATAAGAAAAGCAATATGAAAGAATTGAGAGTAAAGAAAGTAAGTGCAGCTAACGTACCTGTACAAGCCATTCCCGCTCTTCTCGACCAAGAGAAAGTGGACTTCCAGCCCATTAACATCGTGAACTGGGAAGCCTTTCCCTACTGTCCCAGTGTGGAGTTCCGCATTGCTCATACTGACGATGCCATTTTGTTACATTATAAGGTTAAAGAGGCCAGTGTGCGTGCCGTAGCCGGTGCAGACAACGGGCCGGTGTGGGAAGATGCTTGTGTAGAGTTCTTCAGTGTTCCTGCCGGCGATGGCGTATATTATAATTTGGAGTGTAACTGTGCCGGAAACATCCTGATTGGTGCAGGTGCCGAGCGCAAAGGCCGTCAGCGAGCCACTCAGGAGGTACTGGATAAGGTACAACGTTGGTCGTCGCTGGGCCGTGAACCTTTTGAAGAGCGCGTTGGAGAGTGTGCTTGGGAGGTTGCCTTGATTGTGCCTTACGAAGTATTCTTCTTGCACAACCTCACCTCACTGGACGGAAAGACCATCACTGCCAACTTCTACAAGTGCGGTGACAAGTTACAGAATCGCCATTACCTCTCTTGGAACCCCATCGACCTGGAGAAGCCGGCATTCCACTGTCCGCAATTCTTTGGAACCCTGATTTTTGAATAATCTCTGATGAGCAGCAGCCGATTGCATAGGAACAAGCCCGAAAGAGAACACTCTCTTCTGTTACGCCGTGTATTGGGAGGGGTGTTGGCTGTGCTGGTACTTTACTCTTGTGCCAGCATTGGTCGTATAGAGGGTGGCCCCATTGACGAGGAGCCGCCTATCTTCTTGGGCGGAACTCCTGCTCCGGGAGCGTTGAATGTGCAGAAGAAAAAGATTTCCATTGAGTTTGACGAATACATCAAGTTAGAGAAACCCAATGAGAAGATTGTCATCTCCCCGCCCCAGGTGCAGCAACCGGAGATTAAAGCTAACGGCAAGAAGGTGGGCATCAATCTGCAGGACACCCTGAAGCTCAATACCACCTACACCATTGATTTTGGTGATGCCATTCAAGACAACAATGAGGGCAACCCGCTGGAAGGCTTCACCTATGCCTTCTCCACCGGCGGTGTGCTCGATACCATGGCAGTCAGCGGTACTGTGCTGAGTGCCAATAACCTGGAGCCTGTAAAGGGTATTCAGGTAGGACTCTATGCCAATCTGGCCGACTCAGCCTTCACTACCCAACCTTTTGAGCGCGTGGGACGTACCGACAGCCGCGGACGCTTCTCCATCCGAGGCGTGGCACCGGGGCGTTACCGTATCTTTGCCCTGCAAGATGCAGACCAGAACTACTACTACTCACAGCCAGCAGAGGTGATTGCCTTTGCCGACTCCATCATTATTCCCACCATGGAAGAGCGTCTGCGTCAGGATACTACCTGGGTGGACTCGCTTACCATCGACACCATTGTGGAACGGCGCTACACTCACTACCTGCCGGACGACATTCTGTTACGCAGTTTCAAGGAGAACAACATTGTTCACCGTCAGGTAAAGGCAGAACGCCTTACGCCGGAGAAGTTTACCCTCTATTTTACCGTACCGGCGGACACACTGCCTCTGCTGGAGGGTCTTAACTTTGATGATAAAGAGGCGTTTGTGATTGAAAACCTGACAGGTAGAAACGATACCCTCTGCTATTGGATGAAAGACTCACTGCTCTATAAGCAGGATTCGTTGCGTGTGAAACTCACCTATCTCTTTACCGATACACTGAACCAAGTAGTGCCACGTACCGACACGCTGACCATTCTGCCCCGCCTGACCTATGCCAAGCAGCAGAAGAAGTTGCAGGAAGAGCGGGAAAAGAAACTGAAAGAGTTGGAAAAACAGCAAAAGAAGAATCGTAAGAAGAAAGAGAAGAGTGACGAAGAGGGTGAAGAGCAGCCGGAAGATAGTATTCCGCCTCTGACGCTACCCATCGAGTTCCTGCCGATGGAGGTCTATGCCCCCGGTTCATTGGACATCTATGACTACCTGACCCTATCCTTCAAAGAGCCGCTCTCTCGCTTGGAACGCAATGCCTTCCACCTGAAGCAAAAGGTGGATACCCTGTGGAATGATGTGCCCTTCGACCTGGAACAAGACTCTGCCGACATCAAGAAATATAATGTATATGCCGATTGGCAATTTGGCGAGAGCTATACCTTTGAGGTAGACTCGGCTGCCATGGAGGGACTTTACGGCCTGCATACCGAGAAAATCAAGAAAGATTTCACGGTGAAGAAGCCGGAAGAGTATGGTCAAATCTTCTTTAACGTCAGCGGAGTGGACGGCCCGGCCTTTGTAGAGCTGCTGGATGCCGGCGACAAAGTGGTGCGTACCGTGCCTCTGACAGAGGGGAAGGCCGACTTCTACTTCCTTGCCCCGGCCAAATATGGCGCCCGTCTGGTGGTGGACAGCAATCAGAACGGCAAGTGGGACACCGGTAACTATGCCGAAAAACAACAGCCGGAAGAGGTCTACTACTATCCCCAACTGCTGGAACTAAAGGCAAACTTTGAACTGATACAAGACTGGAACATTCGGGAATTGCCTTTGGATAGACAAAAGGTAAATGAATTGAAAAAACAGAAACCTGATGAAAAGAAGAAGAACCGGAACCAGAATCGTAACAGCAACAATCGCTAACCGCCTGAGTCATCGCGTCGTAACTCTGTTGCTTACCCTTTTGCTGTTGCTTCCTACCCTCGCCACACATGCCCAGTGCCCTGCTGTAAACAAGGCATTCCAAAGTGGGGAGCAGGTAACGTATGACCTCTACTTCAACTGGAAGTTTATCTGGAAGAAGGTGGGAAAGGCTTATCTCAATACTATCGATACGGTCTATCAGGGACAACCGGCCTACAAGTATGACTTGCTGAATGTAGGTAGCAAGCAGATGGACTTCTTCTTTAAAATGCGTGACACACTCACCTGCTACACGAGCAAGCAACTGGAGCCGCTCTACTTCTGTAAGGCTGCCGAAGAGGGTAAGCGCCATACCGTGGATGAGGCTTGGTTCTCTTATAAGGATGGTGTCTCGTATGTTAAGCAACGCCGTACCTGGCGCAACCCCCAACGTGAGACACAAGAGATGGAGTATAGTGACAGTCGCTGTATCTTTGACATGCTCAGCATCTTGGCACAAGCCCGCTCTTACCGTGCCGAGGATTACAAAGTGGGCGACAAGATTCATTTCCCCATGGCTACCGGTCGCCGTGTAGAGGAGCAGACGCTCATCTACCGAGGCAAGAAGAATGTGGAGGCAAACAATGACATCACCTATCGCTGTCTGGTATTCTCCTTTGTGGAGTACAAGGATGGCAAAGAGGAGGAGGTCATCACTTTCTTTGTTTCCGATGACGACAACCACCTGCCCATTCGCCTCGACCTCTATCTGAACTTCGGCTCCGCCAAGGCCTTCTTCAAAAGCGTGAAAGGTAATCGCTACCCACTGACCTCTGCGCTGGAGGAGGAGTAAGTAATCAGTTATCAGTTATTAGTTGTGAGCTGTTAGTTATCAATTATTAGCTGATGTTGGTTTGCCATCCGGTCTTTCAGACCATCTGTCGAATGGTGGTTAGTTAATGTACAGTCTTTTCTTTCCAGGGGGGGATTTTAGTCCTCTCCTAGCGGGTGTAGAACCGGCTTTGTTCCACACAAGTGCGGAGTCTGCTCCACACTTGTGTCCAGTTTACTCCACACTTGTGTGGAATGTGCTCCGCACTTGTGTCCACCAACGGCTGATAATGAGTGCTTTACAGAAGGCATAAAACAGAGGCACGGATGATACCGATGGGTGTGAAGAGGGTTGTTGTACCCTTCTTCTTCTCGGTATCATCCGTGCCTCTGATTGTTTCAGTAGCAGGGGTTTCTGCTTCGATTACTTATTCAGTTTCCAGCTTGCACCGTCTTTTCCGTCCTTGATTTCAAAGCCGAGAGCGGTAAGCTCATTGCGAATCTTGTCACTGGTAGCCCAGTCTTTGTTGGCTTTGGCTTTGGCGCGTTCTTCCAGCAGCATGTCTACCACCTTGCCAAAGGCCTCTTCGCGTCCGGCTCCGGAGGCAGCCTCTTGTTGCAGACCGAGGATGTCGAAGCAGAAAAGGTGGAAGATGTCGGTCAGCTCCTGCAAATCATCGGCTGTGATGGTGTCGTTACCCGCCAAGATGTTGTTAATCATCTTTGTACCATCAAAGAGGTGTGCAATGAGGATGGGTGAGTTGAGGTCATCGTTCATGGCCTCGTAACACTTGGCACGCAGTTGCTTCACGTCTACAGTGGATGTGGCAGCCGGCTTAATCTTCTTCAGTCCGCTGATGGCATCGGTCAAGCGAGCCAATCCTTTTTCGGCAGCTTGCAAGGCTTCGTTGCTGAAGTCTACGGTGCTACGGTAGTGTGCCTGCAGGATGAAGAAGCGGATAGTCATGGGAGTATAGGCCTGTGTCAGCATTTTGTGCTCGCCAGTGAAGAACTCATTCAGTGTGATAAAGTTACCCAATGACTTGCCCATCTTCTGCCCGTTGATGGTCAGCATGTTGTTGTGCATCCAGTAGTGAACCATGTCATCGCCTTGGCTGGCTACGGACTGTGCAATCTCACACTCGTGATGGGGGAAGACAAGATCCATGCCGCCACCGTGAATGTCGAAGTGTGCGCCAAGATATTTCTTGCCCATGGCGGTACATTCACAGTGCCAACCTGGGAAACCATCACTCCACGGACTGGGCCAGCGCATGATGTGTTCCGGCTGTGCTTTCTTCCACAAGGCAAAGTCGGCAGGATTATGCTTCTCCTCCTGTCCGTCCAGTTCACGGGTAGTGTTCAGTACATCATCCAGGTTGCGGCCTGAGAGTTTGCCGTAGTGATGGTCTTGGTTATACTTAGCTACATCGAAGTAGACAGAGCCTTCGCTCACGTAAGCATATCCGTGCTCCAAAATATCTTTCACCAACTGAATCTGCTCAATGATGTGTCCGCTGGCGTGCGGTTCAATGCTGGGGGGAAGCACGTTCAGCAGCTCCATGGCCTTGTGGTAACGGTTGATGTAGTATTGTGCCACCTCCATCGGTTCCAACTGCTCCAGGCGTGCCTTCTTGGCAATTTTGTCTTCGCCATCGTCAGCATCGTGCTCCAAGTGCCCCACGTCGGTGATGTTTCGCACGTAGCGAACCTTGTAACCGAGGTGTTTCAGGTAGCGGAATAATAAGTCGAAAGTGATTGCCGGACGGGCGTGACCCAAATGCGGGTCACCATATACAGTAGGGCCACACACATACATGCCCACATGAGGCTCGTGCAAGGGCTTGAATAACTCTTTCCTTCTGGTCAGCGTGTTGTAAATAATCAATTGGTGTTCCATAACGTTCTATTTTTAATGCTTTAAGGAGCACAAAGGTACAACAAATAGCAACATAAAGCACATTTGTCCCTCTTTTTTCGTTGTTTGCAACAAATCTTAAAGTTTTAGTCTGTATTGATTTCATTCCCCAAAGTTCTTATTAGCTTCTTTGAAGGAAATATTCACACTTTCCTTACTTTTACTTGCATTTCCGGAATTTTCTGGCAATCTTTGCTTCGTTATTAACTTTAGGTGAAGAGGAGTGGGGCTTCGGTAGTGGCCGATGAGAGCCTTCTGTCGATTCTTTGTCCCCTCCTTTACCTAGAAAAACAAGACAGTATCAGATGAAAAGAGTATTATTCGCCCTATCCGTTGTCGTTACGGCAGTTGCCGGTTCAGCCTTTGCACAAGAACAGCCTGTGGGTTGCGCCTTTAGCATCACCACTTCGCCGGCTGAGAACACTCAGAACGCCATGAACTTCAGTTGGGCTACCGACAAAGACACTCACAGTGCCAGCCTGGAAATCACTACCCTGAAAGATAAGACCTGGAAGAAGAGTCGCACGCAGGTGGTGGAGGGAGTGCTCTGCACCGTATTCGACAGTCTCTACTCCAAGACGCCCGATGGCAAGAACTTTTATGAAGACGTGGAAATCAATAAATACAACGCCTCTGTCAGTGGGTTGAAGAAGAATACCGAGTACAAATATCGCATCATTGCAGCAGATACCAGCGAGGTGTATCACTTCCGGACGGCGGGCAGCAAGAACTGGAGTGCCTGCATCATTTCTGACTTCCACGCTTATGCACCCTTATACAAGCGTACACAATCGGCCATGGAGATGGTGAAGACCATCGGAAGTTACGACCAACCTTATCAATGGGTGCTCCATCTGGGGGATGTTACCGCTTGGGGCGGAAGCTACTCCTTCTGGCGCGAACTCTATAAAGAGGAGCCTTTCAAACAGTATATGTGGGCCGGGGTGAATGGCAACCACGATAATATGACGCGCACCAACAAGGGTAACAGCAATCAGTTCTTCCGCCAAACAGCCGCCTATCCGCTGAATGGTTACAAAGGTGAGGAGGGTGTCTGCTACTACTTCTACTACGGCGATGTGCTTTTCATCATGCTGAACAACGAGAATATGCGTAGTGACGAAGGCCTGCAGGCCGCCCAGCAATGGGTCAGAAAGGTGGTGGCTGAGAATCCTGCCCGCTACAGAGTGGTGTGCGAGCACTACCAGTGGTTCTTTGGCACCAACGGGAAAGAGTCTCAGTACGCCCGCTGGAACCGATTGTTTGATGAGTTAGGTATCGACCTCGCCCTTTCAGGTAACAATCACATCTATGTCAGCACCCATCCGCTGTACGACGGCAAGGTGGTTGACCCCGGACAGGGTACTGTCTACATCCAGACCCCCTCTTCTGATAATGAACGTGGTCAGGCACTTGTGAGCAGTGAGGCACCGGAGCACAATGCCGACAAAATCAAGTTCCGCTGGAACGAAGGCCCGCAAACCATCGGGGGCATGCACATGAAAGTCACCAAGAAACAACTTACCCTCACCCTGCTCGACCGCAACGGCAAGGTGCTGGATGTAAATGTGGTGAAGGCAAAGAAGAGATAACAGCCCCGTCGCACCAATCTAATTCTTATATCATTTATACTCCTGTATCGGCAACTCGCCACGTAGGGCACCCAGGGCGTTGAGGGCGAGGGCTTCCAGCTCATCTTCGCCGGGATAGATGTGGACGGGAGCTAGGAAGGAGACACGCTTCTGCAGGCGGGAGGTGATGTAGTTTGAGTGTGCCATGCCGCCGGTCAGTAAGATGGCATCCACCGCTCCGTAGAGAGCCACGGCAGCTCCACCGATGCTCTTGGCTACCTGATAAATCATGGCATTGAGCACCTGCTCAGCCTGCTTGTTGCCCCCGGCAATGCGCTGCTCGATGGTCGGAATGTCAGTAGTGCCCAGATGAGCAGCTAATCCACCTTTTCCACAAACCTGTTTCTTTAGGTCAGCCTGTGTATATTTCCCTGAGAAGCAGAGGTCTATCAGGTCACCCGCCGGCAGTGTTCCCGCCCGTTCGGGTGAGAAGGGACCTTCACCATCCAGTGCATTCGGCACATCTATGGCACGCCCCTTGCAGTGTGCCCCTACCGAGATACCTCCTCCCAGGTGGCAAACAATCAGATTCAACTCCTCATAGCGTGTGCCCTGTTCCTTGGCATAGCGACGGGCAATGGCACGCTGGTTCAGTGCGTGCCAGATGGTGATGCGTGGCATCAGTGGAGAGCCATTGATGCGTGCCAGCTCATCCAGTTCATCCACCACCCCGGGGTCGGCAATGAAGGCTCGGCAGCCGGGCAGAGCCACCGCCAGTTCGGCTGCAATGATGCACCCCAGGTTACAGGCATGAGGCCGCAAGGCATGCATCATGTCGTTCAGCATGGCATCGTTCACCTCGTAAACACCGCCGGGGATGGGCTTCAGCAATCCACCTCGTCCTACAATGGCATCGAAACAGAAGGGGATGCCGTCCTCCTCCAGTGTCTTCAGTACCAAGTCCTTGCGGAACTCAAACTGGTCAATGATGCGCGGATAGCGTACCAACTCCTCCATCGGGTGGCGGATGGTTTGCACCAGCAGGGGTGTCTCGTTGTGATAGACTGCAATCTTGGTAGAGGTGGAACCGGGGTTTATTACAAGTATCTTCATGTTTTTTTGATGGATTAACTGGTCAAACAAGCCATGGCCAGGCTATAGTATTTGGAGAGGCCGGAGTCACTACGCGAGGGTAGCACCACGGGGCAGATGGGGCCTTGCAACACACCGGCCATGTCGGCATGAGCAAAGAGGGAGACAGCCTTGTAGAAGGCGTTGCCGGACTCAATGTTGGGAAAAATCAGTACGTCGGCCTCCCCGTCGATGGGTGAGGCTATCCCCTTGATGTTGCCACTGCTCTTCTCGCAGGAGGTCTTCACATCCAGCGGACCGTCGATGATGACGTCGCCAAACTCACCCGCCTCGGCCAGCTCCACAATGTTTACATAGTCCAGCGAGTGCGGAAACTTGGCGCTCACCTTCTCTGTGCAGTGTATCAGCGAGATACGCGGACGCTCTATTCCAAAACGGCGACAGGTACGGATGGCGTACCAAATCATCTCGATGCGTTGCTGCAGTGTGGGGCGGGGGATGACGGCAGCGTCTGAGAAGAAGAGCAACTTATCATAACTGGGTATTTGCATCACCGCCAGATGCGTCAGCACCTTACCCTTGGGCAACAGTCCCTGCTCCTTGTCCAGAATGGCACGCAGCAAGTTGTCTGTATTGATGATGCCCTTCATCAGAATGTCAGCACGTCCCTCACGCACCATGCGTACCGCCTCTCGGGCAGCCTCGTCGGCATCCGCCACATGCACCATCTCCAGGTGTCCGGCATACTGCTTCAGCTCCGGGAACTGCTCCAGCACAGCCTCGTCGCCAATCATCAGAAACTCGGCAATCCCCTCTTTCAAGGCGCGTAACACGGCATACACTGTGTGCTCATCGTTGGCACACACCACTGCCACCCGCTTTCTTGTAGCGAGGCTTTGCAGGTGAACTGTCAGTTGGTCAAAGGTACGTATCGCTTCCATCCGGTTTGATTTTGAGCAAATATCTGAATTTTTGTCGACATCCTACACATAACACCCCAAGTTTTTTCTATGTTTAATAACATTTTGTCAAATCCCCCTCCTTCGGTGCCACTGCTCTTTCCTGACCTTCAGCCGGCAAGCCTGTTCCCGCCTTTCCGCAAGAGCCTTGGCAACCCTCCATTTGACCCTCGGCGACCTAAGCCCCGACCCTCGGCGACCTAGACCCTGACCCTCGGCGACCTTCAAACCGACCCTTCCGAGGGGTCAAATAACCACCTGTGAGGGGAGGGAAGAAAAGACTCCTTTTCCTGTGATATTTCCTACCCTTTATTCTTGCCTCTGCCCTCGGTTTGCACTATCTTTGCTACCCATATTTTAAGAGTTGCGAAGATAGGCTGCACCTCGGCATAAGCAAATAAATTTGCCTCTGCCCTCGGTTTGCACTATCTTTGCCATGGATTATACAATGTGTGCAACACTTAAATAACAACGCAATGAAACGAATGATGCTATTCTCAGCCCTGATGCTGATTGCCGCACTGAGCTTTGCACAGCAGGCTCTGTGGGGAGGCGCACAAGTGATGTCTCCCGAGATTCATGACGACAACACAGTTACCTTTCGCCTGCGGGCACCCAAGGCGGTGAAGGTGCAAGTGACCGGTGACTTCCTGCCCACGCAGAAGATAAAGACGCCTTATGGGGAATTTGATGCTCCCGGTGTGGCCGACCTGACGGAGAATCGGGAGGGCGTGTGGGAATATACCACCCCGGCACCGCTGGCACCCGAGCTTTACAGCTATACACTGCTGGTAGATGGACTGAAAATCAACGATCCTGCCAATGTCTACATGATTCGTGACGTGGCCTCGGTAACCAACGTCTTCATCATTGGTGGTGGGCGTGCCGACCTCTACAAAGTAAACAATGTGCCTCACGGAACCGTCTCTAAACTGTGGTACAACAGTCCCACGCTGGGGCTGAACCGTCGCCTCACGGTCTACACTCCCGCCGGCTATGAAACAAGCGGCAAACGTTACCCAGTGTTCTACCTGCTGCATGGTATGGGTGGTGACGAAAATGCCTGGAGTGAGCTGGGACGTGCCGCACAGATTATGGATAACCTGATTGCACAGGGCAAGGCCAAACCGATGATACTGGTCATGACCAACGGTAATGCCGCACAAGAGGCTGCTCCGGGGGAATCCTCCTTAGGCTATGTAGCCCCAACCATGAATCTGCCCAAGACGATGGAAGGCTCCTTTGAGACACACTTCCCCGAGGTGGTGAAGTTCATCGACAAAACCTACCGCACCAAGGCCAACAAGCAGAACCGTGCCATAGCCGGCCTCTCGATGGGCGGTTTCCACGCTCTGCACATCTCCAAGCAGTACCCGGACATGTTCAACTACGTGGGTCTCTTCTCTGCCGCCATTATGCCGGACAAGGAGGTCATCTCCCCCATCTATCAAGAGATGGAAAGCAAGCTGAAGACCCAGTTTGCCAAACAACCGACCCTCTACTGGATTGCCATCGGTAAGACCGACTTTCTCTATAAAGCCAATGAAGAGTACCGCAAGCTGTTGGACGAGAAGGGCTACAAGTATGAGTACTTTGAAACCGGAGAGGGTCACATCTGGAAGAATTGGCGAATCTACCTCTCTGAGTTTGCACCGAAACTGTTTAATAGATAAGGTACTATTACTTTGTTAGAAGTCGACAACTTAACAAGTTGACAAGATACAAGGTTCCTCGTCAACTTGTATCTAACAGGGTATTACAGATAAAAACATCCTGCCAAAGCTTTCTGCTTTAGCAGGATGTTCTTATATTTGTGCCCAACTAAAGCAAGTGAATATGGAGCGTTTGATTTTCCCGCCCTATCTGCAAGAGGGCGACCGCGTGGTAATTCTCTCCCCCTCCGGCAAGATAGATAAATCCTTCCTGCGGGGAGCCAAGAAGCGACTCAACGAGTGGGGGCTGGATGTGGTGGTAGCTGCTCATGCAGGCTCGGCTCATGGGAACTATGCCGGAAGCATCAAACAGCGTCTGGAGGACTTGCAGAGGGCGCTGGACGATGAGAAGGCGAAAGCCATCCTCTGCAGTCGGGGTGGATATGGGGCTGTACATCTGGTAGGTAAGCTGGAGTTTGAGAAGTTCCGCCGCTACCCCAAGTGGCTCATCGGCTTCAGTGACATTACCGCCCTGCACAATGTGCTGCAGAAGGAGGGGTTTGCCTCCCTGCATGCTCTCATGGCTCGCCATCTGACGGTGGAACCCGAGGATGACTATTGTAGCAAAGCTCTGAAAGACATCTTGTTTGGACACCTGACACCGGAAACGGCCGAAGCGGTGGGTACCGACGCGCATGAGGGTTTCTTCTATACCTGTCCGGCTCACAAACTGAACCACAAAGGGGAGGCTAAGGGCATACTGAGAGGGGGAAACTTGGCTGTGGCTTACGGGCTGCGAGGCACTCCGTGGGACATACCTGCCGAGGGGAGCATCCTCTTTATAGAAGATGTGGGAGAACGCCCGCATGCGGTGGAACGCATGATGTACAGCCTGAAGCTGGGAGGGGTACTAGAGCGGCTGTCGGGACTCATCATAGGACAGTTCACTGAGTACGTGGAGAATAAATCGCTGGGCAAGGAACTGTATGGAGCCTTGGCCGATTTGGTGAAGGAGTATGACTACCCCGTCTGCTTCGACTTCCCGGTAGGGCACGTCAGCATGAACGTTCCGCTGATAAATGGGGCACCCGTCACGCTGGAGGTAGGCAAGAAAGAGACGAAACTGAGGTTTAATATATAACTAAAGAAACATAGTATGAAAAGCAATTACATATGTGTGATGCTGATGCTGTTGCTCACCTCCGTGGTGGCTTGCAGTAGTAATAAGAAGTCGGTGGAGGAGACGGAGAAGAAGAAACCTACCGTCACCGTCAATGTGCCGTCCTTCAATGCCGACAGTGCATACCAGTACATCCAGGCGCAGGCCGACTTCGGTCCTCGGGTACCTAACACAGCTGCCCATAAGGCGTGTGGCGACTACCTGGCTGCCCAACTGGAGCTGTTTGGAGCCAAGGTCTATAATCAATATGCCGACCTGGTGGCTTATGACAACACCATCCTGAAGGCACGCAACATCATAGGTGCCTACAATCCGGAGAGCCGCCGTCGCGTACTGCTCTGTGCACACTGGGACAGCCGTCCGTATGCCGACTACGACCCCGATGAGCGCAACCACCGGAAGCCCATCCTGGGTGTAAACGATGGTGCCAGTGGGGTGGGCGTGCTGCTGGAGGTGGCTCGTCAGTTGCAAAAGCAGGCTCCCGCCATCGGTATCGACATCATCTTCTTTGATGCAGAGGACTATGGTACTCCCCGTTTCCATAAAGGCCCCTACAAAGAACACACCTGGTGCCTGGGCTCACAATACTGGGGCAGGGTACCACACGTAGCAAACTATAACGCCCGTTACGGCATCTTGCTGGATATGGTTGGCGGTAAGGGAGGAACATTCTATCAGGAGCAGTTCTCCAAGCGTACGGCCGGTAAGGAGGTGAAGAAGATTTGGGATGCCGCTCATCGCCTGGGATTCAAGGAATTCTTCCCCAAGAAGGAGGGAACTGAGGTGACAGACGACCACGTCTATGTCTATGAATATGCGCAGATTCCCTGTGTAGACATCATCAACTATGACCCGGACGGCTACACCGGCTTCGGTGACTTCTGGCATACCCAAAAGGACAACATGGACATCATCGACAAGGCAACCCTGAATGCCGTCGGTCAAACCGTGCTGGAGGTAATCTACAATGAACAATAATCTAAATCAGAAACATATGACTATCAATGAACTGCAAGACGAAGTAATCGCTGAGTTCAGCGACTTCGATGACTGGATGGATCGTTACCAACTGCTGATAGACCTGGGAAATGAACAAGAACCCCTGGAAGAGCAATATAAAACAGAACAGAACCTGATAGAGGGATGCCAGAGCCGTGTATGGCTGCAGGCCGATGAGGTGGATGGCAAGCTGCTGTTCCGAGCTGAGAGTGATGCCGTCATTGTGAAAGGCATCATCGCCCTGCTCATCAAGGTGGTTTCCGGCCATACGGCAGACGAAATCCTCAATGCCGACCTCTACTTCATCGACAAGATAGGACTGAAGGAACACCTCTCCCCCACACGCAGCAACGGCCTGCTCTCCATGGTGAAGCAGATGCGTATGTACGCACTGGCCTTTAAGGCAAAGGCGGGAAGATGATTCAAGTGTCCGAGCCGGTCAGGACTTAGGGAAGATGCTCCAAAATATCCCCCGGCTGGCAGTTCAGCTCCTTGCAGAGTGCCTCCAGGGTGGAGAAGCGGATGGCTTTGGCCTTCCCCGTCTTCAGGATGGAGAGATTGGCGGGAGTAATGCCTATCCGCTCGGCTAGTTCACTTAAGGTAATCTTTCGGCGAGCCATGACTATGTCAAGGTTTACTACTATCATATAAAACTTGCTCTTAAGGGAATGGTTTAAATGGTTAGGTCTTGCTCCTCCTTTATCTTCACGCTGACGGCAAATATCTCTGTCAGCAATAAGATGATGATGAGGGAGGTGAAGTCATTGGTTGCGGGTGGCAGCAACTCGTAGCCGGAGAGGTATAACTGCTGGCCGGCAACCAGATAGTCCAACCACTCGTTAGCTTGTACAAGGAACATCATCAAGGCCAGTGAGTAAGAGAAGAAGCGTAGGCTGCGCACATTGGTCTTGACAAATACCCGTCCTTTGGAGATATTCAGCAATACCCGAATCAAGAAGATAATGCCCGTGGCAGCTATTATGCCGGAGATTCCCAGCAACACCATCAGCACATCAGAGGCAGCGGAGGGGATGAAGCGGGTGCGTATGGTTGAAACCTGATAGGGAGAGTAGCTACCTGTGTTGACATTCAATAGCGTGTCTGCCGGCACACCCTCTGCCGGGCGTACATGTACGTAGAGGGTTTTGTATGCCTCTTCATTACTATCCTCACCACTCTCTGTCGCTGCTTGCTCCTGTTTGGCACGTCCTCTGTCGTAGCCTTCGTTGAAACCATCGCTAAAGTCTTGCAGACCAATGGAGAAGGTGTACACAAACTCTCCCACCATAACCAATATGGCAAGAATGCCCAAGATGCTGATTATTCCTGACTTTGTCTTCATACTTTCTTCTTTTTAGTCAAAACCTTTACCGAGATGCAGAGCAAGGCGGCAGCCACCGCCAGCAAACCGTAGTAGGGAGCCGCAGGAAGAATGTCTGCCATATACTCCACATCAGGATAGTGAAGTGAGAGATAAACCGACAGACTATTATTAAAGATGTGTATCAAGATGCCCGGCATCAGACTGCCCGTCCGCCAATAGAGCCAGGCCAGCAGCAAACCAACCAGAGTGGCACCTACAATCTGTACCGGATTCAGGTGGAAGACACCAAATACCAGTGCCGAGAGCAAGATGGCTGCCCGAGGTGAGTAGCTCTGTAACAACACTTTGGTAATAGCCCCTCGGAAGAGAAACTCCTCTACCACCGGTCCCACCAATGCAATGGCCAGAATGCCTACCCAGCCGGACTGCATGGCATCAAACGTCTGCTCCATCAGGTTGGGCAGAAAACGTAGGTTCGATAGCAGCAAGTCTTCCAGAAAGATAACCGATACTCCTGCCAGTAGCGACCACCCTAAAAAGACTGCCGATACCGGAGAGAAGATGCGGCCGTCATTCTTCAGATACCCTTTCTTCCACAGGTAAACTGTCATAAACAGACAGCCCAGTAACAGAGCCAACCCTATCAACAAACCTTCCGGTACTGCCACAAACATCAGCGGAAACAGCACCACACCTCCTGCAATCTGCATCAGGAAGTAAATCAATACCAATTTAATAGCCTTCATCATAACTCATACCCTCCCATCAAATCAAAAAGAAAGATACAACCATTGCTACAAACGAAACAATCAACATCAAGATTGCCACAATACTAAAATTCATATGCGTCTCCTCTCATTAAAGGTTTTTATTGTTTTTCGATATGCAAAGGAAAGACATTCTGCTGATACCACCAAGTAAAACGATAAATATTTATCGTTTTTCGATAAAATCACCCTTTCTTCTTCCACCTTCTCTATCTATGGTTTGAAGTACCAAAAACAGTTGCTTGCAGTGCGTTTGTTCCACACAAGTGTGGAGTAAACTGGACACAAGTGTGGAGCGTGCTCCGTGCAAGTGTGGAATACGCTCCACACTTGTGTGGAACAAACCCCTCTCAGAAGCCCTTCTAGCAGGGGTATATCTTCTTTTTTCTCTTATTCTGTAAGGATATAACCTGCTACTTTTCCTTAGCCGGAGAAAAGGTAATGTATGGAAGTATCATTTCGTCACTCGAAATGTGAATACCTTTAAAAAGAGTAGCAGAAGAGGGTTGTAAGTTGAAAAATAGATAAACAAACGCTAAGAAATAATATAAATCGTCACCAATCTTTGGTAGGTTACCACCGAACCCCTACATTTGCACCGTGATTTTTTTCATAGTATTAGATTTTAAGGTTGACAAAAGGTTGGAGTACAGCGGTACTCCTTTTTTTATGCCCTTATTCTTTTGCTACTATGCCAATTCAGCTTTAGTGGCTGATTGATATTTTCCGACTCAGATTTCCTGCTTTCAGGATGTAGAGACCTGGTGTTAGAGAAACCTCTAAATCAGCTGTTGCACGCTTAATGACCTTCCCCTGCAAATTATACAGTTCGATGCTTACTTCTGAATCAGAGTGTACACAAAGGTTCTTTCCTACAACTTTTATATCTATATCAAGAGGTTCCTGCTTTACTTTGTTGATGGCAGTCAGGCAGTTATATTCATACGTGGTGGTAATAACAGGAAACCAATAGGAGTTATTCATCCATTCGCTGTATATAGTTTTTATGAGGTCGCCATCACTATTGTAGGTGTATTCTGTTCTACAGAATGCTGAAGCTGCCGGTTGATAGACTGTGTAGATACAACCATTCTCGGTATATTCATAAGTCCATCTGTTGTTTTGGCTTCTATCACTCTCCCTTATCTCTACCACTCGTTGCAATTCATCTAGAACATATTCAGCAGTAAACCAATAAGCGTAGGAGTTTGATTCATTATTATAGGTATAATGCACATCATTATAACCGGTTTCAGTATAGATAATTTCTTCTTTTCCTGTTTTATACCATGTGCTTACAGGGGCAGCATAATTCCACGAAACAATAGAGTCTGTGGAAGTACCGGTATAATAATAATGTTTCTTAGATGCTGTTCCTAAAACTTCCAATATCCGGCCTTCTTGGTCATATGTATATTCTTCTTCAATGTTGTATAAGAGCTCTTTATACCTTATAATCTGACCAGACGAATTGTATTCCACCATAATATCAGTATAGCCATTTCCATAAGTCACTTTATTACCCTCACGGATATATTCAATGTTATAATGTTTCTCTTTAGGAGTGTCATATTCATGGATGATTGTTATGATGCACGATTCAGCTGCAGGCACTTTTGTCTGATGGTTCCCTGAGAAAGGGGTGTTCTGTAGTTGCGAGTATGCCTCTGCTGCGCCACAAAGGAATAGTAAGAGGAAAGAAAGTATTCTCATTCTATTGTTAATTTTAGTTTGCTTCTTAACATTATAGCAACCGATAGTTGCTTCCCACCATGGCCTTTACCACTCCTTTCATTTCCAGCTCAAACAAGAGGGCGGACATGCGGTTGACGGGGATGTTGGCCTCCACTACCAGGGTGTTGATGTGCAGCTCTTCATGTTGGGTGAGGATGTTGACGATGGTTTGCTCCTCTTCTGAGAGGTCTAGGAACAGGTTGCGTTGCACTGCCGCCGGTTTGGAAGCCTGCTGACCGGGTAGCCATCGCATGGCCTGCAGAAAGTCTTCAGCGCTTTGAATCAGGGAGGCTTTGTTATCACGAATCAACCGGTTGCAGCCCACAGACATGGCGTCGGTGGCTCGCCCCGGTACGGCAAAGCAGTCGCGGTTATAGCCTCCTGCCAAATCTGCCGTAATCAGAGAGCCTCCTTTGGCGGCCGACTCCACCACAATGGTCGCGTCAGCCATGCCTGCCACTATACGGTTGCGGCTGACAAAGTTATAGCGGTCGGGTGTTGTCTCGGTAAGAAACTCTGTGATGAGGCCACCCTTCTCCAGCATCTCGATGGCTGTCTTGCGATGCACGTGCGGATAGATGCGATCCAGCCCATGTGCCAGCACGGCTACGGTGGACACCCCATTCTCCAGTGCTGCCCGATGAGCATGAATATCGATGCCATAAGCCAATCCGCTGACTACCAACACGTCAGGACACTGCTCCGCCAGGTCGCGTAGGAAGTCTCTGCAAAATTGCTTCCCGTACTCGGTTGCCTGTCGTGTCCCCACCATGTTGATGACGTGCAGCCGGTTAAGGTCGCAGTTACCCTTAAAGAAGAGTACCAGTGGAGCATCCTCACACTCGCGCAACCGGCTCGGATAGTTTTCATCCTTCAGGGTGTAGCAGCCCAGCTTGTTCTTCTCCACAAACGCCATCTCCCGCTCAGCCCTCCGGAAGGCTTCCGGGTTATCCAATGCCTTGACCAGTGCAGGCCCTACCCCATTGAGCAGTTTGGGCAACTCTTGCCGACGGCGGAAAACCTCCGTCGCACTGCCCAGCTCCTCTACCAACCTTTTGGCACCGATGGCACCCACCCCGTTACAGAGTGACAGTGCCAGGCAACAGATGCGTTCTTCATTATTCATATAGGTAACTCAGATTTAAGGATTGTGATAGGCTATTACTTTTCCTTCTCCAGATACCGCTTGAAGTAGGTATCAAACAGTTCACAGTTCCTGAGGCGTCCGTCAATCAGGCAGACAGTCTCTACGACACCCTTCAGTGAGAGTTTCCCATCGCTTTTGCGGTAGATGTCCTGATAGAAGACATATTTGATGCCCTCCTTCTGCAGGTAGAGCTTACTGACAAACTCGTCTCCACTGCGCAACGGGGTTTTGAAAGCCATGTTGATGCGTGCCACCACGGGGTCTACGCCCTCCTCATGCAGTTTGGCAAAGCTTACCCCTTCCGATAGCAGGAACTCATGGCGCGTATGCTCCAGATAGTGTTGATAGTTAGCATTGTTCACAATGCCCTGCAGGTCGCACTCATAGTCGCGTACCTTCATTTCCAGTTCATAAATATACTCCATAAAGTAGTTGATGTTTGTTTTATAGTTGACAAGGAATGAGTTGACGAGTTGACAAGGTGTGGGGACAAAATCCTTGTTAACTTTCCCCTGTCAACTCGTCAACTTGTCTCCTTGTTAACTTTTTAACCTCTTCTCATCCTCTCTGTTTCTCCACATCCAGCCCCTTGAAGCGTTTCAGCTCCTCCACGGTGACCAGCTTGTAGAGCTTATCACTAGGCCGTATCTTGGGTGCCTTCATGGAGAAGTGCTTCCCCTTGCCCACACACTCTACCGGCTTCAAATCCACCCTAGCCTCTTCCAGCGTGAGGAACTCTGCACCAGTGGTGGGTCCCGTAATGAGCAGTTTGTCGCCCACGTGCACCTCGGCTGCCTCCACTAAAAACTCTGCCACACCGATGTTAGAGAAGTAACGGATGCCTTTACCCACGTAAATCTTACGCTCTGTGGCTGCCGAGCCATAGTTCTTGGTCCACTCTCCCAAACGCTGTCCCAGGTAGTAACCGTCCCAGAAACCACGGTTGAATACGGTAGCCAGACGCTTGTCCCAGTCGGCAATCTTCTCGTCTGTGAAAGTGCCCTCTACATAGCTTTGGATGGCCTCTTTGTAACACTCTACCACGGTTCGCACATACTCAGGCCCTCTGGCACGCCCCTCAATCTTGAACACCCGCACACCGGCATCCAGCATCTTGTTCATAAAATGAATGGTCTTCAAGTCCTTGGGTGACATGATGTACTGGTTGTCCACCTCCAGCTCTGCGTTGGTCTCCTTGTCCGTCACCAGATAAGAACGGCGACACACCTGCATGCAGGCACCTCGGTTGGCGGAGTTATTCATCTGATGCAGTGATAGATAACACTTTCCGCTTACTGCCATACAGAGTGCACCGTGGCAGAACATCTCTATGCGGATGGGCTGTCCCGAAGGTCCGCATATTTTCTCCTCCACAATGCAGCGATAGATTTCTGCCACCTGCTCCAGGTTCAGCTCGCGTGCCAGCACCACCACGTCGGCAAACTGAGCGTAGAAACGCAGTGCCTCCACATTGCTGATGTTGAGCTGTGTACTGAGGTGAACCTCCTGCCCGATGCTTCGGGCATAGGTTAGTACCGCCACATCGGCTGCAATCACGGCAGAGATGCCCGCCTCTTTGGCGGCATCCACAATGGTACGCATCAAGGGGAGGTCATTGTCATATATGATGGTGTTCACGGTGAGGTAACTCTTCATGCCATGCTCATCGCAGGTGCGGGCAATCTCTTTCAGGTCATCAATGGTAAATGTACTGGCCGAGCGGGCACGCATGTTCAGGTTCTCAATGCCGAAGTAAATAGAGTCGGCACCTCCTTGAATGGCTGCTGCCAGCGATTCGCGGCTACCCACAGGTGCCATGATTTCAAAGTCCTTCAGGTTGGGTTTCATCTTTTCTTAGAAGCTGTTATGAATTTATTTCTGCAATCTTTTAAACAATCTTTTCAAGGCTGTCTCTCTTCTCTTCTGAGGAGCATAGCGGGCTATGTGGCGATGAAGAGGAGGAAAAGAGGCTGAAAAGAAACTTCAAAGAAGCTGAAAGACTACTTTTTAAATAAAATCATGACAGCTTCTCGGTTAGATTTGCCACAAAGGTAGGCTTTTTTCTGTACTTTTGCGGCTCAAACTATCAGAATATGAAGATTGGAGATATAGATTTAGGCAACATGCCGCTGCTGCTGGCTCCTATGGAGGATGTGACCGACCCCGCTTTCCGCCTGATGTGTAAGCGTTTCGGAGTCGATATGGTCTACACCGAGTTCGTGTCGGCCGATGCCCTAATACGCTCTGTCAGCAAGACGGAGCAGAAGCTGAATATCAGTGATGACGAACGCCCCGTAGCCATCCAGATATATGGGCGCGATGTGGCAACCATGGTTGAGGCCGCCAAGATTGTGGAGCAGGCACACCCCGACGTGCTGGACATCAACTTCGGGTGCCCTGTCAAGCGGGTGGCTGGCAAAGGCGCAGGAGCCGGAATGCTGCAAAACATACCTCTGATGCTGGAAATAACCCGTGCCGTGGTCGATGCCGTAAAGGTGCCTGTCACCGTAAAGACCCGTCTCGGCTGGGATGCCAACAGCAAAATCATTGTAGAACTGGCAGAACAGCTGCAAGACTGCGGCATCCGCGCCCTGACCATTCACGGTCGCACCCGTGCACAAATGTACACCGGAGAGGCAGACTGGACGCTGATTGGTCAGGTGAAACAGAATCCCCGCATGCACATCCCCATCATTGGCAACGGTGACGTAACCACCCCCGAACGTGCCAAAGAGTGTTTCGAACGCTATGGTGTGGATGGTGTAATGATTGGCCGAGCCAGCTTTGGCCGCCCCTGGATATTTAAGGAAGTGAAACACTACCTTACTACCGGCGAGCCTCTCCCCCCACTGAGTGCTGCCTGGAGGCTGGACGTGTTGCGTCAGCAGGTGTCCGACAGCATCAATCTGCTAGACGAGCGTCGTGGCATTCTGCATGTCCGCCGTCACCTTGCCGCCAGCCCGCTCTTCAAAGGCATCCCCAACTTCAGGGACACCCGCATCGCCATGCTCCGTGCCGAAACCCGCGACGAACTCTTCCGCATCCTCACCGAAATAGAAGAGCGGCTGCTGTAACAGCTTCTTGATTTTCCTCCACTTTATACAGTGGAAGCATAAGCAAGGCTCTCGGACTGTACCAAGGGCATACCTTCCTCGTAATCCATTCAGTATTGCTTCGATATTTCTATGATATCTACTTGAAATACTAGTACTTTACCGAATATATATCGAAGCAGTACCGAATGGGTAAGAAAGAGATATGGGAGAAGAAGCCCCCTCAATTCCCCCCGAGGGGGAGCTTAGGCTGCGCGGTGGAAGCATAAAGTGATGGTAACTTGTGGATGTGTCAAAAGTTAAAATATCAATGAGTTGATTTATGACACACCTCTGAGATAGGCTCCGTAAATTCAATTGTCAAATAGTAAATTATCAAATCGTAAATTGTACTTAGTTAAATCGTAAATTGTGACTCACTCATCCTCCCTCCTTTTGCTGGCTTTCAATTTTTGCACTATCTTCGCCCCCATGAAAGAGTGGGAGGAAAAGAAGAAACGAGTACTGCTGGGCATGAGCGGGGGAACGGATAGCTCCGTGGCTGCCATGCTGTTGCAAGAAGCCGGCTACGAGGTAGTGGGAGTGACGTTTCGCTTCTATGAGGTGGATGGGCAGACCGACTATCTGGAGGAGGCTCGTGCACTGGCTGACCGGCTGGGCATTCGCCATCTGACGTATGATGCCCGAGAGGAGTTTCGGCAACACATCATCCGCTACTTTGTGGAGGAGTATATGGCCGGTCGCACACCGGTTCCCTGCATGGTGTGTAACATTCTTCTGAAGTGGCCTCTACTGCAAAAAATAGCCGATGAAATGGGCATTTTTTACATCTCCACCGGTCATTATGTGCGGAAGGTCAGGGTGGGGGATTCTTACTTCATTGCTCCTGCTGCCGATACCGATAAAGACCAGAGTTTTTTTCTTTGGGGCTTGCGACAAGAGACACTTTCTCGTATGTTGCTGCCCATGGGTGACATGACCAAACCGGCAGCCAGAGCCTATGCCGCTACCCGTGGCTTTGAGCGGGTGGCTACTCGGAAAGATAGCATAGGAGTCTGTTTCTGTCCGCGAGACTATCGCTCTTTTCTGCTGCGGGAAGTACCTGCCGAGAAGTTGCCGGGGAGAGGAAATTTTCTCGATGAAATGGGCAATTTTGTAGGTCGGCACGAGGGCTATCCCTTCTATACTGTAGGTCAGCGGCGAGGGCTGGGGCTGCAGCTGAATCATCCTATTTTTGTGAAGGAGATTCTTCCGGAGCGCAACGTGGTGGTACTGGCACCGCTGGCTTCTCTCTATAGGCAGGATTTCTGTTTGAAGGATTGGAATCTGGTGGAGCCTGCGCGGGTACTGGAGGCCGAAGGGGTTATTGTCAAGATACGCTACCGCAAACAGGCCAATCGTTGCAGGGTGATGTTGGGGGAAGAGAATCGCCTGCATGTCTGCCTGGAACAGCTGTTGGAGTCTATTGCTCCCGGCCAGTCCGCCGCCTTTTACAACGCTGACGGTCTATTGTTGGGGGGTGGTATTATTTGTTAGTGCAGGAAATCACACAAA
This sequence comes from Bacteroides sp., assembly GCA_017621035.1. Classification (GTDB taxonomy): domain Bacteria; phylum Bacteroidota; class Bacteroidia; order Bacteroidales; family Bacteroidaceae; genus Bacteroides. The sequence continues at coordinate 15,775 of JAGATY010000060.1, read as the reverse complement.
AACTTGCAGCTAACGCAGGAAAAGTACTACCTTTGTCAGTTAATAAGTAACTTAGCTTTTGCTAGTGACGTGCCTAAATTCAATATTTAGGCACGCCCTCCATTAGTTGCGAAACTTAAATAAACAATAGAATTATGCCCCTGAATCTACCAGACCGTCTACCGGCCATAGAACTGCTGAAGCAAGAAAACATCTTTGTGATAGATGCATCGCGTGCCACGCGCCAGGACATTCGTCCGCTGCGTATCGTCATCTTGAACCTGATGCCCCTGAAGATTACCACGGAAACAGACCTTATCCGGCTGTTGTCGAACACCCCGTTGCAGGTGGAGATACAGTTCATGAAGATAAAGAGCCACACCTCGAAGAATACTCCTGTGGAGCACATGAAGGCCTTCTACACCGACTTTGAGGAGCTGCGTCACCAGAAGTTTGATGGCATGATTATTACCGGTGCACCGGTGGAGCAGATGGATTTTGAAGAGGTAACCTATTGGCCGGAACTGATAGAGATATTCAACTGGGCACGCACACACGTCACCTCTACCCTCTACATCTGCTGGGCAGCACAGGCAGGTCTGTATCATCACTATGGCATTCCTAAATATCCACTGGAGAAGAAGATGTTCGGCATCTTCCCCCACCGTGTTTTACAACCGTTGCATCCCATCTTCCGGGGCTTCGACGATACCTTCTGTGTACCCCACAGCCGTCATACCGAGGTGCGGCGTGCCGACATCTTGAAGGTGCCTGAGCTGACACTGCTCAGCGAGTCTGAGGAGGCCGGTGTCTATATGGTAATGGCTCGCGGGGGGCGTGAGTTCTTTGTGACCGGCCATTCCGAGTACTCTCCCCTCACGCTGGACACTGAATATCGTCGTGATTTAGGGAAGGGGCTACCCATTGAGATGCCGCGTAACTACTACATTGATAATCAACCGGAGAAGGGAGTGCAAGTCTCTTGGCGTGCACATGCCAACCTTTTGTTCTCCAACTGGCTGAACTACTTTGTCTACCAGGAGACTCCTTTTGATATAGAAGAGATACGTTAAGACATGAAACATCCGCAGTGGGAATCTGTGTTAAATGTTTTTTAGGCACGGATTACACGGATAACCACTGATTCTTTTAAAGGTTTGCAAGCAAATGAAGAAGATTCGTAAGATAGAACTGCTCTCACCGGCAAAGAACCTGCAATGTGGCATTGAGGCCATAGAGCATGGAGCCGATGCTGTCTATATAGGTGCCCCCCGCTTTGGTGCCCGTGCGGCGGCAGGGAACTCGTTGCAAGACATTGCAGCCTTGATTGCTCATGCCCACCTATACAATGTGCGTGTCTACGTGGCACTGAACACCATCCTGAAGGAAGAGGAACTGGAGGAGGCACGTCGGCTGGTGTGGGAGCTGTACCGGCTGGGAACAGACGCACTGATTATACAGGACACTGCTCTGCTGCAACTGGAACTACCCCCCATTCCGCTTCACGCCAGCACACAGATGGATAACCGCACGGCAGACAAGGTGCGCTTTCTGGCAGAGGCCGGTTTCCGACAGGTGGTGTTGGCGAGGGAGTTGTCACTGGAAGAGATCCGTCGGATTCACACGGCCTGTCCGGACACACCGCTGGAGGTGTTTGTGCACGGTGCCCTCTGTGTGAGTTATAGCGGGCAGTGCTATGCCAGCCAGGCCTGCTTTGGCCGCAGTGCCAACCGAGGTGAGTGTGCACAGTTTTGCCGCCTGCCCTTCAGCCTGCTGGATGCTGACGGGCGCGTGATTGCCGAAAACAAGCATCTCCTCTCTTTGCGTGACATGAACCGGATGGATGCCTTGGAGCAGCTGCTGGATGCCGGTGTCACCTCACTGAAGATAGAGGGACGGCTGAAAGATGCCTCCTATGTGAAGAATATTACCGCAGCCTACCGACAGGCATTGGATAAGATATTTTCCCGCCGGCCGGAGTATATGCGTGCCTCTTCCGGAAGTTGCCGCTACACCTTCCGGCCACAGCCGGAGAAGAGTTTCAGTAGGGGCTTCACTACCTACTTTTTGCACGGACGCGAACAGGAGATTGCCTCTTTCAACACCCCGAAGTCATTGGGTGAGGCAATGGGTACCCTGAAAGAGCAGCGCGGGGCATGGCTCTCCGTGGCAGGTGTCAAGCCTTTTCATAATGGTGACGGGGTTTGCTACCTGGATGAGCAAGGTCGCCTGCAGGGTTTCCGCATCAACCGTGTGGAGGGCAACAAACTCTTTCCCGCCGGCAGTGTACCCCGCATCAAGCCCCGCACCCCGCTCTACCGGAACTTTGACCAGGAGTTTGAACGCTTACTCTCTCATAAGAGCAGTGAGCGTAAGATGACACTCTCCTGGCAGCTGAGTGAAACACCCGTTGGCTTTGCCTTGACTGCCACCGACGAGGATGACAACCAGGCAACCCTTACCTTTCCCTATACTAAAGAGGAGGCACGTACCCCACAGAGAGAGAACCTCTGCAACGTGCTCCGCAAGCTGGGTGGCACCCCGTTTGAGGTGGTTGCCGATGCTGACGATGCCATCAGCATAACGCTGAAGGGTAACTGGTTCATTCCTGCCTCTGTGCTGACCGAATGGAGGCGGCAGGTGATGGAGCGGTTGCTGGCGTTGAGACGCATCAATTACCGGCAGGAGGTGGCAGTGCGTTGCAAGACTTCCCACCCCTTCCCGTTGCCGGATGTGCGCGACGGTGAGCAGCCCTCACTGACCTACCTGGGCAATGTGATGAATAGTCAGGCCCGACGTTTCTATCTGGAGCATGGCGTTGCCCGAGTGGCACCGGCCTATGAGGCAGAGGCTGTTCCGCAAGCCGTTCTCATGTTCTGTCGCCACTGCCTGCGTCACGCCTTTGGCTGGTGTCCTACCCATCAGAAGGGACGCTCGCCCTATCGGGAGCCTTACTTTCTAGTGGGTACCGACGGCCGACGTTTCCGCCTGGAATTTGATTGTAAACATTGTCAGATGAAGGTCTATGCCACAGAGTAAGCTCTTGATACCCCATCTCTTTCCCCGTATCTCTATTGCCGGCAGAAGAAGAGGAGTGACCGCTCTGCTGGGGCTTCTACTGCTCCTGCTGAGTGCTTGTCATTATTCCTCCCCCGACCTGCAGAACCCGGAGTTGGAGAAGGCAGAGCGCGACTCACTTACCTGTCTCTACCGGCGGCACTACACCTTCGGCACCAATCTGGAACTTTATGCAGATAGTTTCCGGCTCACCTGCCTTCCTTTCAAGGATCGCTTTGTGCGGTTGGAGAGAGGTGACCGTGTGGTGGTGGCCGAGGTGGCGGTACATCCGGCCGATAGCATTGATACTCAGTGGGTGAAGCTGGCTGCCTCGGAGGAGGAACAGGGGTGGATTCGCGAGTGTGAGATGAAGCGTTACTTTGTGCCGGCCGACAGCATTTCCGGTTTTATCTATCTCTTCAGTCGCACCCATGCCTCCGGTTTTCTGCTTGTATGCACCCTCTTTCTGGCTGCCTGGCTCTTCCGGTTGCAGCGTCATAAGCCGCTGTTGCTGGTGGGGGTGAATGATATCGACAGTGTCTACCCGCTACTGCTCTGCCTGCTGATGGCTGTGAATGCCACGCTGTATGAAAGCATGCAGACGTTTGTGCCCGACACCTGGGAGCACTTCTACTTCAATCCCACGCTATCGCCACTGGCCGTTCCGCCGGTGTTGGCACTCTTCTTGTTGGGTGTATGGGCCTTCTTTGTGGTACTGTTGGCCGCGCTGGAGGTCATCTTCCGGCTGTTGGCTCCCTCGGCAGCCATCTATTATACGCTGGGACTGACGGTAGTCTGCATTGCTTGCTATTTCTTCTTTATTCTTACTACACCTATTTATATAGGCTATCTCTTCCTGCTGGCCTTCATCCTCTACTTCTGTCACCGCTTCCGTCGCACCGTAAGCATCACCCCCTACCGCTGTGGACATTGCAATGCTTCTCTGCGTAAGCTAGGAAAATGCCCGCACTGTGGGGCGGAGAATTGTTAAAAGCCTCTCTCCGGGGAGAGGCTGTTCCTAAGCTCCCCCCTCGGGGGGAGTTGAGGGGGCTTACTTCTACAGCCTTATTCTCAACTCAATCCCTGCCTGCACGGGACGGCTCTTCTGCATGAAGCCGTTGCCCATGCTCTCGAAATAGAAGGTGGCATAATCTTCATTCAGCGCATTGCGTACCCAGAAGTTCAGCGCCATGCCCCCTTTGTGGAAGCCGAGACGACCGTTCAGGGTGCCGTAGAGCGATTGGCTCACACTGTTATCCTCTGTCCAGTAGATGCGGCCGGCAGCGTTGTAGTTGGCACTCAGTACGATGCGATCCAGCCAGGGGCATCTGTTCAGGCGGAAGGTGTAGTCGGCACCCAGATTCAGAGTGTGCTTAGGCACAAAGGGTACATAGTTGCCGGTGTAGTCGGTGGGTACCTCTTCGGCTGAGGCAGCTCCCACATAGTAGTCCCGGAAGGTGGCGTAGGTATAGCCATAGGCAGCATTCAGGTTGAAGGCATCGGTCACGGCAGCCAGCAGGGAGAGTTCGGCTCCCAGGCTGCGGCTCTCGCCGGCATTCACTGTCTCACGTCCCAGACCACTGTCGGCAAAGCGAGAAATCTGCTGGTCTTTGGTCTCCATCAGGTAGAGGGCAGCATCTAGTTGCAGGCGGTGGTTGCACAGATTCAGGTGTGTGCCGGCCTCATAGCTCCAGGTCTGTTCCGGCTTGTACTCTACCGAGGCACGGGCATCCGGATTCTCACCCGCATCGGGGAAGTGTTGACCCACCAGAGAGGCATAGTTCTCGGGAACCACGGCCATAATCTCCTCCTTCGACTGGCGCATCATGTCGTTGCGCAGGCTGGTCTGGAGCAGTTCGCTGAAGTTCTGTATGTTGTAACCTCCAGAGCGATAGCCTCTGCTGACGGTGGCGTAGATGTTGCCTCGGTTACCCTTGAAGTCGTATTGCAGGGCAAACTTGGGCAGCAGCTGTACGTAGTCCTTGCTCAGGGCACCTCGGTAACGCGACTCTACGGTGAGCGGGGTGGTGGGCATCATCTCAATTTCACGCATCAGTTGTCCCCCTCGCATCATCTCACCCTTGATGCCTACGGTATAGCCCAGTGCGGTACCAGAGTTGTATTCCAGCTTCATCTTCTCATAATCCAGGCGAAGGCCTACTGTGAATGAGAGTCCCTCGGCACCAAACAGATGGCGGAAGGTGGACTGGTGGAAGATGGCGGCATTCACTTGTGGTGTCTTGAAGTGACCGTCAATAGGCATCTCGGTGTCGGTGATGGCCAGTGAGGGCAGTATGTTCATGCTCATGGCAGGCCCCATGGGAACCTCTATCTTGCCGGGAATCACACCGCCAAGCATTCGGTTCAGCATCCCCATGCCCTCTTTCCGGAAGGTGACGGGTGCCTCAGTCTTCAGGTCTTGGTAGAAGCCGAACACGCCGGTGGTCCACTGCCAGCGACGGTCGGGCTTGCTCTTCAGCACAATCTCTTCTGAGAGGGTGTGGATGTTTTGGCGCTGCTCCAGGGTGTAGATGTCTTGGGCTGTGAAGTCCTGGTCTAGGAACATGCGGTCCTTCAGCCACTGGTAACCGGTGACGGCACTCAGCGTGAAGTGCTCTGCCTGGTACTCGATGCCCAGACCGGCATTCAGCAGGTTTCGGTAGTAACCGCTCTCACGGTTGTATTCCGGCTTCTTCCACTCACCGGTTTCTACAGTATATGCTCCATAAGGATAGCCTCCCTGGTCACTGTACTCATAGTTCAGCGTGAAGTCCAGCTTCCAGCTGTCTGACGGCATGAAGAGGGCACGCAGGCGACCTCCGGCATTGTTGCTGTAGTCCATCTTCTCATCTCCCAGGGCTGCATTGCGGAAGAAGCCATCTTCCCGCTCATAGAAGCCTCCTACCGAGAAGGCAAACTTATCCGACGGGCGGGCATAGTGGGTGGCCGATGCGTTGTAGCCGCCTCGGGTGGCTGCCCCCAGGTTGATGTCTGTACCCTGATGGTTGAGGGGTGACTTGGTGTGAATCTTGATGATGCCACCCATGGCATTGCGCCCATACAGGGTGGCCTGCGGTCCGCGGAGCACATCGATGCGTTCCACATCACTCTGGTTGAAGTCGAAGGCAGACTTATCCACGTAAGGCACATTATCTACATACAGTCCCACTGCCGGTGTGTTGATGCGGGAGCCGATGCCGCGGATGTAGACGGCTGAGGTCAGTCGGGAGCCATAGTCAGGGATGAACAGCCCCGGCACTACCGATGTCAGCCCTTTGATGTCGGTCACATACGAAGCCTGCAGACGGTTGGCATTCAGCAGGCTGACGGCCGACGGCAGTTCTCTCAGCCGGCGTGTCTCTTTAGGGGTGGCAACAACTGTCACCTCTTCTATATCCACTACTTTCAATGTATCAATCTCTTCTGCTCCTACCGAAGCACTCATCAGTATCAGGCACGCATAGGCCAGCACTCTTTTATTCATTCAGGTAAAGTTTTAGTTTGATTCTCCGCCGCAAAAGTAGTGCAACCCGAGCATTGGGGCAATCCTCATTTATTAGGATTTAGATTCCATCCGCCTCCACATACCCCCGCATGACCGCATAGATGGTGAGGCCGGAGAGTGATTTGATGCCTAGCTTTTCGGTGATGTTCTTCCGGTGAGTGATGACGGTGGTAAGACTGATGTTCAGGCGGTCGGCAATCTCTTTGTGGATGAGGCCTTTCACCAGCAGAGTGAGCACTTCTATCTCCCGCACCGACAGGTCGTGTTCCTCATCGGGCAGCGTACCGCCACCGTGGTGACCATGACTGCGCAGTTGCAGAATGCTCTTGGCCAGGTGTTGTTCGTCCTGACAGATGTTCAGGGTAGGGATTCCGGAGAGTTGGGGCAGATTGTCCTGCATGGTCAGCACGATGCTTTTAGGACGGCGCTCCCTGAAGAATGAGGTGTGCTCAAAGTAGACCTGCGCCGACACGAAGTAGTGGGCATACATATCCGGTGTGTCGGCCATCAGCGCTGCAAACGATGGGAATGTACGGATGGTTGCTTGCGGTATCACCTCTTGTAACAATCCCTGCAGCCCCAGGCACGAGAGTGTGTTGGCATCGATAATAGCTATTTCCGGTCTCATATTCATCTGCTTTATTTGACGCTGCAAAGGTAGTGAATTGTAAGTTATTAGCTATGAGTTGTGGATTATTAGTTATTAGTTGTGATAGCTGCGGCAATACCACCCCTCCAAAGAAGGTCGCCGAGGGTCGGGCCTTAGGTCGCCGAGGGTCAGGGCCTAGGTCGCCGAGGGTCGGGGCGAGGGTTCGGCAGCATGTTTTTCCGGTGGTCGGGGAGGGGAGGATGTTTCAACCGTCGGTTGGGGATTTAAAGATTGCACACTTACCCCCCCTATGTGCAGTTTTAAAGAAAATGCATCCATCTTTATTAAAAATTGTACGATTTGCTTGTATTTATTATTTACTCCTTTTATATTTGTAGCCACTTTCGGTTACTAGCCTGAAAGCAGAGGTAGAAAAGATTGATTTGTAATTAGCCACCGGAAGTAGCAAACAATACTTAACGTTATACGGCATGGGACCTGAAAGACCATATGCCGGATGCAAACAACTTAGCAAGCAAGTGTAAATAGAGATGAGACGCCGTGTAGAGATACTCCTGTTTTTACTACTCCTCGGAGCAGCAGGGCTTTCTGCGCAAACTTTCTATAAGAGCGAACAGAAGAGCCTCATGGGCATTGAGGTGCACTTCCGCTTCGACAAGCATTTCCTCGACTTGGGTTACATGGGCAACGAGGCATCGTTGCAACGCTTCTCTGCAGTGATTGACTCACTGGGGTTGGAGCGGGTGGATTCGGTGGTGATTGTGTCGCAATCGTCACCCGAGGGTGTCTACGAGCATAACCAGTGGCTCTCCCGCAACCGTGCCAACACCATGCGCCGACACCTGGAGAAGGTGCACCCCGAGCTGAAGAGCAAGCTGTTTGTGCACCCTGACGGTGAGTCGTGGCTGCGTCTGCGTGAGTACGTCAAGCGCGATACGCTGATGAAGAACAGTACTATCCAAAAGGTGCTCTCTGTGATTGATGCCGACGTGAACATTGGTACCAAGAAGTGGCGCATGGAGCAGCTGCCCGTCTATCGCTACCTGTTGCGCACCTACTACCCGCGCATCCGTAACTCCATGTTCTGCATTCTCTACTACAACGAGCTGCCTGTGCCTGCCCTGGCAGAGCCGGCCGAGCCGCAGTTGGAGAACAATCAAGCCCTCTATATGCAACCCACATACCCCGTCCCGGCACCCAAGCGCATGGAGCGCACGGTGAAGGACAAGGTCACCATTCTGGCACTGAAGACTAACCTACTGTATGACCTGGCCACGGCACTGAACGTGGAGGTGGAGGTACCCATTGGTCAGAAGTGGTCGGTAATGGTGGAAGATGTCTTCCCCTGGTGGCACAAGGGTAATAAGTATGCCTTCCAGATGTGGGAGATGGGGGTAGAGGGACGCTACTGGTTCAAACGTAACTTTGCACGCAAGGTGCTCTGCGGACACTTTGGCGGCGTGTATGTCATGTCGGCCAAGTATGACTTCCAGTGGGACACCTCTCTTAATTATCAGGGTGAGTACTGGTCCACCGGTGTGACCTACGGCTACGCCATGCCCATTGGCAAGTGGTTCAACCTGGAGTTCTCGGCCTCTCTTGGCTACCTCTCCACGGCCTACCGCCACTACCGCCCCTCCACTCACTACGAGGAGCTGCTGAAAGACAACAATAAGCAGGGTCGCATGGGCTACTTCGGCCCCACCAAGCTAAAGGTGTCACTGGTACTGCCTATCAATGTGCCGGTGAAGAAGAGAAAGGAGGTTTATTATGAATAGTAGGAGCCTCTTCTTCTTCCTTCTCCTCCTCCTCGCCTCCTGCGAGCGTCGCCCCCTCATGGAAGCCAACAACACCCACTATGTGCGGGTATATGTGGACGAGGCGTTGCTGAACGTGACCACGGGCTTCTACAACAGTGAGTATGCACGCCCCAACTATAGCTCACCCGAGGTGCTGCGTCTCATCCTGGCCGACCCCGTTACCGGTGAGGCACGGGCAGAGCGTTTCCTCCGCGACCGCGGAAAGGATGCACGAGGCACCTACTATGAGGGCTACATCATTGCCGACCCGGGCGTCTACACCCTGATGGCCTATAACTTTGATACCGAGACCACTCAGATAAGTGGCAACAGCAACCATAAAGAGGCAAAAGCATATACCAATGAGATTGCCTCACACCTCTACACACGCATCACCAGCCGCGTAACCAAGAGTGCTTCCGATGACGGGGCTACCACCCGCAACGAGAAGATTGTCTATGAGCCGGACCACCTCTTTGCCGCCAACTGTGGCGAGGTGGACATTCCCTACACCGAGCGCATCGACACACTGGTTCCCGTGGAGGGAGGCTACTTTACGGCACAGAGCATCGTGAAGTCCTACTACCTGCAGGTACGGGTGCAGGGCATGGAGTATGCCTCATCGTCGGTAGGACTGCTGACCGGCCTCTCCGGCTCCTCATGGCTCAATGGCGGAGGCATGGACCTGAGTGACCTGGTAACCGTCTACTTTGAGATGCAGCCGGGTGAGAATGCTGCCACCGGCATCAAGAAGAGCAGTGGCACCGGCGAGGGGGAGAGCAGCACCGTAACGCTCTACACCACCTTCAGCACCTTTGGCAAGCTGCCCGATGTGGACAACGACCTGGAGATAACTTTCGACTTCCTCACCGTTTATGGGGAACCTTATAGTGAGACCATTAACATCACCGACGAGTTCGCCACTCCGGAGGCTATCAACCACCAGTGGCTGCTCATTGACCACACCATCGTGATTCCTCCACCTCCCAGAAGTGAAGGTGGTGGCTTCAACCCCGGCGTGGACGAGTGGGGAGATGTGGAGACGGAAATCGTGATTTAATTATGAATGATGAATTATGAATGATGAATTATGAATGATGAATTATGATTTTTGAGTTATCAGTTATCAGTTATCAGTTTTTGCCACCCGGTCTTTCAGACCATCTGCCGAATTCAGGTTAAGGAAGGTTGTTCTCCCCCGATAACGGGGAGGCGGGAAAGGTGAAGTAAGAGGAGAGTAAGAAGATAATTCTAACAATAAACATAAGGCAAACAAATTAACAAACACTTAAAATCAAAAGTATGAAAAAGTATTTCTTATTAGCAGCAATGGTCGGCGTAGCGCTGACAGGCTGTGTAAGCAATGAACCGGATCTCTCGGGTGGAGGAGAGAAAGAAATCACATTTAGCACGCCGGTGGTGGGAGCTAGCACCAAGGCTGTTGTATTTGGAGAAATAGGAACGACATACCCTACTACAGAAAAATTTGTAGTATATGCAGTGTGGCATGAAGCTTTTAATGATGCAACAAGTAATTGGAAAAATGGTTCTTTATATATGGATGGAGTGGAAGTAGAGTATAACTCAACAACTGGTGATGGTGATACTCCTGCGGAAGGTGCTACTGCTGGTAATGGAGCTTGGAAGCCTGCAACTACTGCAGACCAATACTATTGGCCAAAGAATGGTTCATTGTCATTTGCTGCTTATTCACCTGCCGGAATTGCAGGCACTGGTACTAGCGAACCAACAATAATTTATGGTGAAAATGGATTAAGCATTACAGGCTTTACAGTACCTTCAACTTGTGCCGCACAATATGATTTGTTATTCAGTGAGCGTACATTTAATAAAACCTCCAGTACCGGTGGCTCTAATGAAACCTACGATGGTGTAGATTTAACATTTCAACATGCCTTATCTTCAATTCAGTTTAAGGCAAAGATGTTGGACGACTATAGTGGTACCACTATCAGTATTACTAAAATTGAACTTAGCGGTATATATTCTAAGGGTGATTTTGCTGAGAATGTGCAAGATGGAGCGGCATATGCTTATCAAACCAATAAAGTGCCGGCTTGGAGCAATCAAGCCTCTCAAGCAACCTATACAGCTTTTGATGGTACAACTACTGCACAAGTTGTTACTACAACTTTAACAAGAGTTGCAAACTCAACAACAAGTGGAACAGCAACTAAGTATACTGATGCAATTCTCCTTCCTCAGACATTAGCTACAGCTTCTAGTGATGGAACTTCTACTACTGAAGGGGCAAAAGTGACCATAACTTATACAATAAATCCTCCGGGAGATTCAACTGATGCAATAACACAGACATATGAAGTATCTCTTAATGACGGAACAAATGATGCTATCACAAAAGAGTGGAAGCCCGGAATGCGTTATACTTATATCATTTCTATTGGTCTTGATGAAATCTATTTCGCACCTGCGGTAGAACCTTGGGATGATGACTTGGATGGTGACAATTCCACCAATGGAGATGATGATATTGAGGTTCCTCAAGTCTAATTGTTTGCTTACAACAAAATACTCATAGATAAATGAAGCAGCCTCTCGTTATACTTTTGGTTCTTTCACTCATAGGCTGTACATTCGACGAGCCCCGGGACTTTGATCCCGGGTGCCGTCTGATGTTCCAGCCCGGCATGTATATGCAGGTGAGCCATCAGGAGGTAGAGGAGTTCCCCACCAGTGAGAGCTTCGGTGTGCGTGCCTGGGCACTGCCCGACGGACAGAGCTGGAGTGAGGGGAGCCGAGAGGCTACGGAATATTTACCACTGTCGGAAGCCAAGAGTCGGGAGGTGCTGATTAGCGACACCACCCTGCGCGAGACGGTGAAGGACACGCTCTGGATGATTGGTGAAGAGACCAGCTGGCCAAGTAAGTATCAGTCGCTGACCTTCCTGGCCTATGCACCTTTTTCCGCCAACTGTGAGTGTGACGCCACCGCCGGCATACAGTACAGCACCGATATGCTGGAGAATCAGACTGACCTGCTCTACACCGCCCCGCATAGCGACAAGCAGAAGATAAAGGACGGCTGGGTGGTGCAGTTGCGCTTTGAGCATGCACTCTGTCTGGTGAAGTTCCGGGTAAAGCATCGGGTAGAAGAAAGTGAGCAAATAACCATCCGCCGCATCAGCATAGACGAGGTGCGGCACAAAGGCAGCTTCCGCTCACTGCCCTCACCGCAGTGGAGCCTGGATGCCTCACTCACCCCACTGACCTTCTTTGAGGGGGAGGAGAGGGCTGACGCATTGCCACAGCCCATTGGCAACTATTGGCTGATGCTGCCACAACAGCTGGAGACGCGCGTAACGGTGGAGTACGACTACACCACCGCAGCACAAACCGGCATCACGCAGCGGCTGCAAACCGTGCCCCTGCGCACCAACCTACAGGCCGGACGTAGCTACACCTACACCCTGTCGGTAGGCATAGACGATGTGAAGTTTCTGGAAGAAATCATAGAACACAGGTTTAATAACAAAGAATGATGAAAAGAGGTATCACGATTCTTCACCTGGCAACAGCCCTTCTGCTAGTGGCTTGCAGCACGGAAGATGCTCCCCAACCCAAGGACAGCATCCGGCTGGAGGTGGTCAACAACCAAACCACCAACACCCGCGCCTCCTTGTTTGAGAGCTTGAATGACCTAAAGGCTGCCGGAAACTTTACGGTGCAGGCATACTTTCATGAGGCAGAAACCGGCACAGACTATACTAAGTATATTGATGCACGGGTAAACTACTTTGCAGATGCCGAAGGACAGAAGGATGAAAACGGTAAGTCTTTAGAGACCTGGCGATTCTTTGATGGCACAAACTATTACACCAGCTATTGGCCCAACAATGGCTACCTGGACTTTCTGGCTTACATGCCGTATGACTTGACGGGCTGTAACTATATTGATAAAACCAGCATTGGTTACACCTCATCCGGCGTTACCTTCAATGCCACCTTACCCGAAAGTTCACAGAATGAGGAGACTGTCTCAGAATTCATCTACGCCCTCAGCAAGAATCAGCAAAAGGACACCAACAGCGGCCGTGTCGAGCTACAATTCGTCCACCCGTTTGCGGTGGTGTATTTTAAGCTGAAGCAGTCACTGCGTCTGAATCCTTTAGAGAGTATCACTTTTAAAAGTATCTATCACCAAGGGACATATCTAAATGACGATAACACAGGTTCTGATACATTTACCTCTGGAACTTGGACTCCCACTGGTACAGCTACTGAACATAAATTTGAAATAGGCAAAACCATTCCGGATGATATTAACTTCAATACAGTATTTGCCGGACCATTCTTGGTTATGCCGCAGAGTATAAATGGTGTTAACATGCACATTGCCGGTACCAGGGCAGACAACGGAACCTTTGACCCGATTCCTACACCTATCTACACGGAAACACTCAAGACATGGGAACCTGGCATGAAATATACCTATGTATTGAACTTAGGAGACCCCGGTGCAGAAATCCTCTTTGATGTACTGGTAGAGCGTTGGGATGCTATACCCTATAAAAACATTATTGAAGTAGAATAGCGTATGAGAAAGACACTTTACATATTGCTGAGTACACTATTCCTCTTTACTGCTTGCCAAGAGGGTAATGAACCAAACTGGGGTGATGAAGAAGACAGAGGCATCTATCTGGCAGCAGCCCTCAGTGGGGTGGCGGGCACACGCACACCTTATGAACTAACCATACCTACGCCGGATGTACCACTTCACTCAGCGGTGTGGGCATCTACAACAGAAAAGAAATACATTGATGACCAAAAGTTTGGTAATGCAGCACCCGATTATACGGTAGCTGTACATTCAGAGGCAACATTCAGAGGAGGGGAGAAACAGTTGCTTAGGCATGCCATTTATCCATACAATCAAAAACCTGTATATTTTATAGGTTTATATCCTTATACAGTTAATTGGGAAACCAACACAGACGGGACTACTGCTTCTTGCACTTTTAACGGTAAGGACGATGTCATGTTTGCCCCGGAAGTTTCAGGTACATATGTCAGTGCTGATGAAGTAGAACAACGTGTAGTGAAACTGCATTATTACCATCTGCTCACCTGGCTTCGCATTGAAATAGTGGCAGATAGTGAGACTATTAGAAATGCATGGGGAAAGTTAAAAAGCATCTCTATTAAAAGTAGAAATCAGGTAAGCATAAACTTAGCAGTAACGACAAAACCCGAGGATAATGTATCATTCTCTGGTGCTACAGACAATTTACTTACTTTCTATAAGACAGGTACGGATGAGCTATTCTCCTATACAGGAGAGGATGAAGGATTTACCATTCCTGCCCCTCCTCCTGCTAATGCTGATGAAAAAATCGACAAGATGGACTATGTAGAAGAAGTCGCCTACGTCCTCTGTGAACCGGTAACTGCTACTGCCAGTGAAGAAGTAGATGGTGAGACTAAGAGTACAACAGAATACACCCTAACCGTGCAGACAACAGAACGTACGGTGGAGGTGCCGGTAGACCTGATGAGTGCGGCTAACACTTCTTTCACCGGTAGTACCATGGGCAAGCAATTCACCCTGCTGCTCAACTTCAAGATGGGTAACACCATCACCGTCGCTGCCCGGACAACAGACTGGGAAACAGGTGGCATAGCTTCCGGAGAAATCACAGAGTGAACCGAAGGGTCAAACCGAAGGTCGCCGAGGGTCAGGCCTTAGGTCGCCGAGGGTCGGGGTCTAGGTCGCCGAGGGTCAAAGGGAGGGTTCCGTACCCACCCACAGATGAGTTGCTAATTGAACATTGAAAATAGAACAGCGAAATGAAGAATATTTGCTACATCATACTAATTGCCTCCCTACTCACAGCCTGTAGTCAGGCAGAGATGGAGGAACCGGATAGGAGAATTGCCCTGAGTGCATCGGTGGGAGAGCTTGCTGTCACTACCCGTGCCGCAACAGCTGCTCCTTACAAGGGTACCACGCCCTCTTCTGACAACAAATTTATTGCAGATGTGTGGTTCTCTGCCACTAGCGGAGAGTATAGTTCTACCGTGGCAGATGTAGGGACTAACCTCCCCTGCCACACCACAATAGAGTTTGACAGTGAGGCCCTGGAGTACCCTCAGAATGAGAATAAAGACTTAAAGTATCCTAGTGGTGGCTCAGCCTACTGTGTAGGTCTCTATCCCAGTGGGAAATGGAGTAGTAGCACAGACAATCAAACTGTATCTGCCACCATCGATGGTGCGCAAGACCTCATGTTTGCCCCTCAGCGCTCAGGCTCTTGGACAAGTCCTTTCTCCCAAACACCTCTGCAATTCAATCACCTGCTTACCTGGCTGAAAATCTGCGTGTGCGCCACCAGTGAGGATACCCCGGCTACTTGGGGAGAGATTACTAGTATTAAGGTGGTGAGCAAAGCTCAGGTCACAGTTGAACTTGCCTCAGGAACAGTTACTTATGACGGAAATAATGTAGACATTGTAGCTCTTGAATCTACTGACGGATTGCCCCTTGCCACCACCATCCAAGAAGTAGGCTCTGTCCTCTGTAGCCCGGCTACGGAATACACATTAAAGATTGAGACTTCTAAAGGGGAGGATAAGGAGGTGCTCATTAAGCTAAATGACCTGGAGGGTAATGAAATAACCGATGCTAATAGTACTGTCGGCAAGCTCTTCGTCCTCAGCCTCTACTTCAATAAGAGTGCGGTACTGGAGGGGGTATGTACCCTGAACTCTTGGAACAATCAGGATGAGGATTTGTATCTGGGTGACAGTAGACAGTAGACAGTAGACAGTTGATAGTTGATAGTT
>JAGATY010000059.1 GCA_017621035.1 Bacteroides sp. | reverse complement strand
GTCGTGAGACAGTTCGGTCTCTATCTATCGTGGGCGTATGAAATTTGCGTGGCTCTGACACTAGTACGAGAGGACCGTGTTGGACTGACCTCTGGTTTACCGGTTGTGCCGCCAGGTGCATTGCCGGGTATCTAAGTCGGGATCGGATAAGCGCTGAAAGCATCTAAGTGCGAAGCCGGCCACAAGATTAGATTTCTCAGGGTCGTTATAGACTATGACGTTGATAGGACGCAGGTGTAAAGCTGGTGACAGCAAAGCCGAGCGTTACTAATTGCCCGTTGACTTTTTGCTTTGCCTTGTTGGAGGTATATACGTTCAGTGTTTTTTTGAATTTACGTTTAGTTTATTTTATTATCATGTCTACCTTATTTAGGTGACTATAGCGTCGGGGTTCCACCTCTTCCCATTCCGAACAGAGAAGTTAAGCCCGACCACGCCGATGGTACTGCGTAACAGTGGGAGAGTAGGTAGTCGCCGTTTTTTTCTCGGGAGCCCTGTATCGATAACGATGCAGGGCTTTTTTGTTGTATATAATCTTTCTCTTTTAGCTATGATATAATATATCTTTAGAAATGGCGTTATACTACATATAATGTCTCAGTGTATATGCGTTTTATAAAACATATTCGTTTACAGAACTCTTTCTTGTTATGTCTAGCTGTGGTGATAGCAATTTCATCATTATATGTCTCACACTTGTTGGTACGGAATCTTTCAGCTGAAGAGCGTTCGCGAGTGGAAGTGTGGGCTGAAGCAATGAGGAAACTACAAAGTGCTGATGAAACTACCGATTTAGCTTTGGTCTTAAAGGTTCTGAATGCCAATAGTACTATTCCGGTAATTGTAGCCAATCAAGATGGAATTATAGAAAGTCATCGAAATCTGGATTATTCGACTTCTGATTCTTTAGCCTCATTGTATGAGAAGAAGACAGATTTTGAAAGACAGGGAAATATGCTTCGTCTGAATCTAGATGGAGAGAATGAATACTTGACGGTCTATTATGGTAACTCTAAGCTGCTTTATGAATTGGCTATTTATCCTTATCTGCAGTTGCTGGTTGTTACTGTTTTTGTTTTAATAGCTATTTATGCGCTGATAAGTGCCAAACGGGCAGAGCAGAACAAGGTGTGGGTGGGGCTTTCTAAAGAGACGGCTCATCAGTTGGGTACTCCAATCTCTTCTTTGATGGCGTGGGTTGAACTGCTAAGAACCCAATACCCTTCGGATGAATTGTTGCCTGCCATGTCAGAAGATGTTGAACGTTTGCAAATGATTGCAAATCGCTTCTCTAAGATAGGTTCTATGCCGGACTTAAAGTCTACAGATGTTCTGTTGTTGTTAGAACGGGTGGTCGCTTATATGCGTCGGCGAGTTCCGGAACAGATAACGATTCAGCTATTGCATAACTGCAACGAATGTCAGTTGAAAGTGAATCCTACACTTTTAGAGTGGGTGGTTGAGAATCTGTGTAAGAATGCAGTAGATGCCATGGGAGGGGCGGGTGTGCTGACTATTACAGTTTCCACAGATAAGAAACATTGTTTTGTTGATGTCCAAGATACGGGGAAGGGTATTGATAAACGTCATTTTTACTCGGTCTTTTCTCCGGGTTTTACCACTAAAAAAAGAGGTTGGGGACTAGGCCTTTCTTTAGCTCATAGAATCATTGAAGAATATCATTATGGACGCATTTTTGTAAAAGAATCGGGTATCAATAAGGGTACAACGTTTAGAATTGAGCTTAAAAAGTAAATATTTTGCGGCAATGCAACGTTATGAGGAGAATTATTCGTATCTTTGTCGCCCGAATAAATAAAAGAAGCAGTGGGAAAGTTTGATAAGTACAAAATAGACCTGAAAGGTATGCAGGAAGATGTTGCCAAGTATGAGTTCTTGCTTGACAATCTCTATTTTGCTAACATTGATGCTCCTGAAGTGCAAAAGGGAAAGGTTAATGTACAGTTGACAGTTAAGAAGACTGCTCATGCTTTTGAATTTACTTTCCAGACTGAAGGCATGGTTTGGGTTCCTTGTGATCGCTGTTTGGATGATATGGAACAACCTGTTAGTTCAACAGACAAACTGATGGTTAAGTTTGGACATGAATATGCTGAAGAGGCTGATAATTTAATTGTCATTCCGGAAGAAGAAGGCGAAATCAATGTTGCATGGTTTATGTATGAGTTTGTTGCTTTGGCCATTCCGATGAAGCATGTACATGCTCCGGGAAAGTGTAATAAGGCAATGACAAGCAAGTTGAATAAACATATGCGTGTGGCAGCCGATGAGAATGACGAGATGGACTTCGGATTAGGAACTGCAGAACCTTTGGGGGAAGAAGATACTCCGATTGATCCACGCTGGAACGATTTAAAGAAAATATTAGATAACAATTAAAGATTAAAGAAAATGGCACATCCTAAAAGAAGACAGTCAAAGACTAGAACTGCAAAGAGAAGAACTCATGATAAAGCAGTAGCTCCTACATTGGCTATTTGCCCGAACTGCGGTGAGTGGCATGTATATCATACTGTATGTGGCGCATGTGGCTACTACAGAGGTAAACTTGCAATTGTAAAAGAAGCTGCTGTTTAATTCTAACTTCTAGCTAAAACTATACTTGAATATCGGCTGTCTAAGAAATTCTGTGCTGAATAAATAAGCAGAATTTCTTAGACTACCGTTGTTTGGGTATTTATTTTTATTTGAAACAATTTGATGGAAAAGATAAATGCAGTAATTACCGGAGTCGGTGGATATGTACCTGATTATGTGTTGACAAACGATGAGTTGTCAAAGATGGTAGATACTAACGACGAGTGGATTATGACTC
This sequence comes from Bacteroides sp., assembly GCA_017621035.1. Classification (GTDB taxonomy): domain Bacteria; phylum Bacteroidota; class Bacteroidia; order Bacteroidales; family Bacteroidaceae; genus Bacteroides. The sequence continues at coordinate 34,297 of JAGATY010000059.1, read as the reverse complement.
GTATCGGAGTAAAAGAAAGACGCATTTTGAATGAAGAGGGACTAGGTACCTCTTATATGGCTCGCAAGGCTGCCAAGCAGTTGATGCAACGTACAGGTTCTAATCCTGATGACATTGATTTGGTTGTTGTAGCTACTTCTACTCCGGATTACCATTTCCCTTCTGTAGCTTCAATCTTGTGCGATAAGTTAGGCTTGAAGAATGCTTTTGCATTTGATATGCAGGCAGCTTGTAGTGGTTTCCTCTTCTTGTTGGAAACAGCAGCAAGTTTTATTCGCTCAGGGAAGTATAAGAAGATAATCATTGTAGGTGCAGATAAAATGTCATCGGCAACAGATTATACTGACCGTGCTACTTGTCCTATCTTTGGTGATGGTGCAGCAGCTTTCATGGTTGAGCCGACTACTGAAGAGGTTGGTATTTTGGATTCTTATTTGAGAACCGATGGTAAGGGACTTCCTTTCCTGCACATGAAAGCCGGCGGATCAGTATGTCCTCCTTCTTATTTCACTGTGGATAACCGTATGCACTATGTATATCAAGAAGGTCGCACCGTATTCAAGTATGCGGTATCGAACATGTCCAATGCCTGTGCTACCATAGCCGAACGTAACGGTTTGAATAATGAGAACATCGATTGGGTAATTCCTCACCAAGCTAACTTGCGTATTATTGATGCGGTTGCTCATCGTTTGGAAGTTCCCCACGAGAAGGTAATGATTAACATCGAGCGTTACGGTAATACTAGTGCAGCCACTCTTCCTTTGTGTATTTGGGATTTCGAAGAGAAACTGAAGAAGGGTGATAACCTTATCTTTACCGCTTTTGGTGCCGGTTTCACTTGGGGAGCCGTTTACATGAAGTGGGGATATGATGGAAAGAAACAGTAAGCGTTATTGTACTTTCACAACAAACAATATTTGAAAAGAAACGCATCCTATTAACTAATTCGATGCGTTTTTTTTCTCTCAATTCAAACTATATCGTACGAAACTATGCATAAAGCTGGCTTTGTGAATATTGTGGGAAACCCGAATGTCGGAAAATCTACCCTGATGAATGCCTTGGTAGGTGAGCGCATCTCCATTGCAACCTTCAAGGCGCAGACTACTCGCCATCGTATCATGGGCATCTATAATACCGATGAGGTGCAGATAGTGTTTTCTGATACTCCCGGGGTTTTGAAGCCCAACTATAAGCTGCAAGAATCTATGTTGAACTTTTCTACTTCTGCATTGGTGGATGCGGATGTCTTGCTCTATGTGACTGATGTCGTAGAGACTCCAGACAAGCATAACGACTTTGTTGAGAAGGTTAGTAAACTGGAGGTTCCGGTACTGCTGCTTATCAATAAGATAGATTTGACCAATCAGGAGAAGTTGGTGGAGATAGTGGAAGCTTGGAAAGCATTGTTGCCAAAGGCTGAGATTATTCCAATCTCGGCAGCCAACAATTTCAATGTAGATTATATCATGAAACGGGTGAAAGAACTGTTGCCCGATTCACCTCCCTATTTCGACAAAGACCAGTGGACGGATAAACCGGCTCGTTTTTTCGTTAACGAGATTATTCGAGAGAAGATTCTGCTATACTATGATAAGGAGATACCTTACTCGGTGGAAGTTGTGGTGGAGCAGTTTAAGGAAGATGCCAAGAAAATTCACATATCTGCAGTGATTTATGTGGAGCGTGATTCGCAGAAGGGTATTATAATCGGTAAGCAGGGTAAGGCCCTGAAGAAGGTGTCTACCGAAGCTCGTCGCGATTTGGAAAAGTTCTTTGGTAAAACAATCTTTCTGGAGACCTTTGTTAAGGTAGATAAGGACTGGAGAAACTCAGATAAAGAGTTGCGTAACTTCGGTTACCAACTGGATTAGTAGTAACCTACGACTGTGATAGTCGCATAAAAGTGAAGTGTAAACATGGGAAATTTAGTTGCTATTGTGGGACGTCCCAATGTGGGAAAGTCAACATTGTTTAATCGCCTGACCAAGACTCGGCAGGCTATTGTGAATGAAGAGGCAGGCACCACCCGCGACCGCCAGTATGGTAAGAGTGAGTGGTTGGGGCGTGAATTCTCTGTAGTAGATACCGGTGGATGGGTAGTCAACTCTGACGATGTGTTTGAAGAAGAGATTCGCAAGCAGGTGCTAATGGCGGTGGATGAAGCAGACCTTATTCTTTTTGTGGTAGACGTAATGAATGGCGTGACCGATTTGGACATGGCTGTAGCAAACATCCTGCGTCGTTCCAAAAAGCCAATCTTGCTGATTGCCAATAAGACTGACAATGGCGACCTACAATACAACGCAGCCGAATTTTATAGTCTGGGCTTAGGCGATCCTTATTGTATCTCTGCCATCACCGGTAGTGGTACAGGTGATATGATGGATTTGATTGTCAGTAAGTTTAAAAAGGAAAGTGCTGAAATACTGGATGAAGATATTCCTCGCTTTGCTGTGGTTGGGCGTCCTAATGCAGGAAAGTCATCCATCGTAAATGCTTTTATTGGCGAAGACAGAAATATTGTGACTGAGATTGCCGGTACCACACGCGATTCTATCTATACCCGATATAATAAGTTCGGATTCGACTTCTATCTGGTTGATACTGCCGGTATTCGTAAGAAAAACAAGGTGAATGAAGATCTTGAATACTATTCTGTCATCCGTTCTATCCGTTCCATCGAGAACTCAGACGTCTGTATTCTCATGCTTGATGCTACACGTGGTATCGAAAGTCAAGACCTCAACATCTTCTCTCTCATTCAGAAGAATGCCAAGGGACTGGTAGTGGTGGTCAATAAGTGGGACTTGGTGGAAGAAAAGACCGTCAAGGTGATGAAAACCTTTGAGAATGCCATCCGTGAACGGTTTGCACCGTTTGTCGACTTCCCCATCATCTTTGCTTCTGCACTTACCAAGCAGCGTATCTTAAAAGTATTGGAAGAGGCGCGTAATGTTTATCAGAATCGCCTGACACGTATTCCTACTGCTCGCTTGAACGAAGAGATGTTGCCACTGATTGAGGCTTATCCGCCCCCTTCAAATAAAGGTAAGTACATTAAAATCAAGTATATTACCCAATTGCCGAATACGCAGGTACCCTCCTTTGTCTACTTCGCCAATCTGCCACAGTATGTCAAGGAACCCTACCGTCGTTTCCTTGAAAACAAAATGCGTGAGAAGTGGAATCTGACGGGAACGCCGATAAATATTTATATTCGTCAGAAGTAATTCTATACGTCTAATACAAAGCCGCCTCCCCACAACTGTATAGGTCGTGAGGAGGCGTCTTTGTATTCTCAATAATTCTGTTTATGCAATTTTCCCTGTGGTAAGCTCCTTTTCCAAGTATTCGTACACATAAGCGGTACTTTGTGTGTAAAGGCCGTTTTGAGTTTCTGTCAATTTCGAGTAAGTGTCGGATGTGTAGAGGGTGTGTAGAGCTTCTCGCATGCTCATCCCATGCTCATCAATCAAAAGATATACCAATTCCTTGGCAATCTCCTCTATCATAAAAGTCTTAATACCTTCGCTCAACATTTCTTTAAGTGTTTAATGGCTTTCTCTGTTCCGAAGAAGTACTGGAAACTAATGCCTTTCATATATTTAAGTTCTTCTATGAACTGTTCCATACTGATTATTCCAAGCATAAATCTACGTATCTGATAGCCTACAGTGTCATTGGCTATCGGTCCTATTACTACGTCGTATGGGTGTGAGGAAATGCGGGTACGATTCTTGCGATTACTTAAAACAAACTCAGCCCATTCTTTGCTATATCCTTCGAATCTTTTCACTGATAAATTTCCATTATGTAGCACATTCTCGTCGAAATCGTACTCATTTACAACAGGTTCTCCTTCTCCTAATTGTTCTGTTTTTCGCTCGGCTAGTTCTGCTGCTTGTTGTTTGTCCGCCGATAGATAGAAACCGCAACCAAAATCCTTGCCGACTTTGGAATAAGACAAATCTATTTGTTCAATACAAGTATTGGAACCATGATAAAGTTTCATGCTAACGCTCCTCCTTTCCTATGGCAATAAGCCGTAAGGTCTTTTAGTACATCTTCAAAAGGAAGAGTGTGCTCCACCTCGTAGAATCTGTCTACGAAGTCTAAGCCTTTGAAACGTTCCAAATAGCGATAGGCTTGCATCGTAGTAAGTGAATGCGTTGCAGCAAAGTCGCTGATAACGGCGATGATATATGCTATCTTGTCTTTAGTCTGTTTGTTCATAACCGTTTTCTTGAAGAGGTTTCTATCGGCAAAGATACACTTTCTCTTCTAAACAAGCTAAAGCGTGCTATGTTTTCTATGACTCATTAACTTTTTCTACTACCTACTAGTGCTCTTCCAACTGCCTAGTAGTACTTCCCCACTACTACTAAGTAATTACCTGTTTCTACTTATTTGCCTCCTTCACCTTCTTAAACAAATCGCTGGCAAAGATGAAGTCGTTTAGTTTCTCGTTGCTGGAGGTGATGACTTGCTCTTTGTTGCCTTCCCACTCTTTCTTTCCCTCGTAGATGAAAATGATGTTTTCACCGATGCCCATTACTGAGTTCATGTCGTGGGTGTTGATGAGGGTGGTCATGTTATACTCCTTGGTGATGTCGTGGATAAGTTCGTCAATGACGAGCGAGGTCTTGGGATCCAGTCCGGAGTTTGGCTCGTCGCAGAAAAGATACTGAGGATTGAGGGCGATGGCACGGGCAATGGCCACACGTTTCTGCATACCGCCGGAGATTTCTCCGGGATATTTGTCGGCTGCCTCGGTGAGGTTTACGCGGTCGAGGCAGAAGCGGGCACGACGTTCACGGTCGCGTAGGGTGTCGTTGCTGAACATGTTGAGGGGAAACATAACATTGTCGAGCACGGTCATCGAGTCGAAGAGTGCAGCGCTTTGGAATATCATTCCCATCTCTCTGCGTAACGCTTTCTTCTCTTTCTTGCCCATGGCCAGGAAGTTGCGGTTGTCATAAAGCAGTTCTCCCCGCTCGGGCGTCAGCAGTCCGACGATACATTTCATCAGTACGGTCTTTCCCGAACCGCTTTGTCCGATGATGAGATTGGTCTTCCCGTTTTCAAAAGTAGCATTGATGTCGCTCAGAACGTCGCGGTCTTCAAACGACTTATAGATATGTTTTAGTTCAATCATAAGGCTCTTCTCTTTCTGTTATGTTGTTAATGGTCAGGCCATCAATAGCTTGGTTAGTACCAGGTCGGCAAAAAGAATGAGTACACTGCTGCATACCACCGAGTTGGTCGATGCCTTTCCTACTTCAATCGATCCTCCTTCTACGGTATATCCAAAGAAAGCGGCTACACTGGAGATGATAAAAGCAAAGAACAACGACTTGATGATGCCGCACCAAACGTACCACTCGATGAACCAATATTGTAATCCGTATTCTAAGTCGACGGCCGTCATCAACCCACCAAACCAGCACATGCAGAAGGCTCCGATGATGCCGGCAAAGATGCTGAACGTTACCATCAGCGGTATGGTGGTGACCATGGCTGATATCTTGGGTAGAATAAGGTAATTGGCAGAGTTGACGCCCATGATTTCCAGTGCATCAATCTGTTGGGTAATACGCATGGTTCCCAGTTCCGAAGCAATGTTTGAACCAACTTTACCAGCTAATATCAAACACATGATGGAGGAAGAAAACTCCAACAACATGATTTCGCGAGTTACATATCCCACCGTCCAGCGAGGCATTAGCGGGTTGTCGATGTTTAACTTAATCTGCATGGTGATTACTGCACCGATGAAGAAAGATATCAGCAGGACGATGCCGATGGAATTCACGCCTAGCTTCTCCATCTCATCTACATACTGGCGGAAGAACATGCGCATCCGTTCCGGGCGATTGAACACACGCCCCATCAGCATAAAATATCGGCCTACGGTTCTGAGGATTTTTATCATATGTTTGTTCTCTGTTAGGGGTTGTGAGCCAATGGGTAGCTTCCGGTTCTCATAACCCGCAGTTTATGTCTAGCGAATAATTGCCTGCAAATGTACATCATTTCGCCTTATTTTGCTACATTTGCGGCAAAATTACTGCGTATGGAAGAAACAAGAATGGTGCTTCGCACGGAAGATTTGGTCAAAAAGTACGGAAAGCGTACGGTGGTTAATCACGTATCGTTTGATGTAAAGCAGGGAGAGATAGTTGGATTGCTGGGTCCGAACGGTGCCGGAAAGACTACCTCATTCTATATGACCACCGGCCTGGTAACTCCTAACGAGGGGCGCATCTTCTTGGATGACTTGGATATCACTCAGTACCCCGTCTACAAACGCGCACAAAACGGCATCGGCTATCTGGCACAAGAGGCATCAGTGTTCCGACAGATGAGTGTGGAAGACAATATTATGTCCGTTCTGGAGATGACCGGTAAGCCTAAAGAGTATCAGAAAGAGAAGTTGGAAAGCCTGATTGCCGAGTTCCGCTTACAGAAAGTACGCAAGAATAAAGGTAACCAACTCTCCGGAGGTGAGCGTCGGCGTACCGAGATTGCCCGTTGTTTGGCCATCGACCCTAAGTTCATTATGCTGGACGAACCGTTTGCCGGCGTAGACCCCATTGCGGTGGAAGACATTCAGCAAATAGTCTGGAAGCTGAAAGATCGTAACATTGGCATCCTTATCACTGACCACAACGTGCAGGAAACTCTTAGCATCACCAGTCGTGCCTACCTCTTGTTTGAAGGAAGAATCCTCTTCCAAGGTACTCCCGAAGAGCTTGCCGAGAATCAAATCGTACGTGAAAAGTACCTTAGTAACAGCTTCGTGCTTCGTCGTAAAGACTTTATGGTATAACCTTTTTCTTTGTTTGACAATCTGACACTTTGCATTTTAAACCGCCTGAGAATCGCTTATTTCGGGCCGAAGGCTTGCTTGCCCGGAATTTTTGAAGCGAAAATCTGTAACTCTTTAATAGATAGGATGGTATCGAAATCTTTACAAAAATTCTAGCGCGATTAAACCCTTTTTCGGTTCTCTTTTTATCCTCTTTTGGGGCTCTTTAAATGCTTTAACTGCTTTCTTTTAAACTTTTGAGGCGTTAGTTTAAGACTTTTGGGGCAGAAGTCTTAGACTTTTCGTCCAAAACAATAAGACTTTTGCGGGAAAAAGTGCGGCTCTTTTGTCCGAAAAAGCGGCTCTTTGGCAAGAAACACCGAGCCTTTTGGGCAAAAGTAACACACTTTTGGTGCGAAAGGCTAAGAGTTCTCTCCTAGATTGCGCATTTTGAAAATAGGGCGCGTTAGAGGATTGTTTGAAAATATTGCAAAAAGATAGTGAATTGGAGAAAATGCTTTCTTTTGTTAGAAGCAGAAAAGCATTGGTTTTCCCAGTTTTTGCTTCTCCTCCATCTCGCTTGTCATGCGTTGCAGGGTTGTTTGGAAGAAAAAAGAAATCAGATGCTCGTCAGTTCCTTCCAGCCGAATCAATCGCAGTGCATTGATATATTCCTCCTTGCTCTCTTGACGAATGATGAGAATGGGATGTCCCATTTTGTGAAGAATGAAGTTTGAAAACAGGCGACCGATACGTCCGTTCCCGTCTCTGAATGGGTGCAGATACTCGAAAAATCCGTGAAAACGGGCAGCTAGCACAACGGGATGTACATTGCCCGCCTGTATAGCCTGCTGGGTGGAAGCAAGTAGTTTGGGTACTCGCTCGATGAGTTTTTCATGTTCCCCGAAAATGGTATCACCCGCACACATGTCACTTTCGGTGTACATTCCGGCTTGGGCACCGGGGCATTTATAAGGAAGCGTGTGCTCCATCAGAATTTGATGAGTCTGTTTCAGTAACTCTTCCGTGAGCGGTCCCTCTGTCCGGCTGAAGAGATATTCGTATGCTTTGAAGTGTTCCAGTATCTCGAAAGCCTCAAATAGGGTTTTGCCTTGTGGAATAACTCCCAGACCCTTCTCCTTCAATTCGCGTGTATCGTTTACGGAGAAGGAATTCCCCTCGATGGCACAACTGTGTGCCGAGAAGAGTATCTCGTTGTACTCTTTCAGGTCATCCAAACTCATCCGGTCGGTTACTTTCTGCCGGTAAAGTCGGAGCAGGGCTTCATATTCTTTTATCTCTTTCTCAAACATACTTGAAAAAACTGCCACAAACATACGGATTTTAAATCAGATAGACAACGACCGGCAGAGGGAAAGGTTTCTTTTCTACTCTTTCTTCCTCTCTTTGTTTGATGAAGCAGGTGTGTCCACTAACTTGCTTTGGTTGAAATAATTTGCCTGCCTTTTTTGATAATTGAAAGAATAACACTAATTTTGCACGCTCAAATTGAGTTTGGAATAAAATATAAATCAAATAAATAATTCTCAGAATGAACGTTTCATTGCAAAACATTGACAAGGTGAGCGCATTGCTTACCGTGAAGCTTGAGAAAGCAGACTATCAAGAGAAGGTAGAAAAATCATTGAAGAATATCCGCCAAAAGGCACAAATGCCGGGCTTCCGTCCAGGTATGGTTCCTGCCGGATTGGTTAAGAAGATGTATGGCAAGTCTGTATTGGCTGAGGAAGTTAACAAAGTACTTTCTGAAACCGTTTACAAGTATATCCAAGACAATAAAATCAATATCCTGGGCGAGCCTCTTCCTAACGAAGACAAGCAACCGAACATCGACTTCGACACCATGGAAGAGTTTGAGTTTTTGTTCGACATTGCTTTGGCTCCCGAGTTCAAGGTTGAAGTAAGCAACAGCGATAAGGTAGACTACTACAACATCACTATCACAGATGAGATGGTTGAAAGCCAAGTAGCTTCTTACACTCAACGTAACGGCAAGTATGAAAAGGTTGACGCTTACGGTGAGAACAACGATATGGTGAAGGGTCTGCTGGCTGAGTTGGATGAAAACGGCAATACCAAAGAGGGTGGTATTCAGATTGAAGGTGCCTCTATGATGCCGGGCTACATGAAGAACGAAGAACAGAAAGCCATCTTCGCTAACGCAAAGGTGAACGATGTGCTGGTATTCAACCCCAACGCTGCATGGGACGGAAACGTGTATGAACTCTCTTCTTTGCTGAAGATTGAGAAGGATGCCGTTGCCGATATGAAGTCAAACTTCAGCTTCCAAGTAGAAGAAATCTCTCGTTTCGTACCGGGTGAACTGAACGAAGAAATCTTCAACATGGTGTTCGGTGAAGGTGTTGTGAAGAGCGCTGATGAGTTCCGTGCCAAGATTAAAGAGAGCATCGCTGCTCAATTTGTTGCAGATAGCGACTTCAAGTTCCTGCTCGATGCCCGCAAAGTATTGGCCGAGAAGGTTGGTAAGTTGGAATTCCCCGATGCATTGCTGAAGAAGATTATGCTCCTCAATAACCAAGATAAGGGAGAGAAGTTTGTAGAAGAGAACTACGACAAGAGCATCGAAGAACTGACTTGGCACCTGATTAAGGAACAGTTGGTTAAGGCAAACAACATCAAAGTAGAGCAAGTAGACATCAACCAGATGGCAAAAGACGCTACTCGTGCCCAATTCGCTCAATACGGTATGCTGAATGTTCCTGAAGACTTGTTGGAAAACTATGCTAAGGAAATGTTGAAGAAGAAAGAGGGTGTAGAGAATCTGGTGAACCGCGCCATCGACATGAAGCTGGCTGCTGCTTTGAAGACACAGGTTACTTTAGAGAACAAAGAAATCTCTGTTGCAGACTTCAATAAATTGTTTGAATAAGAGACACACCTTATTTATATAATAGAGAGGTGCATCGGTTTTCTGCCGGTGCACCTTTTTTTATGCAAGAAATGTATGAAGAATCTTTGTACCTCTCTTTTCTTTTTTGTTTCTTTGCAATCCGATATTTAAACTAACAATGGAAACTATGAACGATTTCAAGAAGTATGCTACCAAACACCTAGGCATCAATAGCATGGTGCTGGACGATGTGATTAAGTCGCAAAACGGTTACCTGAACCCTTACATCCTGGAAGAACGTCAGCTGAACGTAACACAGTTGGACGTGTTCTCACGTTTGATGATGGATCGCATCATCTTCCTTGGTACACAAATAGATGATTATACAGCCAATACACTTCAGGCACAGCTTCTTTACCTGGACTCAGTAGACCCGGGCAAAGATATCTCCATATACATTAACTCCCCCGGTGGTTCAGTCTATGCCGGATTGGGTATTTACGATACCATGCAGTTCATTACCAGCGATGTCTCTACTATCTGTACAGGTATGGCTGCTTCTATGGCTGCCGTATTATTGGTTGCCGGTGCCGAGGGAAAACGTTCGGCCTTGACGCACTCCCGTGTAATGATTCATCAGCCGATGGGTGGGGCGCAAGGACAGGCTTCGGATATCGAAATCACGGCTCGTGAGATTCAGAAGTTGAAGAAGGAACTCTATACCATCATAGCCGACCACTCCCACACTCCGTTTGAAAAAGTTTGGGAAGATTCTGACCGTGACTATTGGATGACGGCTCAAGAGGCTAAGGAGTATGGAATGATTGACCAAATCTACACAAAGAAGTAATCCTTATGGCAGATACAAGAAAAAGTAAAATCTGTTGCAGCTTTTGTGGACGTCCGGAGAGTGAAGTGAATTTCATGCTCACCGGACTGAATGGATACATCTGTGATAGTTGTGTTGCCCAGGCTTACGATATCACTCAAGAGGCATTGCACACACAAAAAAGTACGAAAAGCAGTAAACTGAATCTGGAAGAACTGCCGAAGCCTAAAGAGATAAAAGAGTTCCTGGATCAATATGTTATAGGACAGGACGATGCCAAACGCTTCCTTTCTGTGTCGGTCTATAACCACTACAAGCGTTTGTTACAACACGATAGCGGTGACGATGTGGAAATCGAGAAGTCTAATATTATTATGGTGGGCAGTACCGGTACAGGAAAGACTCTGTTGGCACGCACCATTGCTAAGCTGCTGAAGGTTCCCTTTACGATTGTTGACGCTACCGTGCTGACCGAAGCCGGATATGTGGGCGAAGACATTGAGAGTTTGCTGACACGTCTCTTACAGGTGGCCGATTATAATGTGGCTGAGGCAGAACGCGGCATCGTATTTATCGACGAAATTGATAAGATAGCCCGTAAGGGTGATAACCCTTCTATCACGCGCGATGTTAGTGGTGAAGGTGTGCAACAGGGCTTGCTGAAACTTTTGGAAGGCTCCGTAGTGAATGTTCCTCCTCAGGGCGGACGCAAACATCCTGACCAGAAGATGATTCCGGTAAATACCAAAAACATTCTTTTCATTTGCGGTGGAGCGTTTGATGGCATTGAAAAGAAAATTGCACAACGCTTGAATGCTCACGTGGTGGGTTACGGTGCGGTACGCAATACGGCAACCATCGATAAAAGTAATCTGATGCAATACATCGCTCCGCAAGACTTGAAGTCTTTTGGACTGATTCCGGAAATTATCGGTCGCTTGCCGATTCTTACCTATCTCCAACCTTTGGATCGCTCGGCTTTGCGGTCTATCTTGACCGAGCCTAAGAACTCCATCATCAAACAATACATCAAACTGCTGGAAATGGACGGTGTGAAACTGACGTTTGAAGAGACGGTGCTCGAGTATGTGGTAGACAAAGCTGTGGAGTACAAACTGGGAGCACGCGGCTTACGTTCCATCGTTGAAACCATCATGATGGATGTTATGTACGAAATCCCCTCTTCCGGAACAAAAGAGTATGTATTGACCTTGGATTATGCAAAGCATCAAATAGAGAAAGCAAATCTTGCAAGACTTCAAAATGCTTAATATGAAAAGGTTACGAAGATAACTGTAATCTGCGAAATATTTTATTCAAAAATATTCTGTAGATTATGCTTGGAGTTTAAGAAGATGTTTATAACTTTGTTTAGAATCTTTGCTCCGGAGGCAAAGCTTTAGAACAAGATTAGTAATAATATTGCAAAAACCAACCTTGATAATTATGGCAGGGAAGAAAACCAATTTAACAGACCAACTGAAGAAGTACTTCGGTTTTGATACTTTTAAAGGAAATCAGGAAGCTATCATACAGAACCTGTTGGATGGCAATGACACATTTGTATTGATGCCTACCGGTGGCGGAAAGTCTTTGTGTTATCAGTTGCCCTCACTCTTGATGGAGGGAACGGGTATTGTTATCTCTCCGCTGATTGCCTTGATGAAGAATCAGGTCGATGCCATGCGTAACTTCAGTGAAGAAGACGGTGTGGCCCATTTTATTAACTCTTCCTTAAACAAAGGTGCCATCGATCAGGTGAAGGCTGACATCGTAAGCGGAAAAACAAAACTGCTTTACGTGGCTCCCGAATCTCTGACAAAAGAGGAAAATGTGGAGTTTCTGCGTTCTGTGAAAATCTCCTTCTATGCCGTGGACGAAGCACACTGTATCTCTGAATGGGGACATGATTTCCGCCCGGAATATCGTCGCATTCGTCCTATTATCAACGAGATTGGAAAAGCTCCGGTTATTGCACTTACTGCTACGGCTACTCCGAAGGTTCAACATGATATTCAGAAGAACCTCGGAATGGTGAATGCAAAGGTGTTTAAATCTTCGTTCAACCGTCCTAACCTTTATTACGAAGTACGTCCCAAAACACAAAATATAGATAAGGATATCATTAAGTTCATCAAGAACAATCCTGAAAAGTCGGGTATCATCTATTGCCTCAGTCGAAAGAAAGTAGAAGAGTTGGCAGAGATATTACAGGCCAATGGCATCAATGCACGTGCATACCATGCAGGTATGGACTCGGCCACACGTACCCAAAACCAAGATGACTTCCTGATGGAGAAGATTGATGTGATTGTTGCAACCATCGCTTTCGGTATGGGTATCGATAAGCCGGATGTGCGCTACGTCATTCATTATGATATTCCTAAGAGCTTGGAGGGCTATTACCAAGAGACCGGACGTGCCGGACGCGACGGAGGAGAAGGACAATGTATTACTTTCTACACCAACAAAGATTTGCAGAAGCTGGAGAAGTTTATGCAAGGCAAACCTGTGGCAGAGCAGGAGATTGGCAAGCAGCTTCTGTTGGAAACGGCTGCTTATGCCGAGTCTTCCGTGTGTCGACGGAAATCGTTGTTACACTATTTCGGCGAAGAGTACACGGAGGACAATTGTGGTAATTGTGACAATTGTTTAAATCCTAAAAAACAAGTGGAAGCTCAAGAATTATTATGTACCGTGATTGAAGCAATTCTAGCGGTAAAAGAAAATTTCAAGGCGGACTATATTATAGACCTGGTACAAGGTCGCGAAACCTCAGAAATACAAGCACATCTGCACGAAGACCTGGAAGTGTTCGGCTCAGGTATGGGCGAAGAAGACAAGACGTGGAACGCAGTTATCCGTCAGGCCCTGATTGCCGGTTACCTGACTAAGGAGGTTGAAAACTATGGTCTGCTGAAGGTAACGGAAGCCGGCAAGAAGTTCTTAAAGAAACCTACCTCATTCAAGATAGTAGAGGATGCCGACTTTGAAGACGTAGAAGAAGATACTCCGATGCGCGGAGGCGGTTCGTGTGCGGTAGACCCGGCACTCTATACCATGCTGAAAGACCTTCGGAAGAAACTCTCCAAGCAGTTGGAAGTTCCGCCTTACGTCATCTTTCAAGACCCCTCGCTGGAGGCTATGGCAACCATCTACCCCATTACGCTGGAAGAGTTGCAGAACATTCCCGGCGTAGGTGCAGGTAAAGCAAAACGTTACGGGCAGGAGTTCTGCAAACTCATCAAGCAGCATTGCGAAGAGAATGAGATTGAACGTCCCGAAGATTTGCGTGTGCGCACCGTTGCCAACAAGTCGAAGATGAAAGTAGCCATCATTCAAGCTATCGACCGCAAGGTTGCACTGGATGACATTGCCGTATCTAAGGGTATCGAGTTTGAGGAACTGTTGGACGAGGTGGAAGCCATTGTCTACTCCGGAACCAAACTCAATATCGACTACTTCCTGGATGAAATCATGGACGAAGACCATCTACTTGATATTTATGACTACTTCAAGGAGTCCACTACCGACGATATTGAAGAGGCCATGCAAGAGTTAGGTGAGGACTTCACTGAAGTAGAAATTCGTCTGGTTCGCATCAAGTTTATTTCTGAAATGGCTAACTAAAAAGTATTTTATACATCTTTCCCCGAGCGTGGATTATGTGGGTTAGCACGGTATTCTTTCCTTTCTTCCGTGTGCATCCCTATAATCCACGCTCTTTTTTTATACTCCTCCTGTAAGATGTAAATATTTGTCTTAGTTTTTATACTGACCTCTTTGTGACAAGAATAGGCCAAATCTCTACTTTTTCCTTCTTTTGCAAGAACGTAATCGTTTGTTTTTAAGGTGTTTGTTGAACGCTTGAATGCGGCTTGTTCCACACTTGTGCGGAGCGTATTCCACACTTGTGTGGAGCAAACTGGACACAAGTGTGGAGCAAGAGCCGTACTTGTGTGGAATAAATGCCTTGCAAGTGATGAAGAAATTGATGACTCTGTTTGTTGTGATTTGTTACATATCACTCTCTTCTGTTGATTCCTTGCGGAAGGAAATGTCCTTTTGCCTCTCAGGAAACTATCTTTTGCCTCTCGGAAAACGACCTTTTCTTCCTCAGAAAACACCCTTTTGCCGGAAGGAATACGCTGTTTTCTCTCCTGTTTGTGGACTGCAATTGTGCTACTCTTCACAATCTGCTTTGGTAGAACGAAAAAAAAAGTTGCTCTTGTGCGACGTTTTGAATAAAAAGCGTATATTTGCACGCAATAAATTTTAAACGCATATATCTATGTCATTTATTGCTGATAAGATTGTAATGGACGGATTGACTTACGATGATGTCTTGTTAATCCCCGCTTATTCTGAAGTGCTTCCTAAGACTGTCGAGCTTACGACAAAGTTTTCACGTAACATTGAGTTGAAGATTCCTTTTGTGACCGCTGCCATGGACACGGTGACAGAAGCCAAAATGGCTATTGCCATTGCCCGCGAGGGAGGTATCGGTGTTATTCATAAGAATATGTCAATAGAGGAGCAGGCTCGCCAAGTAGCTATTGTGAAGCGTGCCGAGAACGGTATGATTTACGATCCGGTAACCATCAAGCGTGGTTCAACTGTGAAAGATGCGCTGGAGCTGATGGCAGAATACAAGATTGGCGGTATTCCTGTGGTAGATGACAATAGAAATCTGGTTGGTATCGTTACCAATCGTGACCTCCGTTTTGAACGTGAGCTGAACAAGCACATCGACGAGGTGATGACTTCTGAAAACATCATCACTACCACTCCGGGTACCGATATGGAGACAGCTTCACAAATTCTGCAAGAGAATAAGATTGAGAAGCTTCCGGTTGTGGACAAAGACGGTAAACTGGTCGGCCTGATTACTTACAAGGATATTACCAAAGCGAAAGACAAACCGATGGCTTGCAAGGATAGCAAGGGACGCTTGCGTGTGGCTGCCGGTGTAGGCGTTACCACAGATACGCTCGACCGTATGCAGGCACTGGTAGATGCCGGTGTGGATGCCATCATTATTGATACTGCCCACGGTCACTCGTTCTCTGTAATTGAAAAGTTGAAAGAGGCCAAGAAACGTTTCCCGGATATCGACATCGTGGTAGGTAACATTGCTACCGGTGAGGCAGCCAAAGCGCTGGTTGAGGCCGGTGCCGATGCTGTAAAGGTGGGTATCGGTCCGGGTTCCATCTGTACCACACGTGTGGTTGCCGGTGTGGGTGTTCCTCAGCTCTCTGCCGTTTATGATGTTGCTAAAGCACTGAAGGGCACAGGTATTCCTCTGATTGCTGATGGCGGTTTGCGCTACTCCGGTGATGTGGTGAAGGCCTTGGCTGCCGGTGGTTACAGTGTAATGATTGGTTCATTGGTTGCCGGTACCGAAGAGGCTCCGGGCGATACCATCATCTTCAACGGACGTAAGTTTAAGTCATATCGCGGTATGGGTTCTTTGGAAGCGATGGAGAATGGTTCAAAAGACCGCTATTTCCAAAGCGATACAAAGGATGTAAAGAAACTGGTACCCGAAGGTATCGCTGCCCGTGTACCTTATAAGGGCACGCTTTACGAGGTTATCTATCAGTTGACCGGTGGCTTGCGCTCCGGTATGGGCTATTGTGGCGCGGCTAACATTGAGAAACTGCATGAGGCTAAGTTTGTGCGTATCACCAATGCCGGCGTGTTGGAAAGTCACCCACATGATGTAGCTATCACTAGCGAGGCTCCTAACTACAGCCGTCCGGAATAAGATATTAGATAGACAGATATATTAAGAATGGAAAGTGAAAGCCTCCGCTTCTTCATGCAGAACGTGAAATCGTTTGTAGCATGAGGCGGAGGCTTTATTTGTGTCTTGCACTCTTTTAGCTTGTAATGAATCGTTACCTCTCTTTACTGATATGTTTCCTCTTTTGTGTAGAAGTGTCAGCACAACAGCAGGATAGCCTACTCTTTTCTCTGAAGGTGAAAGCTGCCCGACAGGCAGGAATGGATACGCTTCCTCTTTTTAGGCAGGAGGTGGATAGCCTGCGTCGTGTTTTGCTGCTACAGCATCTGACCGACTCTGTTACGCTGGCTCAAACTCTTCACCAGGTGCAGGAACACGAGAAGCCTGAAACGGGTAGGGAAGAGGTGGTGGTCAAACAACTCTTTCGTTACCTTCCGCAAATAGCCACTCCTAACACTCTGCACCGTGCCGAACAACAGATGGACTCAATTTATCATTGTCTGAAATCGGGAAAAGTTGATTTCGACTACTGCGTGCAACGCTATTCTGATGACAAGGAGATGCGCCGGATTTCTCCTTTGCAGATGCCGGTGGAGTGGGAGCAAGCAGTTGATACCTTGCAGCCAAACACTATTTCATCACCTTTTTACACTCCGCAAGGATTGTATATTGTACAACTGGTGGAGCGGTATCCCTCTTCTGCTTCGGGGCAGATGAAAAAACAAACGTTGCAAGCTGCCCGACGAAAGGCTGCTCTGTCGGTGGTAGATAGTTTGAAACTGCAGTATCAATACACATCATATTCTGCCGCCATAAGAGAGTTGTTAAGAAAAGGAACCACTCAGAAGATTCTCTTTTTGTTGGATGGAAAGGCTTACTCCGGTGCCGATTTTGCCCGTTTTGCCTCTACCTATCCGGCAGGACTCAAGAAACAGTTGGAGTGTTACATCACTAAAACCATATTGGATTATGCCTCTACCTGCTTGCAGAAACCGCATACCTCCTTTGCGCAACGGTTGCAGGCCTACGGTGAACATCGGTTGGTGGAACTTATTACCTGGAAAGAGGTGATTCGTCCGGTCCTTTCCGACGAGTCTGCTCTGCAGACCTATTTTGCAGAACATCGCGCCTCTTTTGACTGGGAAACTCCTCGCTTCAAGGGTGCCGTGCTTCATTGTACAGATAAGTCTGTGGCCAAACGCGCCCGCAAGCTTCTGAAGCATCTTCCTGAAGAACAGTGGAAAGAGACTATTGCTAATACCTTTCAGATAAAACAACCAGTTCTTGTGCTTTTTGAGCAGGGAACCTATGCTTCTGGCGACAATCCTTATGTGGACAAGAAGGCTTTCAAAGGAGATAAAATAGCTTCTCCTTTGTCACATCCTTTTACCGTTGTTTTAGGCGAAAAAGTAAAAGGACCGGAGGAGTATTCAGAGGTAAGGGAACGGGTTGTTGAGGCTTATAAAGCCTCTTTGCAGCGCGCATGGGAAGAACGGTTGCGGGCTTCGCATAAGGTTGAAATAGACCAAGAGGTTTTAAAAACCGTTAATAATCACTGATGCAAGCGATTTAAATGCTATCTTCGCTCCTCAAAACCAACGTAAATTGTAGTTACTGATGCAAAAACTTCTCTACACCCTTTCAATAATGCTGCTTTGCATGGCTTGTGATAAGGCGTATGACCATGGCGGACGCACTCCGCTGGTGGAGGTGGAGGGAAATTTCCTTTATCTGGAAGATTTGCAATCTGTGCTTCCTGACGGCTTGTCTGCAGAGGATAGCCTGCAATTTGTGGAGCGTTATGTGCGCAATTGGGCAGAGGATGTGTTGCTGTTTGATAAGGCACAACGCAATGTCCCTAATAGTGATGAAATCAAACGGCTTGTAGAGAATTATCGCAAATCGCTGATTATGCACACTTATCAACAGGAACTGATTCATCAGCAACTTTCGGATGAGATAACGGAAGAAGAACTGATGGCCTACTATGAGCAACACCGGAATCTTTTCACGCTGGAGCAGCCTCTGATGAAAGGGCTATTTATCAAGGTTCCGTTAAAGGCTCCCCAACTGAGCAATGTACGTCGCTGGTATAAGTCTGAATCGCAGCAAGCGGTAGAGAACCTGGAGAAATACAGCTTACAGCACGCTGTGAAGTATGAGTACTTCTACGACAAGTGGGTACCTGTGCCGAAGGTGATGGCACTGATTACTCCGAAAACTGAGTCTACTGAGAAACTCTTGAAGGAAGGAAAGCAAGTGGAGCTGAAAGATACTGCTTTCCATTATTTCTTGAATGTTACGGAGTTGCGCTCTATAGGTGAACAAGAACCTTATGAGTTTGCTCGCGACAAGATAAAAGAGGTTTTGCTGAATGTGAAACGTGTTGATTTCATGAAGAGCGTAAAGGAAAGCCTCTATCAGCAAGCTGTTGAAAAAGATAAAATTAGATATTACAAAGAATAATTCAAATAAATGGAAAAGCATATGAGCTTAAACTTGAAAGTGGCAGCCCTGTCTGCCTGGATGCTTCTGTTGGCTCTTCCGGCTACTTTTGCACAGAACAATGTGATTGACGAAGTGGCTTGGGTGGTTGGCGACGAGGCTATTTTGAAATCTGAGATTGAAGAATACCGCATGGACGCGCTCTACAATGGCCGTAAGTTTGATGGTGATCCGTATTGCATGATTCCTGAAGAGATTGCAGTGCAGAAACTTTTCCTGCATCAGGCTGCTTTGGATAGTATCGAAGTGTCAGAAAGTGAGGTAATTCAACAGGTAGATGCACGTATTAACTACTATGTGGCCAACATCGGTTCTATGGAAAAGATGGAGGAATACTGGAATAAGAGTGCAACACAAATCCGTGAAACTCTGCGTGAAACAGTACGTGAGAACATCAAGGTTCAGCGCATGCAACAAAAGTTGGTGGGTGAGGTCAAGGTAACTCCTGCCGAAGTTCGTCGCTACTTTAAGAACCTGCCTGCAGATAGTATTCCTTACATTCCCACTCAGGTAGAGGTACAAATCATTACCCAACAACCGGAAATTCCATTGGAAGAGATTGAGGATGTGAAGAGACGTCTCCGTGAATACACTGACCGCGTAAATAAAGGTGAAACCAGCTTCTCAACTTTGGCACGTCTCTATTCTGAAGACCGTGGTACTGCCATCAACGGTGGTGAAATGCCTTTCACCGGTCGTGGCTATCTGGATCCTGCTTTTGCCAACGTGGCTTTTAACTTGCAAGACCCGAACAAGATTTCCAAGATTGTGGAGTCGGAGTTCGGTTTCCACATCATTCAGTTGATGGAGAAACGTGGTGACCGTATTAAGGTACGCCATATCTTGTTGAAGCCGCACGTACCCGAGGAGTCTTTGACGGCCGGCATGGCACGCTTGGACTCTATTGCTGATGAAATCCGTAACGGAAAGTTCTCGTTTGAAGAGGCTGCTGCCGTGCTTTCACACGATAAAGATACCCGTAACAACCACGGATTGCTGCCTAAGGTGGATCAACAATCAGGTTCTACTACTTCCAGATTCGAAATGCAGGAACTTCCCCCTGAGATTGCTAAGGTGGTGGATAAGATGCAGGTTGGTGAGATTTCTGAGGCCTTCACCATGATTCCGCAAAAGACCGGAAAGGAACAGTGCGTAATTGTAAAGCTAAAGAGCCGTATTAAAGGTCACAAAGCTACCATTTCTGAAGACTATCAACGCTTGAAAGATATTGTGCTGGAGAAACGTCGTGCAGAGATGTTGGACAAATGGATACGCGAGAAGCAAAAACAGACCTACGTGCGTATCAGTGATAATTGGAAGAACAATTGTACCTTCAAATATCCGGGTTGGATTAAAGAGTAACCCTATACCTTATATAATTATATGTATAAGAGAAAGGCTCAATACCGTTTTCTAAGCAGGCATAGATACCTTATTACAGGTATTCTATGCCTGTTTGGCATCTGTTTGCTTAGTGCGCAAGACCGTAAGGAGAAACCAAAAACCAACGACAAGAAACAACGTGTGGATTTGCTTTATGCTGATGAGGCTCAAGCCGATAAGAAGAAACGTCCGGACGTGCAAGTACTGGTTGGCTCCGTAAAACTGAGGCACGATAGCATGTATATGTATTGTGATAGTGCTTTGATTTACGAGAAGACCAACTCGGTGGAGGCTTTTGGCAATGTACGCATGGAGCAGGGAGATACCTTGTTTGGCTATAGCGATTACATGTATTACGATGGCATGGCGCAATTGGCTATGTTCCGTGAAAATGTGCGCATGATCAATCGGAATAATGTATTGACTACTGATAGTTTGAACTATGACCGTCTCTATAACCTGGGCTATTACTTTGAGGGAGGAAGCCTCTCCGATGAAGAGAATGTGCTGACCTCCGACTGGGGAGAATACAGCCCGGCCACCAAGCAAGCTGTTTTCAATCACCATGTCAAATTAGTCAATCCGCAATTTACTCTTGACTCTGATACGCTGAAATACAATACCTTGACTAAGGTAGCTACCATATTGGGACCTTCTGATATCGTCAGCAAAGAGAATCATATCTATTCAGAACGTGGAGTCTACAACACAGCTTCCGGACAAGCTGAACTACTTGACCGTTCTATCCTTACCAATCAAGGTAAGAAACTTACGGGCGACAGTCTCTTCTATGACCGGAAATTGGGATATGGAGAAGCCTTCTACAATGTGCAGATGAACGATACGGTCAACAAAAATATGCTGACCGGTGATTATTGCTTCTATAATGAACTAACAGGTAATGCGTTGGCTACCCAGCGTGCTGTTGCTATTGACTATTCTCAGGGCGATAGTCTGTTTATGCATGCCGATACACTGATGTTGGTTACTCATGCCCTGAACACCGATTCCATGTATCGTGAGATGCGTGCTTACCACAAAGTGCGCGCCTATCGTACCGATGTTCAGGCTGTATGCGATTCACTAATCTACAATTCAAAAGATTCTTGTCTTACCATGTACACCGACCCAATCTTGTGGCACGGAAATGAGCAGTTGTTAGGTGAAGAGATTAAGGTCTACATGAACGATAGTACCATTGATTGGGCACACATCATCAATCAGGCTTTGGCAGTGGAGCGCAAAGATAGCGTACACTATAATCAGGTGGGCGGTAAAGAGATGAAGGCTTTCTTCCGCAATGGCGACATGCGTCAGGTAGATGTAAACGGTAATGTGCAAGTTATCTACTATCCGGTAGAGGAGAAAGACTCTACCCTGATAGGCTTGAACTTCAGCGAAGGAAGCTTCTTGCGCATGTATCTGAAGGAACGGCGGATGGAACGTGGCGTCTTCTTGGGAAAGACTACCGGAACCATGTATCCCATGGATCAGATTCCGGCAGATAAATATAAGCTCCCTTCTTTTGTCTGGCTAAGCCACATTCGTCCTCTCAGTAAAGAAGACATTTTTATATGGCGTGGGAAAAAAGCGGATGAGGTTTTGCACAAGAGTGACCGTAAACCGATTACCTCGCCGAGAAATATGAACATCAAACGGAATAAATAACTAAAACCAACTGCAATTATGGGAATGTTTACATCTGTGCGGAAGCCCCGCCGTTTTAATCATCAGTATATTTATGTTGATGAGCGAAAGGAGAAATTGGCAAAGATGGAAGAGCAGGCAAAGCGTGATTTAGGCCTGATTCCCCCCAAGGAATTCTCCCCGGAAGATATTCGTGGCAAGTTTGTAGAAGGTACCACTCACCTGCGCCGTCGCAAAGAGAGTGGAAAGAAACCTATGCATGTAGGAGCTTTGTTGGCAATCATTGCCATCCTCTTCTATCTTTGGTATGCCATAACCAATGGAATAATCTGATTCTTTTACTCTTTAACCCAAGCTGACTATTTACTACATGAGCGATATTATTCATTTGCTACCTGATTCGGTAGCCAATCAAATAGCTGCAGGAGAGGTGATACAACGCCCTGCTTCTGTTATCAAAGAGTTGGTGGAGAATGCCATCGATGCCGACGCTACCGAGGTACACGTCTTGGTTACAGATGCTGGAAAGACCTGTATTCAAGTTATTGACAACGGAAAAGGCATGTCGGAGACTGATGCCCGTCTCTCTTTTGAGCGTCATGCCACTTCCAAAATTCGCGAAGCGTCCGACCTGTTTGCTCTGCGTACCATGGGCTTCCGTGGAGAGGCACTTGCCTCTATTGCAGCTGTGGCAGAAGTGGAACTGAAAACCCGTCCGGCCTCAGAAGAGTTGGGTACTCGCTTGTTGATTGCCGGTTCCAAGGTGGAGAGCCAAGAGGTTGTCTCTTGTCCCAAAGGAAGTAACTTTTCCGTCAAGAACCTCTTCTTTAATGTTCCGGCGCGCCGTAAGTTTCTGAAGTCGAATGCTACGGAGCTGAGTAATGTTTTGGCTGAGTTTGAACGTATCGCTTTGGTACATCCCGATGTCTCTTTCTTTCTCTATAGCAATGACTCCGAGCTGTTTAATCTGCCTGCTGCCTCGTTGCGCCAACGCATCTTGTCTGTCTTTGGCAAGAAACTGAACCAGCAGTTGCTCTCTGTGGAGGTTGATACCTCGATGGTAAAGATTTCAGGCTTTGTTGCCAAGCCCGAGACGGCTCGTAAGAAAGGTTCGCACCAGTATTTTTTTGTCAATGGTCGCTACATGCGCCACCCCTATTTCCATCGGGCGGTAATGGATGCCTACGAGCAACTGATTCCGGTAGGGGAGCAAATCTCCTACTTCATCTACTTTGATGTGGAGCCGGCCAATATTGATGTCAACATTCATCCGACCAAGACTGAAATCAAGTTTGAGAATGAACAAGCCATCTGGCAAATACTCTCGGCTGCGGTCAAAGAGACGCTGGGACGCTTCAATGCTGTGCCTACCATCGATTTCGACACAGAGGACCGTCCCGAAATCCCTGTCTTCTCGCAAACTATGCCTGTGGAACCGCCCAAGGTGCACTACAATACAGACTTCAATCCTTTTAAAACAACATCTGCTCCAGCTTACGGAGGCAACAATTACTCCCGCCCTAAAACAGACTGGCAGGAACTTTATGCCGGCTTGGAAAAGAATAGCCGCATGAATAACCTCCCCGAGAAGCAGCCTGGCGAGGATGATGCTTGGAGCATTCCCTCTACCTCTCCCTCCGAGCCTGTGTGGCAGTCGTCTCCCGTCTCTGTGCCGTTGGGTGATACTTTCCAAGCGGGGAAAGAGGTTGCTATAGAAATGGGTAACCAACATCTGCAGTTCAAAGGACGATACATTTTAACCTCTGTCAAGTCCGGATTGATGCTTATAGACCAGCACCGTGCTCATGTACGTGTGCTCTATGAACGCTACTTGGAGCAGATTACTCGCAAGCAAGGCATTTCCCAAGGTGTTCTTTTTCCGGAGATTGTACAACTCCCCGTTTCCGAAGCAGCCATTCTAGAGAGTATTCTGGAAGACCTCAATGCCGTCGGTTTCGACCTCTCCTCCTTGGGAGGCGGTAGCTATGCTATCAATGGCATCCCTGCCGGTGTAGAAGGCTTGAACCCCGTGGAACTGGTACGCAGTATGGTGCACACCGCCATGGAGAAGGGTAACGATGTGAAAGAAGAGGTGCAAACCTTGCTGGCACTCACGCTGGCCAAAGCCTCTGCCATTGTCTATGGACAGGTACTCAGCAATGATGAGATGGCTTCGTTGGTTGATAATCTTTTTGCCTCGCCTGCTCCCAACTTTACTCCCGATGGCCGCATCGTGTTGGCAACCATCAAGGAGGAGGAGATTGAAAAGATGTTTCAGAAGTAATTCCTTTGCACACTAAAACGCAGCGCCCAGCCATTCGGTAGAGTGGTTGGGCGCTACTGTTATTACCTGAATTCGGCATAGGCCTTTTAGACCATAAGTCGAACTGACGTTGTTATTCTGTGTTCAGCTTCTTCTTCACCACTGCCGGACAGCCGGCTGCCAGTGAGTCATCGGGAATGTCCTTTGTCACCACACTACCGGCGGCAATGATGCATCGGTTGCCGATGGTTACTCCCGGACAGACCACCACGCTGCCACCTAGCCAACAGTCTTCGCCGATGGTGATGGGGAGTCCCGTCTCCTGCGGCTTCCGGCGCTCCAGATAGTCCATGGGATGCTGGGGCGTGTAGAACTGGCAGTTGGGACCTATTAGCGTGTGCCGCCCGATACGGATGTTGCCGCAGTCCAGCATCACGCAATTGTGGTTGATGAACACCTGTTCGCCTATCTGGATGCCCGAGCCGTGGTCGCACACGAAAGGCGGACAGATGGTGGCCGTCTTCGGAAAGCCGGGGATAAGCTCCTCTATCACCTCGCGATACTCCTCGTCATAGACGGTCATAGTCTGCAGGCGGGCACACAGTTTCTTGGCGTGGCGGGCACTGGCATCCACCTCCGGGTCGGCAAAGCAATACAGTTCGCCGTTCCGCATCTTCTCCATCTCTTTCTTCTCGGACGTATTCATAGGCGCAGCTCTTTCCATTTCTCTTCCACTTTTTCCTCGCCGTCGAAGTAAGGTAGCGTGTCGCTCTTGCGGAGGATTTCCCCGCCGGGCACCACATAGATTTTGTCCGAGTCGGGATATTCACAAACGTCGTGACCGATGTAGGTGCGGATATCGAGGTAGCTGCACGGCTCGTCCGTGTGATTATAGAGTTGGTGCGCACCGTCGGGACCTTTCTCGAAGAAGATAATGTCGCCGCTCTCCACCTCCTGCAGTCCCTTAGGCGTGCGGAGCATCGCTTTTCCGGAGAGAATCATGAACAGCTCCTCGGCATAGCGATGGAAGTGGTAGGCTGTGCAGTACTGCCCCGGATTGAGCAGACGCACGTCGAAGTTCAGATACTCGGGGTTTACCCCCTTGCGGCTCCGCGTCGTGTCGGTCAGGATGCGGAACTTGTCAATCTTGCCGGGGTTCTCTTGGAACTCCCGTTCGGTTTCTTTGATGATTACAGCCATGATGATTTATGATTTCTTGTTTCCTTAAAACTTCTTTTGCAATCCTAGTTTGAAGTAGGAGGATGTCTTTTCCTCCACTTCCGCTATCTTGCTACTGCTACCGCTGCGGTTGATGCGGTCGGTCATCAGCAGAGAGAGTCCGAGGTCGGCAGTGACGGAGAGAGAGGAAGCGAAGCGGTGTTCGTAAGTGATACCGAAATTCTGTACACTGCGACTGTATCGCACACGGTCGGGCAGGCCGTCGGTCTTGGGGCGGAGGAAGAAATGGTCGACGTCAATGCTCATGCCGAGGCTGAGGACGTCCGTGCGCGAAGGAGTGTAGCACACCTGCATGTTGGGTAGCACGAAGTTTAGCAACCAGCGGTTATTGATGGTGTGCCGGTAGGTGAAGAAGGGGAAGACGGGAATCCGAGAGAATGTGTTCACCATCCCCAGCAGCCCGATGCCGAACTGCGTGCGGCGCGTCTCCTTCAGCATCACCACCGCTGTACCCATTGCCATCCATCGCTCGAAGCCGTACTGGCTGCACTCGCCGTTCACCATGCCCATCAGCATTAGCGACTTCCTGCCCAATCTGACGCGCCCCATACCCATCACGTTGGCTGAGAAAATGTGGTGTGCCGTAGCCCCGAAGCCGTAGTCCAACAACTGTGTCTTGGGCTTGAAGTGCTGGTGGATGTGTGAGTAGCGGATGGAAGCGTTCACCATCGTTCGTCCCCGTTGATAGAGCGGCATCGAGGCCCGCACACTTGCCTTGGAATAGAAGTCGCTCTCGCCCCACTCAATGATTTCTCCATCCTTTTCCACCTCATAATCACCGCCCGGACGCAAGGAAAGTTCCGCCGCCAGCGTCAGCTTTGTTTGCGAGGGCTTTGTCGCACGGAGCGAGTCCGCCAGAGTGGTGGCGGAAAGCTTGGATGAAATTCCAAGAAACCCAAACAAAAGAATAATGATTATTTCCTTCATAAGTAGTACGCTCAATTCAACGATTTCTTCAACACAGACCACCTCTTTGCTATATGCCCTATAGAAGCGAATGTCACAAGCAGACCGATGCGATAATGCCAAAGACCGATAGAGGAATTGCCTCCTTCTACGGAAAGTAGAATGATACCCGTCAGCGTAACGAGCAAGAAGATGATGGAGAGCAGGGCGGTAATGCGGCTTTTGCTCCCCAACCCGCGTTTGAGCCAGCCCTTATACCACGCCCAATGTCCCTGCACATGAAGCACGGCGAAAACTAGGAAGGTGAGGCTGGTTAGTACATGGAACACAGCCCAGTTGTGCCACACCTCGTGGCTCGTGCCGTGTCCGGCTATGTGAAGTTCGATGCCTGAATAGGCGGACAGGACGAAAGAAAACACCAGTGACCAATCTATTACAAAAAATCTTTTCATATTCAGGAGTGTATCATACTTTATCCTGCAAAGATATACCTTTTCCTGCTTTCCTGTAGGAAAGGGCGAGTAAAACCAACAAATCGAACAACCTCTTCTGTATATTGACCTGTTTCGTAGCCACATCGTCGATACCTTTGCGGCTCCGCGCCATGTCGGTCTGGGTGCGGAACCTGTTAATCATGATTTATGATTTCTGATTTTAGATTTCTGATTTCGATTTCTTGTTTTCTCAACTTTTGCAGTAAGCTTGGGAGAGTTTTCTTCAATATGCTACTTTTTATGGGTCAATTCAGTAGTTTGTTTATGCCGACTCGCTACTTTATTGTCCGAACCACGTCTGCGGTTCGCACGTCCCACGACTGTGGTTCGCGCGTCTCACGGTCGTCGTTCGCCCGCACCACGTACGTGGTTCGTGTATAAAGGTAGTGAAAAGAAATAAAAAAAAGTAGAACTTCGGGGCTATGAAAGTACTGCTTCGGGGGTATGAGAGTAGTACTTTTATGCTATCAGGTCACCATTGATGTGCTGCAAGCTGTGCTCATCGTCATTGTCTGTCCTCGCCGAAAGGCAGAGCGATGTGTTATTTAGAAGGCATACAAATTATGGGAAATTAGCCCCCTTTTGAAACAACCAAAGGAGAAAAGCAGTACTTTTGTCCCCGTAATTAGTACTAATAATAAATTTAAATCTAAAGTAAAATGGCTTACGTAATTAGTGATGATTGTATTGCTTGCGGAACTTGTATTGACGAGTGTCCGGTAGGTGCTATCTCAGAAGGCGATAAGTATTCTATCGATCCTGAAGCTTGCACAGAGTGTGGTACTTGCGCAGATGTTTGTCCGTCTGAAGCTATCCACCCGGGAGCATAAGCAATTCAATTTTAAAAAGGTTCTTTCATTCTTAGGCTCGGTTCCGTAAGGTTCCGGGCCTTTTCTTTTTGAGCAGTCTTTGCATGGGGTAAAAAAAAGAAGGACGAGATATCTGTCACAGACCTCTCGCCCCGGGGTTTAAAATATGATAAAACATTATTGTTTGAGATTTGCTAGTGCCACTTTCATGCGGCGGATGGCCTCTTCTATATTCTCATCGCTGGTGGCATAACTCATGCGGATGCACTCCGGAGCACCGAAGGAGGTTCCACCTACACATGCCACGTGAGCTTCTTCAAGTAGATACATGGCTAAATCGTCGGAACTGTTGATGGTGCGTCCGTTGGCCGACTTACCAAAGTAACTGCTGCACTTAGGGAAGAGGTAGAAAGCACCTTGCGGAATGTTTACCTCAAAGCCCGGAACCTCTTTGGCCAGCTTCACAATCAGGTCGCGACGACGTTCAAAAGCTTTTCGCATCTGCTCTACCGGTTCTTGTGTTCCGGTATAGGCAGCCTCGGCAGCCTTCTGTGACACAGAGCAGGGACCTGAGGTGTATTGTCCTTGCAACTTGTTCACACCCTTGATAATCCACTCCGGACCGGCAATGAAACCGATACGCCAACCGGTCATGGCATAGGCTTTGGAGACGCCGTTCACAAGGATGGTACGTTCTTTCATAGCCGGGAACTGGGCAATGCTCTGATGCTGACCGATGTAGTTGATGTGCTCGTAGATTTCGTCGGCAATGATGTACACTTGCGGATGCTTAGCCAGTACTTCTGCCAGTCCGGCCAACTCTTCTTTGGAGTACACCGAGCCGGTGGGGTTGGAGGGTGAGCAGAGAATCAGTGCCTTAGTCTTTGGCGTGATGGCTGCCTCCAGCTGGGCGGGTGTAATCTTGAAGTCCTGCTCAATGCCTGCCGCAACTATCACCGGTGTGCCCTCGGCCAGCTTCACCATCTCGGGGTAGCTAACCCAGTAGGGAGCCGGTACAATCACCTCGTCGCCAGCATTTACCAGAGCCATGATAACGTTGCAGACAGATTGCTTGGCACCGTTGGCGCAAGAAATTTGTGCAGCCGTGTAGTCCAGTCCGTTCTCATTCTTCAGCTTGGCTACAATGGCGTTGCGCAGTGCCGGATAGCCCGGAACGGGTGAGTAGCGCGAGAAGTTATTGTCTATCGCCTGCTTGGCCGCCTCTTTAATGTGCTCGGGTGTGTTGAAGTCGGGTTCACCCACACTCATGTTGATGACGTCTACACCTTGCGCCTTCAACTCAGCGCTTTTCTGTGACATAGCCAGCGTCGCAGAGGGCGACAGGCTGTTCAAACGATTGGATAAAGTGTTCATTTTCTTAATTCGTATTTGGTTTGTTATGCTTTTTACTTGTTGAAGTGCAACGTGTGTCCCATACGCTCCTTCTTAGTGTGCAGGTAACGCTCGTTGTAAGGGTTGGGAGTGGTCTCGATGGGGACATTCTCAATAATCTCCAGACCGTAAGCCTCCAGACCTACACGCTTGACGGGGTTGTTAGTCAGTAGACGCATCTTACTGACACCCAGCTCACGCAGAATCTGTGCACCCACACCATAGTCGCGCTCGTCGGCCAAGTGTCCCAAGTGAATGTTGGCGTCTACAGTGTCCATGCCGTCTTCTTGCAGCTTGTAGGCTTTCATTTTCTCCATCAGTCCGATGCCGCGACCCTCTTGGCTGAGGTAGACAACCACGCCCTTGCCGGCCTCTTCAATCATTTCCATCGCCTTGTGCAACTGCTCACCACAGTCGCAACGCTTGGAACCGAAGATGTCGCCGGTGGTGCAAGAGGAGTGCATACGTACCAAGATAGGCTCTTCGGGTTTCCAGCTTCCTTTAAACAGTGCCACATGCTCCAGGCCGGTGCTCTTCTGACGGAAAGCAATCATGCGGAAGTGACCATGGTCTGTGGGCATATCTACTTCGACACCTTTTTCTACAATGGATTCTTGCTTCAGGCGGAAGGCTATGAGGTCACGTATGGAAATCAACTTCAGGTTATATTGGTCTGCCATTCTGCGAAGCTCCGGCAGGCGAGCCATGGTGCCGTCGTCACTCATAATCTCCATTAGTGCACCGGCAGGGAAGAATCCGGCCAGGCGGCAGAGGTCAATGGTGGCTTCAGTATGTCCGGCACGACGTAACACACCTTTCTCCTGTGCATAGAGTGGGTTGATGTGTCCGGGACGGCCAAATGTGGCAGGGGTAGATGTCGGGTCGGCTAACGCCTGAATGGTGGCAGCACGGTCTGATGCAGACACACCGGTGGAGCATCCCTCTAACTTGTCGATTGTCACCGTAAAGGGGGTACCCAGCACAGAGGTGTTGTCTGACACCTGGTGCGGCAAGTCCAACTCCTTGCAACGCGACACGGTGATTGGTGCACAAAGCACACCACGGGCATGTTTCAGCATAAAGTTCACCTTCTCGGGAGTTATCTTCTCGGCTGCAATAATCAGGTCGCCTTCGTTCTCACGGTCTTCGTCGTCTACCACAATTACAAACTCACCGGCCTTGAACGCTTCAATCGCCTCTTCTATTGTATCCAATTTTACATTTTCCATAAATATATCGTTTTACAAGTTTTCGTTTCTCTCAATTAACAGTATGATGTCGTCATTGTTTTTGATGATGCGCTCCACATCTTTACTCAGCCGGATGCGGAATGCCCATATGCGGAAGTAGAAGAACAGACCCAATGGCACAAGTGCACCACAAAGCAAGTTCAACCAATACTTTTTAAAGGGACGTACATGTGCGCTGGCCGGAATCACGGGATAGTTGTTCAGAATGGCCAGCAGACGTGCAGAACGGGTGTTGGACATCTCTTCAATCAAGGTTTCCATGCGGTCGTTGATGGCCTCCATCTCGCGATCGATATGTTCATTCATCCAGAGCCTGAAGTAGTTGGGGGCTTTCTTCAGATTTTTCTTCTCGGCATATGCACGGCATGATTCTGAAAGCTGCCGCAGGTCGGCAGGCAGACGTTGGTAGTCGGGGTCAGTAATGATGACCTCCTTCCGGAACAGATGGCGCACATCGCGAATACCAATTACCCGTTTGAACCAGGCGACGTAGGCATCTATGTTGAATACCACAGAATCGTTGTTGGATTTATAAGTAAGGAATGCACCCAATGGCGCGAGGATAGCTGTACTGGTCCACATACCCATCCAGACCACCCAGTGACCGTCGCGTGCCATCTTCATGCCGGTGCTGTTGATGATGTAATAGATGATGAAAATCAGCACTGAAACTACCACCGGCATACCCAATCCTCCCTTGCGGATGATGCCGCCCAGCGGTGCACCGATAAAGAAGAATATCAGACAGGCCAGCGAGAGCGAAATCTTTTCATGCCAAGCTATCTGGTGCTTGCGGAGGTCGTAATCGGTACGCGAAAGGGTTGTCTTCTTGAAGCTCCAGTCATTCGAGGTACTCGCTGCACGGTCGGCTGCTGAGGATACAATCTTCGCCTTTTGGGCCAGAGTAGCCGCGTTGAACAGACTGTCTATGTCATACTCCCCAATCTGTGCCCTCTCAATCTTCAGCGTGTCTGCTTTCGTCAGGTTTCCTGTGGGCTTATAAATCATGCCGACAGCCTCCTGGTAATAGACCTTGGCTATACTATCGGTGCGTACCTTCATGGAGTCTATGGCCACCTGAAGCATCTGCATGTTTTTGCTGTTGGAGTGGCCGCTCATCAAATCTTCATCTGCCATGCTGAAGTCAGAGTCGAACTCAATGATGGCATGTTTCTCTCGGAAGGCCTCGCGTCGGTACGGCACATTCTTCTGATTCATGTTTTGCGCCTTCAGGTTCTCAAACTGTTCACCGCTATACAAATGCAGGTACAGGTGCTGTTTGTCGGCAGTCATTTCCAGTCGGCCGGAGTCAGACTTGATGATTTGCGCATTCTCAAATCCCTTTTCAAAGTTGTAAATCAGTACGTCGTAAAGCATACCGGTCTTGCGGTCTTTGTGCTTCACGTAGAGGTTGTAACCACTAATTTCGTCATAGAATACCCCCTCGGGAATGTCTAGTTCTGGTGACTTCTGCTTGATGGACCACATCAGCACCCACAACTTGGTTTGTGCTTTGGGGCCTATTACATCTTGAAAGTAGAAAGAGACACAACTGACGAAAGTGATGAAGATAATAAGCGGGCGCATAATCTTCATCAGCGATATGCCGGCAGCCTTCATGGCCAATAGCTCAAAGCGTTCACCAAAATTTCCAAAGGTAATCAGTGCAGCCAGCAGAATGGCTAGCGGCAACGACATCGGTACCAAGTATAAACCTGAATAGAAGAAGAACTGTGCCAAGACAGTCATTTCCAGTCCTTTTCCCACCATTTCGTCCACATATCTCCACAAAAACTGCATCATGAAGATAAACAAACAAATGAAAAAAGTACCGGTAAAGAGCAAGCAGAAGCTCTTCAGAATGAATATATCTAATTTTTTTATGCGCAGCATTTTACTCGTTACCTAGAATGAGAGCACAAAAGTAGCACAAAAAAACTAAAAACCACAAGTTCTGCGTAAAGTATCGACTTGTGCCTCCCATAATTCACACAAATCGTTTGCCTCATCGGCATCTGCAAAGTCAATAATTTCCAAAACGACGTCGTTTGTTAATTCATTGTTTGTCATGCGCATCTCGAAATATTCGCACTCGTTTTCATCATCCAGCCAGCGTAGGCGGATATAAGAAAAAGGACGTATCCCGATAATCTCTGCCTCTCTGTGCTCCGTCTTTCCCCAGTAAAACGTTGCAATCTTATCTTTCAAACTCACACGGTCGGCAAACCATCCCTCCCAGCCACTCGGAGTGCTTATTGAAGCCCACAGAATGCTCTTAGACGTTGCTTTCAATAAATACTCTAGATGTATTTTTGTTCTTTCCATAATATCGTCAAAGGTCAATCTTACTTTTCGTGTGGCAAGATAATTACTTTTTTTCATTTGGCGAAGCAAATAGAAGAAAAATAAAAAAAAGTACAGAATATTTTGGAGGTTTAAATATTCTATCTATCTTTGCACCCGCAAACGAGAAACGATGGCGGGATAGCTCAGCTGGTTAGAGCGCATGATTCATAATCATGAGGTCCCCGGTTCAATCCCGGGTCCCGCTACAAAGAAGAAATGACTGTTAGGTGGCTTCCACACTTGGCGGTCTTTTTTGTTTTTAATGCCAACTGTCTGCAGTCGGTCCCGTCCATCTCTATAGAGTGTACCTTGAGACAGTTTTCAAAGTTTGGGATTTCCCCAAATCCCCAATATTGCCACTTTCTTCTTACTTTGTAATGCAGATTCTTTTTCGTGTTTTATCTTTGCCTTCGCAATACTTTAAAAGAAGAGAAACAATATGAAAACTACACCTCACTCAGCACAAGACAATATCTCAGTTGGAGCAAAACAATATCTCAATCAGCGCAAGGCTATACCAACTCCGTATCAACGCCGTACCAACTCCGTATCAAGTCCGTTCCTAAGGATCGAAGAAAGAACTGAGAGGAGGTGGGGAGGATAAGGGGAAGATACGATAAGGCTATGTCGGCATGCTATGAATTATGCTCCTAAGTGGTTCTGAATCTGTGAGGAGTTGGGATATCTATCTGTTCTATTGTGTATCAAGAGATACTTTGGGTTGAGTCTTTAGGTTGACTTTGTTGGGAAGGCCGCATAAAAAGAGGAGACCATCGCATGTTTAATGCAACAGCCTCCTGCAGCGTTTTACGGCAGTTCGTGCCACGAGGGTAGAACTACCTAACCCTAACCAATAGTATAATAGTGTCTACTTTCACAAGCAGAAGCGAACCTGCAACTCTTTTTTGTACTTTCTCGATACAAGCAATTCGGTCACTTGGTCGAATGGAGGATAGAGCAAGCATTTACTCTCCTTTATCAGCATCAGGTAGTCCATGTTGATGATGTACGACTGATGAATCTGCACCAACGCGGGTGAGTAGGCTATGATTTGTTCCGCCGTAACGCCTCGGCGCAACGATATGGGTGGCTGATTGCTAAGCATCACCTCCCAAAGTTTGTGCTCTGAGTTGTAACGGAAGTACCCAATTTCTGACATGTGCAAAGCGCGCATGTCGTTAGTAGGTGTGAAGACGATGAGTGTCTGCTGCCCCGGTGCTGCCATCTTTGGCATTTGAGAGAAGATAGGACGAGGCATCTCGGCCTGTTCTACAAAGCGAGTCAGTATCTCTTTCAAATCTTGATCGGTGAATGGTTTCAACAGATAGTCGAAGGCGGCCTCACGGATGGCATGAATCATATAGTTGTCGTAGGCGGTGTAGAAGACTGTCCGCATGTTCCAGGTCACGATGTCCCGTAACTCCTGCAGCAAGTCCATGCCCGTCATGTCCGGCATCTCCACGTCCAAGAACAAAAGGTCAGGTTGTACCTTTTCAACCAATTTCCGGCCTTGGCGTCCATTTCGGGCAACGCCTTCCACCAGAAAACGCTCGTCTTTCTTCAACTCGAATAGCAGAGTTTCGATAGAAAGCTCATCATCGTCTATTATAACAACCTTAAAAATACCCATGTTCGTCCCGTTTTTCTTGGGCAAATATAGGTTAAGTAATGTTTAAAAAATAAGTTGCATCAGTTGATAGGTTTGATGAGGTAATTCCATTTAGGAAGTGTTGGTGAGAAAACGACCTGCCACGCGAGTCTCTTTTCATAGGATTCATCAACCGGTCTCTTGATATCATAAG
>JAGATY010000058.1 GCA_017621035.1 Bacteroides sp. | reverse complement strand
GGCTGTTACCGTTCCCCTTTATGCTACCAGCTCAGCGGCTCAAGCACAATACATCATCAACGATGCACAGATTCGCTACCTGTTTGTGGGTGAGCAATATCAATATAACGCAGCATTCAGCGTCTATCCCTTCTGCCACACATTGGAGAAACTGATTATCTTCGACCGCAGTGTTCAGCTGGACCCGCGCGATACCACTTCCATCTACTATGAAGATTTCTTGAAGATGGGAGAAGAGT
Source organism: Bacteroides sp. (assembly GCA_017621035.1). Taxonomy (GTDB): domain Bacteria; phylum Bacteroidota; class Bacteroidia; order Bacteroidales; family Bacteroidaceae; genus Bacteroides. The sequence goes on along the minus strand of JAGATY010000058.1, from coordinate 32,113 downwards.
TGAAGTATAATGACATCGTGGAGGAACGTACTGGGAAAGCATCAGAGAACGACTTGGCCAATATTCTCTACACCAGCGGCACTACCGGTGAACCGAAAGGAGTAATGTTACACCATTTTAATTATACTGAAGCATTCCGTATTCACGACATCCGCCTGCAAACCATGACAGACAAGGATGTTTCCATGAACTTCTTGCCCCTGACACACGTGTTTGAAAAGGCTTGGACATACCTCTGTATTCATAAAGGTGTAACTGTCTGCATCAATCTACGTCCGCAAGATATACAGACCACCATTAAAGAGATTCGTCCCACGCTGATGTGCAGCGTTCCCCGTTTCTGGGAAAAGGTCTACTCTGCTGTTCAGGAGAAGATTGCCAACGAAAAGGGTGTGAAGAAAGCGTTGATGGAGGATGCTATCAAGGTGGGTAAGAAGCACAATATTGAGTACTTGTTACAGGGAAAGACACCCCCATTGATGTTACAACTGAAGTACAAGTTCTATGAAAAGACTGTGTATGCTCTGCTGAAAAAGACTATTGGTATAGAAAACGGCAACTTCTTCCCCACCGCCGGTGCAGCAGTGCCAGACGAAGTGTGTGAGTTCTGCCACTCGGTGGGCATCAACATGATTGTTGGTTACGGGTTGACCGAAAGCACAGCAACTGTTTCATGTTTCATCGACAAAGCCTTCAAGATTGGCTCGGTAGGTACCGTGATGCCTGACGTACAAGTAAAAATTGGGGCTGACAATGAAATCTTACTAAAAGGAAAGACCATCGTCACCGGTTATTACAAGAAGGCGGAAGCTACAGCACAGGCCATTGATGCCGATGGATGGTTCCACACAGGTGATGCCGGCTATTTGGAGGGTGACAAGCTCTACCTGACCGAGCGCATCAAAGACTTGTTCAAAACTTCAAACGGAAAGTATATCTGCCCGCAAGCTCTGGAAACCAAGCTAGGTATTGACCGTTATATTGACCAAATTGCTATTATTGCCGACCAGCGTAAATTTGTATCGGCTCTGATTGTACCTACATATCCGGCAGTAGAGGCTTATGCGAAAGAGAAGAACATAGTCTATTCCAACATGGAAGAGCTATTGGCTCACCCCAGAGTACAGGCTTTGTTCCGTGCTCGTATCGATACTTTGCAACAACAATTTGCACATTATGAGCAGGTGAAGCGTTTCACACTATTGCCCGAACCATTCAGCATGGAACGTGGCGAACTTACTAACACCTTGAAGATTAAGCGTCCGGTACTCAACAAGAACTACAAGGAGCAGATTGAAAAGATGTATGAAGAGTAGGAATTTCTTTTTTTCATGATTCAATAAAGGTGAATGCCCGAGGTTCGTTGATGAATCTCGGGCATTATATTTTAGCCGATAAGGTACATCATTTTGCGTACAGCTTTGTGCTCATTTCCGAACACAGTGTTCGTATTCGGACACTTCAAGTCCTTCAGTTCCTCTGAAAACCAAGGCATTGCGTTTTTGGCACGCTATTTGCATCTCTCCTATATGAAAGAAAAAGGAAGAAAAAGAGTCTCTAGCTGCAACTTTTCTTATCCTACTTACGTCTAACAAATAGAAGAGGAAATGAACAAATCTATAAAACGATGTATATGAAACGAGTAACCATCATCCTTTGCATGCTACTGCTGGTGTTAAGTAGTACGACACATGCACAAATCAAAATCTTTGGAACCACCTACGGTTCAGAAAAAGTGAAAGGAAGTAAGAACTATGTAACGAAAGAGATGCGCATGAGTGACTTCAGTAAACTAAGTATTACAGGAAGTCCCAATGTTACTTTTGTACAAAAGAGCGGTAAGCCACGAGTAGAGGTGTACACCTCGGATAATCTGATTGACCTGCTGGAGATTGTGGTGGAAAACAACACCCTGAAGATTGGTTGGAAAAAGGGATATAACATCTCTTACGATAAGCTGAATATCACCGTAACAGCCAAAGAGTTGAACAGCATAACCATTGCCGGTTCAGGTGATCTGTTGTTGAAGAATGGGTTAAACACAGAATCGTTAAATCTCTCCATTGCCGGTAGTGGGGACATCGAAGGTAGCAATCTGCAGTGTTCTTACCTGAAAAGCTCGGTAGCCGGAAGTGGGACTGTGAAACTGGGTGAAGTGAAGTGTAAAACGTTAAGCCTCTCTATTGCCGGTAGTGGTGATATGGTAATGAATGGAATAAGCACTACAGACGTAAAGGCTCATGTATCAGGTAGTGGCACCCTTCGCCTGAGTGGTACAGCCGAGAAAGCCAAGTTCTCTGTAGCCGGTAGTGGAGACATCTTTGCCGACGAGCTGAAGAGCAAGCGTGTAGAAGGTTCAATCTCCGGCAGTGGTGACATTAAGTGTCACGCTACCGAGTATCTGAAAGCACGCACATCCGGCAGTGGCAGTATAGGATATAAAGGCAATCCGGAACTGGATATGCCCAAGAAGCACGTTTATCAACTATAACTCTTGAAAGCATGAAACAGTGTATCATCATCTTTGCTGTATTGATAGCCTCCGTAAACACTCTGTTAGCCAAAGTAAAGAATCCCGTCACCGAGACACGCAAGGTAGAAGCTTTTCAAACACTGAAACTTAGTACCGTGGGTACAGTCTATTTAACACAAGGCGATAACTACTCACTTCGTTTTGAAGGTGAAGAGGAATATGTGAAACAGAACAGAAGCAATGTAACTGATGGCGTGTTGAGTATTGATTGCAGTAAGGACAGAAACGGAAAATCACTAGTCAAGAACAAGAACGGGGTCATCATCTACATCACGGCTCCTGACCTAAAAGAGATTACCTTTAACGGTGTAGGCTCTTTGCAATGTAACCACACCATGAAGCTGGATGATGTAAAGATAACCATCAGTGGCGTGGGCGACCTGGATATTGAAGAGCTTATTTGTCAATCACTTGACGTAAAGATAGAAGGTATTGGCAAAGGGGAAGTAAACGTGAAGTGTCAGAAGCTGAAAGCCACCGTCAGTGGAATAGGAGGACTGACTCTGAGTGGAGAAACCGCCCAAGCTTCTATCTCCAAAACCGGACTGGGATATCTGGATACAGAGGAGCTAAAGATTGATAATTAAGCTAACTGGCTACAAGGAACGGGGTGTTGAGACTCTCCCGTTCCTCTCAAAAGAAATTCTCTCTAACAATAACGGAACCGTGCAGACTGCGTGAGCCGTCCGACGGATAAAAGCTAAAAGGGGCGCTGCATCACGCGGCGCCCCTTCTATTTAGTTAGTTAATAAAAATTTGAGAGAATTGAAACTTCACAGCTTCTTGTTGTTTTTAATCTAAGCACACTAACTATCTTATGTTTAAAGCAAATGAAAATGTTGTCTTTACAAATATCCCACCGAAACTACTATTCCTCTCGCAACGCAGGGAAGGACTTCAGTTCACGAAGCGAGTCAGGGCGTTGCTTGTCATGTGCCACAGCTGCTTCTGTAGAAGTTTTCTTGGGCGAAACAGAGATTTGTGTCGACGATGTGGGAAGTGTTTGCTCCGGCTGTATCGGTTCGTTGAAGAGCGATTGCTGTGCTACACTACCCAAGATGGCTACCACCGCTACTACTGCTGCTGCCTTGAAGAGCGGTATCAGTCGGTATAGAAGAGTTTGACGGTGCGCCTTCACCAACGGCGTTTCGATGGCTGCCAACACCTTGCGGTCGAAAGAGTCGTCCAAAACAGGTTGCTGTTGCAGCTGTTGATAGACAAACAACTCTTTGTAACGAGCCAAGTGCTGAGGAACCTCTTCATTGCAAAAGAAGTTGCGCAAATGCTGTTCCTCTTCCACAGAGGTTTCGCATTGCCAATAGCGTTCCAAAAGTTCTTCCACCTGTTTAAAGTCCATAATTATCTATATCGATAAACCGTTGTTTCACTTTCTGCCTGGCTCTGAAAAGATTGACTTTCACTTGTTCTTCAGTCATATTGCAGAGGTCGGCCATCTCTTTATAACTTTTTCCTTCCACATCACGCAAGTGCATCAGTAAGCGTTGCTTCTGTGGTAAGTCATTCATCAAGCGTTGTATCAGAAGTAGGCGTTCTTTACTCACCAGCCTATCATAAGGAGTGAATGCTTCCTCCGGATACTCACCATCAGTTGGCAGAGATTCTGTGCAAGCATCTTTTCGCTCGCTTCGGTCTATGGCCAAATGCTTGGCAACGGTAAAACAGTAGGCTTCCAAAGATTCCAGTTGCTTCCATTCGTCGCGTTTGTTCCATACCCTAATCAGCGTATCCTGCACCACATCTTCTGCTTCGGCCTTGTTCATCGTAATGCGCAGAGCCAATCGGAAGAGCTTGTCTTTCAGCGGAAGTATGTGTTTGCGAAAGCTGATTTCTTGCATCTCTGTATTTAATTGACGGTTGAGAAAAAGAAAAGTTACAGGAGAGTAGACTTTTTTCTGTTAATTATTTGCTTTTTCTGATGCGCGTGCCTGCATCCGGTTGACTGATAGCTGCGGCTAGGGTAATAACTACCTCGTTTACACCGGCTTCCAAAGCTTCAAATGAGTTTTCCAACTTAGGAATCATACCACCTTGGATGATACCTTCAGCTACCAATTGCTTAAACTCCGGCTCAGTAATAGCAGGAATAACACTGTTGTCATCATTCTCGTCACGCAGCACGCCTCGTTTCTCAAAGCAGAAGACCAAAGTTACGTCAAACAATCGTGCCAATGCTTTGGCTGTCTCACCGGCAATAGTGTCTGCATTAGTATTCAACATGTGACCTTCACCATCGTGTGTTAGAGGAGCCATTACCGGAACAATACCCTTGTGAATGAGGTCGCCCAGCAGTTCAGCATCTACTTGCTTGACGTCTCCAACAAAGCCATAGTCCACCTCTTTTACCGGACGCTTGACAGAGCGGATTACATTCATGTCCGCACCAGTCAACCCCATCGCATTGATATCACGGGCTTGCAGTCCGGCCACAATGTTTTTGTTGACTAATCCACCATACACCATGGTTACTACTTTCAGCGTTTCGGCATCGGTAATACGCCGGCCATTCACCATCTTACTCTCAATTCCCAGTGCAGCAGCCAGTTTGGTAGCCGAGCGTCCACCACCATGAACCAAAACCTTGTAACCGGGAATGGCAGCAAAGTCATCCAACAGCTGTTGCAATGTGGCTTCTTCTTCTACAATTTTGCCACCTACTTTAATTACTGTGAGTTTTTCTCTCATACTTCTATTATGACTTTTGGGGCTTCCTCTAGGTAAAGCCCACTATTAAATTATTCAATTATCAATTCCCAACAATTTTGACAACCTTTTCACCGACTCAGCTATCTGCGAGCGACTTTCCAAATACTGCCCATCAAACCGGTATGTAGCTTTTTCATAGTGTGGAAGTCGTTTCTGCAAGGCTTCATCTATAAAAGTACGCAACTCGGCATCAGACTTTCCCTGAAGAATGGGGCGCTGTTGGGTTGCCATGCGTAACCTCCGAAACAACACATCGGGATGTACATCCAAGAAGACGGTCTGTCCTTGTCGGTTCATATACTCCATATTGTCAAAGAAGCAAGGAGTACCTCCTCCGGTGGAGATGACTACATCTTCAAACTCGCCCGCCTCATGTAACATGTTTTGTTCCAGTTCGCGAAAACCGGTTTCTCCCCGTTCTGCAAAGATTTCACTAATAGAGCGATGGAAGCGTTCTTCTATGAACCAGTCCAAGTCTATAAATGTCAAATTCATGGCTCGCGCAAAAGCTTTGCCCAAAGTTGTTTTTCCGGCACCCATGTAGCCGGTAAGGAATATGCGAATCATACATGCGTTGATTATAAGTGTAAGGAGCAGTGGCAAGCCAGACTACACACTGTGATAAGCTGTGCCGACGCTTCCAATCTTTGCTCCAGATGATTATCGGAGCAAAGATACATATTTCTTTTCAGAAGAAATCGTTATCTTTGTGCCTCTTTTCAATAACAATAAGAATATGATTCAGATAGATGACGTAGTAGTTTCATTGGATGTGTTGCGTGAGAAATTCCTTTGCGACCTGGGGGCTTGTCGAGGCGAATGTTGCATAGAAGGAGACGCCGGTGCACCCGTGGAGTTGGAAGAGGTGGAGAAACTAGAAGAAGTGTTACCCGTGATATGGGATGACTTGTCACCGGAAGCCCGTGCCGTCATAGAGAAACAAGGGGTTGTCTATACCGACGCAGAGGGTGACTTAGTAACCTCTATCGTCAATGGTAAAGATTGTGTCTTTACCTGCTACGATGAGAAGGGAGCCTGCTACTGCGCTATTGAAAAGGCTTATCGAGCAGGGAAGACAGACTTCTATAAACCGGTTTCCTGCCATCTATACCCCATCCGAGTAGGAAATTACGGCCCTTACAAGGCAGTGAACTACCATCGTTGGGACGTTTGCAAAGCCGCCGTTCTACTGGGCCGGAAAGAGAATCTTCCCGTCTACAAGTTCCTTCGTGAGCCTCTTATCCGCAAGTTTGGCCAAGCCTGGTACAATGAATTGGAAATTGCTGTAGAGGAACTGAAGAAGCAAGGGTATCTTTAGAGATAGAATATTCTTACATTAACCATGGGCAGTAACATTTTGACATTGAAAAGCCCCGGCAATAGGTATTTCCTATCCCGCCGGGGCTTCTTCGTTGTAAGATGTGAGTAGGTTAATGAATAATATATGGCGGCTTGCCTTTCCCGGAGGAGTACAAGCCTGTTTGCTTGTTTGAATTAAGCATCAATGTTAGCGTAAGTAGCATTCTTCTCGATGAACTCACGGCGAGGGGCTACCTCTTCACCCATCAGCATGGAGAAGATGGCGTCTGCTTCGGCTGCATTGGTCATATCCACCTGCTTCAGCATACGGTTGTCGGGGTTCATGGTTGTTTCCCACAACTGTTCAGGATTCATTTCACCAAGACCTTTGTAACGTTGTGTGTGGATGGCGTTTTCCGAACCTCCACCATAAGTGTCGATAAAGCGTTGGCGCTGCTGGTCTGTCCAACAGTACTCTTCTACCTTTCCTTTCTTGCAGAGATAGAGGGGAGGGCTTGCCAAGTAGAGGTGTCCCTGCTCAATAACTTGCGGGAAGTAACGGAAGAATAGGGTCATAATCAGTGTGTTGATGTGACGACCGTCCACATCGGCATCGGCCATGATGATAATCTTATTGTAGCGAAGCTTCTCAATGTTGGCCTCTTTGCTGTCTTCACTGTTCACACCGAAGCGGATGCCGAGTGCCTGAATGATGTTGTTCACCTCTTCACTCTCGAAAGCCTTGTGCCACATTACTTTCTCTACGTTCAGAATCTTACCGCGCAGAGGTAAGATGGCTTGGAACTTACGATTCCGGCCTTGCTTGGCTGAACCGCCTGCAGAGTCACCCTCCACCAGGAAGAGTTCGCACTCTTGCGGGTCGCGACTGGAGCAGTCGGCCAACTTACCCGGCATACCACCACCGCTCATAGGCGATTTGCGCTGTACCGATTCACGCGCCTTGCGTGCAGCCACACGGGCAGTTGCAGCAAGCAGAACCTTTTCTACAACCAGTTTGGCCTCTTTCGGGTGTTCTTCCAGATAGTAACTAAGTGCTTCACCCACAGCTTGGTTAACTGCACCACTCACCTCACTGTTACCCAGCTTGGTTTTGGTCTGTCCCTCAAACTGAGGCTCTGCTACCTTGACGGAGATGACTGCTATCAGTCCCTCACGGAAGTCTTCACCATTGATTTCCACTTTAGCTTTCTCCAATGCCTTGGAACAGTTCTCTTCAGCGTACTTCTTCAAGACGCGAGTCAGTGCCGCACGGAAACCGCCTTCGTGTGTTCCACCCTCTTTGGTGTTGATGTTGTTCACGTAAGAGTGAAGGTTTTCACGATAGCCTGTGTTATACATAATGGCACACTCGATGGGAGTGCCCGACTTTTCGGTATTCAGATAGATTACGTCGTCAAAGAGTGGTGTGTTGTTGCTGTTCAAGAAGCGAACAAACTCCTTAACGCCCTCTTCCGAGTGGAAAACTTCTTGCGGATGGTTACCCTCTTCGTCTGCTGTGCGGAAGTCTGTCAGTGTAATGCGGATGCCTTTGTTCAAGTAGGCCAACTCACGCAGACGATTTTGCAGGGTAGAGTATTTATACTCGGTAACAGTGAAGATGCTGCCATCAGGCCAAAAGGTCTGCTTCGTACCGCTGAAGTTCGGGTCACAACTGCCCACCTCTTTCACGGCATACAGCGGCTTACCACACTCATATTCTTGTTGGTAGATTTTGCCTCCGCGGAACACTTGAGTTGTCATGTGAGTAGAGAGTGCGTTCACACACGATACACCTACACCGTGCAAACCACCGGATACTTTGTATGAACCTTTGTCAAACTTACCACCTGCATGGAGCACAGTCATTACAACTTCCAGAGCCGATTTCTGCTCTTTCTCGTGCCAGTCCACAGGAATACCACGGCCATTGTCCTGCACGGTGATAGAGTTGTCCTCGTTAATGCTGACTTCGATGTGGTCACAGTAGCCGGCCATGGCCTCATCGATGGAGTTATCCACAACCTCATACACCAAGTGATGAAGACCGTTTTCGCTAATGTCACCGATGTACATGGCGGGGCGTTTACGTACAGCCTCCAGTCCTTCCAACACCTGAATGTTGCTGGCTGAATAGTTGTTTTCGCCCATTATCTTTTCTTCTTCTGTCATAGCTAAAATTCCTTATTGAAATAACAGAGCAAAAATAGTGAAAAATCCCGATAAGTGATGTGTCCGAAGGCGAGATTTTGCAGATTTAGCCTCGTTTTTTGTTATAAGAGGAGATAAATGAGGCTTTAAGTGAGGTAAAACGCAAAAAAGCCGAACTTTTTCAGTTCGGCTTTTGCATATCTGATTCTTATCAATTCGCTTATGCCAGCTTGTTGATGTGAAGAGCCAATTTAGACTTCAAGTTATTGGCTTTGTTCTTGTGGATGATGTTAGTCTTAGCCAACTTATCCAACAGTTTTACGATACTAGGATACAAAGCAACTGCTTCGTTTTTGTCCTTAGTAGCACGGAGCTTACGAACAGCATTTCTCATGGTCTTGCCATAATATCTGTTGTGAAGTCTTCTCTTTTCTTCTTGTCTGATTCTTTTCAGTGATGATTTATGATTTGCCATCTCGACTAATCTTTATTTAATTTTGTTATTACTTGTAGCCCCTGGGGGAATCGAACCCCCCTTTCAAGAATGAAAATCTTGCGTCCTAACCGATAGACGAAGGGGCCGGCCTTTGTTGAGCGTTTCCGCTCGTGCAACCGTATTTCCTTTCGTTTGCGGATGCAAAGGTAGATACTATTTTTGAATTACCAAAACATTCTTGAAAAAAAAACGGCAAAAACACAATTTTCTTTCTTTTCTTGCTTTTTTCAGCCTTGAAACACAAGGTTTTATTTCCCATCTCTTGCTTTTTGGAAAAATAATCTTTGCCCGTCTCTTGCTTTTCGCTTACCTTTGTCAACACATTATATATAATATAGAGACAGCCTATGTTGCAGAAGACACGCGGCATTGTTTTACGGAGCATGAAGTATAAAGACACCTCTCTGATTGTGGATATCTATACTGAGCAGTCGGGAAGGTCTTCTTTCCTGGTGCCCGTACCTCGCAGTCGGAAGGCTTCCTTGCGAACATCGCTGTTCCAGCCTTTGGCGCTGCTGGAGTTTGAAGCTGAGGTTCGCCCCACTGCCTCGCTGCATAAGATTAAGGAGGCTAAGTCGGACTACCCCTTCACCTCTTTGCCGTTCGACCCTTACAAGTCTGCCATCGCCCTTTTCCTTTCTGAGTTTCTCTACCGCGCCATACGCGAAGAGGCCGAAAATCGCACTCTGTTTGCCTACCTCTATCACTCCATTGTCTGGCTGGACGAGTGCCGCCACAACTTTTCTAACTTTCACCTGGTTTTTCTCATGCGACTCTCTCGCTTTCTGGGCTTATACCCCAACCTGGAGGAATACAAAGCGGGCGACTGTTTTGACTTGTTGAATGCCTGCTTTACCCCACTCCCCCCGCAGCACCATTCCTACTATCTTACTCCCGCAGAAGCAGCCCGCGTGCCCCGATTGATGCGGATGCGGTATGAAAACATGCACCTTTTTGCCATGAGTCGTGCCGAGCGAGTGCGTTGTCTGCAAGTGCTGAACGACTATTACAGGCTTCATCTGCCCGGTTTTCCTGTATTGAAGTCGTTGGAAGTCTTGACGGAACTCTTCAACTGACCCGTCTCCCTTCAACTCCCGACTTATCCTGCCCTACCCCCGGACTTACACTACCCCTCTTCCGCAAGCAACCTTCTCATGCTCCGCATTAAAAGGGATAATGCACAAGATGCCAACTTATGCTGCACAAGATGGCATCTTATGCAACACAAGATGGCATCTTGTGCAATATGGGTACTTGTGCGGAGGTAGCGCGGTAGCTATGAAACGCCTCCCCAAATAGTGACTTCTTGCCGCTCCGGTCTTATACAGAACAAGCGGAGCACAAGTCTTCTTAACCCAGCAGTTCTTTTACTTTGGCAGAGATGGCACGACCTTCGGCCAGTCCGGCCAGCTTCTTGGTAGCCACACCCATTACCTTGCCCATGTCTTTGGGGCCTTCGGCACCCACTTCAGTTATGATGGCCTTCAGGGCGGCTTCCAACTCTTCGGCACTCATCTGCTTGGGCAGGTAGCCTTCCAACACCTTCACCTGAGCCAGTTCATCATCGGCCAGGTCCTGACGACCTTGTTGCACGTAGATTTCGGCTGCGTCTTTTCCCTGCTTGGCCAGTTTCTGGATAAGCTTCAGGGCGGCTTCGTCAGTCAGTGTATCATTGGCTCCCGGTGCAGTCTTTGCTTCAAGGAATACTTTCTTCACGTTTCTCAAGGTTTCCAAAGCCACTTTGTCTTTGGCCTTCATTGCGGTTTTAATGTCTTCGCTGACTTTGTCAAATAAACTCATATACTTATTGTTTAATGGTTCTACGTAAATAAGGGTTGCGGGAGTTTAGAAACTGATGATTCCCGGTTCTGTTTCGGCACTCTCCTCGGCCTCTTCCACAGCCTGTTGTCTGGCCTCTTCGGCCTTCTGTTTGATGGTGTTAAGTGTTACTTTGTCACGCAAGTAGGTGGGAGAGTTCTCTACCAGGGTGATGATGTCGTTATTATCCAGGTCTTCGGGGGTAAAGAGATAGATGTGGCGACGACGTGTGCGCTGGCTGCGGGCATTGGTATCCTCACCATAGTAGATTTTACGACGGTTGCGACGCAACTCTTCCTCCTCTTCCATCTCCTCTTGTCGGCGCTGTTCTTCGGCAGTTTGCTGAGCCAGACGTTCGTCCATCTCCTTCATGTGAATGTCTTGTATGCCGAATCCGGTTGCCAAGAGAGTGATTTTCACCTTACTGCCCAGCGAGTCGTCTTCTGCCATGCCGAACTTGGTTTCAAAGTCACGATTGAAACGGTTCATAAAGTCCTTCACCTCGTCCATCTCACTCATCATCAGCTCGTGTTCCTTACTGTAGGAGATGTTGAGGAGAACCTTCTTCGAGTTGAAGATGTCGTTATTGTTCAAGAGTGGCGAGTGCTGTGCATTCTTGATGGCCTCGCTCACGCGGCTCTCACCCTCACCGTAGCCGGTGGACATGATGGCCACGCCACCGTCTTTCATGACTGTCTTCACATCGTTAAAGTCCAGGTTGATGATTCCACGCATGGTAATGATTTCTGCAATGCTTTTGGCGGCCACCAGCAGGGTATCGTTAGCCTTAGCAAAGGCACTCGTGACGGAGAGGTCGGGGTAAATTTCGCCTAACTTCTCATTGTTAATGACGAGCAGGGCGTCTACATGCTTGCTGATTTCTTCCACCCCATCCAGGGCTTGGTCAATCTTTTTGTCGCCCTCCCAGCGGAAAGGAATGGTGACAATGCCTACAGTGAGTATGTCCATGTCCTTGGCTATGCGGGCAATGGTGGGTGCAGCACCGGTACCGGTACCGCCTCCCATACCGGCGGTGATGAACACCATCTTGGTGCCATCGTTCAGTATGTTCTGCACATCGCTCAGACTCTCTTCGGTTGCTTCTTTTGCTTTGGTGGGTCGGTTACCGGCTCCCAAACCCTCGTGTCCCAACTGCAACTTGGTGGGTACGGGAGATTCTTCCAACGCCTTGCGGTCTGTATTGCACACCACGAAAGCCACGTCGTGAATACCTTCCCGATACATGTGGTTGACGGCATTACCGCCTCCGCCTCCTACACCGATGACTTTGATAATCTTCGGGCTATCTGTAGGAAGGTCAAATTCTACTATATTGTTCATCGCTTGATTATCCATAGCTTGTTTCTTGTGATTGGAGGTTAGTTAATCTGGTCACTGTTATCGTCAAACAAGTCCTTTTGCAACTTGTCGGCCCACTTTTTAAGGAAATTGGGCTTCGACGGTTTCGGCGCTGCAGGCTTTTCCGGCTGCTCAGGAACGACTTCAGGTGCCGGTTTCGGTTTGGGAGCGGGCTGCGAAACGGTGGCTGCCGGTTTGGGAGTAGGCGTTACGGGCGGGGTGACTACCGTTTCTTCATCATCAAACAGCTTGCCGGTGTGTTGCTTGCAACAGTTTTCTTTTCCGGCTGCCAACAGAGCAAGCAGGGTGTTTTGTGTACCATCCTTCTTCAGCACGTCGCTAAAGCCATACACGGTGTCCTGCACAAACTTCACGCTCTTTACTTTCTCAATCTTGCTCAGTTTCTGGAAGGCTGCCTCCAGGTTCTTCAGGTTGGCACCACCTCCGGTAAACACCACTCCGGCATAAATATCTTTATCATAACCCGAGAGGCGGAGCTGATTCCAGACGTTGGCTAATATCTCTTCAGCACGTGCGCCAATAATGTCGTTCAGCTGTGTCAGTTCAATGCTTCGTCCGTCTTCAGTCTGGCAAGTAGCCGGCGTTTCACTCTCCTCTTCCTCGTAGAGTGCGTCTCCATATTGTAGTTTCAGTTTCTCTGCCTCTTCCGGTTCCATCTGCAAGGCGGTGAGGTCTTGAGTGATGTTGTTTCCTCCCAACGGAATGACACAGAGGTAGCGAAGGATGCTGTTCTTGTAGACCAGCACGGTAGTGGTATCGGCTCCGAAATCCACCAGTGCGCATCCCGAACGCATCTCATTCTCGCTGAGTACCGACTGTGCCAGGGCTGTGGGTGCCACAATCAGGTCATCGGCAATCTCCACCTGTGCTTGCTCGAAACTCAGTTCCAGATTCTTCTTCAACGCAGCACGCGCCACAATGTTCAGATACTGTCCGGTTATGCTTCTGCCTGACACGCCCACAGGGTCGGCGTGCAAGGTGTTGTCTATCTTATACTCTTGGGGAGCTACATCCAGAATATCCATATCGGTAAGAGGATATTCGTGGTTCTCGTCACAAAGCATGTCAACCAACTCGTTGGAGATGATTCCCTCCTCTTCCAGCGTGCGGTTAACCAAGTTCTTGACTGTGCGTAATGATTGTCCGCCAATGCCCACATAAACCTTGGCTATGGAGTTACCAAGCTGTCCTTCCAACTTGTGAAGAATGTTGTTCAGCGCCTGTGCAGCCTTGTCTATGTTGTAGACAATGCCTTTATGGATGAACGATGAGGATTCTTCGCGGGCGTAAGCCAGCACCTGAATGCTGTTGTCGCTGTTCTTCTTGCCGGCAATGCCTGCTATTCTGGAAGAACTAAGCTCAATGGCGGCGATAAAATCTGTTGTTGCCATATCTTATACTATAATTTATCCTTGTCTTTATCTGAGAGTGGCCGGAGCGTGAATTGGGCATCAGCCTTTCTCAATACTTCCAAAGCCTTTCTCTCTTATCTTCTACTCTTAATTCCTTTTAGTGCAAATCACTTGATTTCCAAACTCTACGTTAATGCGTGAATACTTATTCCACCCCACCTTGTTCAGTGCCTTTTCGTAGAACGTTTTCAGTCGCTTCAACTTCTTTTCGTAGTTGTCCAGCCTGCCTAAGTAAACGATGTGGTCACCCACTCGTGGTACCAGTTCAATCTTTTTGTTAGGCAAGACGTGTATCTGCTCAATCTGTGCATCCCAAAATGGATTCTGCTGCAAAAATAGTGCAAACTTGTATAAATCCCTCAATGCAAACGACTTTTCTACACTTCCGGTCACAACCGCCAGGTGTGCCACACACTTGGCATCGGGAGGCATAGGGGTTCCTTTGTTATCAATGTAATAGTTCTCGCCATTGTTACTCATGACCCGCAGAATGGGTATGCGCTGGCTCACTTCCACACAAATCTTGCCGCTGGGTGTTTTGTAGCACTCCACCTCATCAATCAAGGGATGTTTGGCCAGTTCTTGTTCCAACTGCTTAGTGGGAATGGTGGCCAATTCTTTGCCAATAGGGTTGATACCTTTCTTCTCCAACATGTTTTTAACCTCTTTGTTGGTGATGAATCCGGCATACACGCTATCGCGTATAACCAGTTCCAAGTTACGGCACACCTCCCCTTTCGGCTTCCGGTTGAAAGCTGTCAGTGCTACTACCAGATAGGCAGTAATGAGCACCAGTGTGATGTAGAGTACTATCTTCTTTAGCATGTGTTATCTGTTCTTCAGCAATTCGATAATCTGCGGCATCTGACTCTCCAAGTCTCCGGCTCCAAGAATGACCACAATGTCCACCTGCTTGTTCGCCAGTAGCGGGAGTACCTCTGTTTTCTGTATGAGGCTCTTCTCTATGCCGGGGCGTAAGCGGTCATAAATAAGCTCGCTGCTTACACCCGGTATGGGTAGTTCGCGTGCCGGATAAATCTCTGTCAGAATCACTTCATCAGCTAGAGAAAGACTGTCGGCAAACGCTTGGTAGAAGTCACGCGTACGGGTATAGAGATGGGGCTGGAAGATGGCTGTAATTTTGCGACCCTCATACAGTTCGCGGATGGATTTTAAGCTCTGTGCTACCTCAGCCGGATGGTGGGCATAGTCACTCAATAGCACAATACGATCATTCTTCAGTTTGAAATCAAAGCGTCGGTCTACTCCTCGGAAGCTCTCCATACCCTGTTTAATCTCCTCATTGGTCACGCCACTAAGATGTGCCATAGCCATGGCTGCTACCCCATTTTCAATGTTTACACTGACGGGGACACCCAACCGAACATCACAAATACGTGTATCAGGTGCCACAAAGTCAATAACTATCTCACCATTACCTATGCGTATGTTCTCAGCGTGGAAGTCCCCCTCGGTGCGGCTATAAGTATAGGTCTTGACACCGGGCTGAACATCAGCCTTCATCTCTAATCCTTGATGAATGATGAGTGCTCCTCCGGGTTGAATCAGGGTTGTGTAATGACGGAAGCTCTCCAGATATGCCTCTTTGGTTCCGTAAATATCCAAGTGGTCGGGGTCAGTAGAGGTAATGACACTTATCCAAGGTGACAACCAATGGAAAGAACGGTCAAACTCGTCTGCCTCAATAACCGTGTAGGGGCTATTCTGAGAGAGCAACAGGTTTGTACCATAGTTCTTTGAGATACCTCCTAGGAATGCAGTGCATCCCACATGTGACTGGTGCAGCAGGTGGGCAGCCATCGTGCTGGTGGTTGTCTTTCCGTGTGTACCGGCTACGCAAAGTCCTTTGCTACTGCGGGTTATGGTACCCAGCACTTGTGAACGCTTCTGTATTTCAAACCCATTTGCACGGAAGAAAGCTAACTCTGCATGCTCGTGCGGAATGGCAGGGGTGTAGACTACCAGCGTACACTCCTTCTCTTTGCAAGAGGCCGGAATCAAATCTACATTCTCTTCATAATGAATCTGTGCCCCCTCTTCAATGAGGCGTGCGGTAAGGGGGGTAGGCGTGCGGTCATATCCGGCCACCACCTTTCCACGGGAGAGGAAGAAGCGAATGAGGGCACTCATGCCGATACCACCGGCACCAACAAAATAGACAGATTGTATATTCTCTATATTCATCTCTGTTTTCTCTTTTTTAAGATGGGTTTTCAATGAGTTTAAGCACCTCTCGGGCAATGATGTTGGCCGAGTCGGGCAGTGCCAGCTTGGCAATGTTATTACTCAGGCTTTCCAGTTGTTTGTTATCTGCAACGATTTCCAGTGCTGTAGGCAGCAACTTCTCCATACACTCTGCATCTTTCACGTAAATGGCAGCCTCTTTATTGACCAGCGCCAACGCATTCTGTGTCTGATGGTCTTCTGCCACATTGGGCGAAGGTACCAGTATCACAGGCTTGTGTAGCAGGCAGAACTCTGAAATAGAACCGGCTCCAGCACGTGAAATAACCAGGTCGGCAGCCTTGTACGCAGCCGCCATATCAGTAATAAAGTCTGAGAAATAGAGGTTGGGGAGTGAGCTTACCCGATTGTTGTGGACAGCCTGCCCCGTAAAGGTCTGAATGGCTTCGTGTACCTGCTTGATGTATATCTTACCGGTCTGCCAGATAAACTGTATTTCAGGATGTCCCTTAATAAGGCTCAAGTTTTCAGAAAGGGTCTGATTGATGGTGCGAGCACCCAGACTACCACCCAGAATAAGTACAACTTTCTTCTCGGGATTCAGGTTAAAGTGCTTTACTGCCTCTTCGTGTGTGACACTGCTATTGAGCAAATCCTGTCTTACCGGATTACCGGTCAGGATAATACGGTCTGCCGGAAAGAAGCGTTCCATACCTTCGTAGGCCACACAGATTTTACGAGCCTTCTTTGCCAACAACTTATTGGTCACTCCGGCATACGAGTTCTGTTCCTGAATCAGTGTGGGAATCCCCATCATACCGGCTGTTTTCAGGGTAGGCCCACTGGCATAACCGCCTACACCCACAGCAGCCTGCGGCCGGAACTGGCGGATAATCTTACGCGCCTTCCACTGACTGCGAAACAATTTGATGAGAACAGCAACATTCTTCCACAGATGCTTGCGGTCGAATCCTGCCACCGGTAGCCCGATAATACGGTAACCAGCATTGGGCACCCTCTGCATTTCCATTCTGCCCTCTGCACCTACAAACAAGATGTCTGCACCGGGGCGAAGCTCACGCAAGGCATTGGCAATAGAGATTGCCGGAAAGATATGGCCACCTGTGCCGCCTCCGCTGATGATAATGCGGGGATTGTTATTGAGATTGTCTGCTTTCATAGATACTTATTATATCGTTAATTAAACTCTTCATCATTATTCAGTGATTGGGCGGTTGGCTCAACTGCCGTCTGCGCCTGACTCTCAAACACGGGTGTGTCGGGAACGCCGGTCTCCACGGTCATGGGAATCATGGCGTCGTGCAGTTTCTGCTCTTCCAGCTTAGCCGTGTACCGACTGACACTAAGAAGCATGCCGATGTAGACACAATTGATGATGGTAGAGGTTCCACCTCGACTGACAAGCGGGAGCGGCTGACCGGTAACCGGAGCCAATCCTACAGCCACCATCATATTAAACAGTGCCTGAGTGACCAGTAATAGCCCTATACCCAGCACCAAGAAAGCAGGGAAAGTACGGTCACACTTTTTCGCTATCTTACCGGCTCGGACAAGCAATAGGATATAGAGAAACACAACAAATCCTCCTCCTACCAGTCCTAACTCCTCAATGACAATGGCAAAGATAAAATCTGAATAGGCCTGACTCAGGAAGTCACGCTGCACAGAATTTCCGGGTCCTTTACCCAGTACATTACTGGTAGCCACAGCAATGCGGGCATGCCCAACCTGACCGTCACGGTCTATGTCAAACTTTGCAGCCGGTACTTCCTTGTTATTGACAAATTTCTCAATGCGGGCACGCCAAGTGTCGAAACGGTGTAGGAACTCTACATCCATTCCTTTTGTCACCTCCAGAAAAACAACAGCAGCTACAGCTACCCCAACAAGACCTCCACCCAACAGCGCCAACTTACTGATAGCTACCCGTCCGATAAACATCATCAGATAGACCACCCCAAACAGCAGTGCAGCCGTGGAGAAGTTTTCCGGGAAAATCAGCAGGCAGATAAAGCCCGTAATCAGCATAATATGTTTAAAGGCTTTAGGATTCGCCCCCTTATCTGTCTGCCCCTTACTCAAGATAAAGGCCGTGACAATGATGATGGCCATCTTTGCAAACTCTGAAGGCTGGAAAGTAATGCCGGCAATCTCTATCCAACGAGCTGCATTATTGATTCTCCCCATGAACATAACCGCCACCAGCATAACTGCCGATGCCGGCAGAAGCAGTACGGGAAACAGCTGGAACCACTTATAAGGAATGTTGTGGAAGAGCACCACCACTGCCGTACCAACCATCAGGAACACGCAGTGCTTGGTGATGGGTCCCCAGTGGTCTCCACTTTTGTAGACCAGTGTACTTGATGCACTGAACACCTCCACAATCGAAATGAGGCAGAGCATCAAGAAGATGATCCAAATCACCTTGTCACCTTTGAATATGCTTTTTAATAGATCCAATGTCTTCTCTGTTTATGTCTGATACACCTATTATTATAAGGCTCGCACATACTTCTTGAATTGCTCGCCTCGATCCTCATAACTCTTGAACAAGTCAAACGATGCACAGCAAGGACTCAGCAAAACGGTCTCCCCTTTCTTTGCCAAGCGATAAGCTGCTTCCACGGCGTCCTGCATACCGGTCTGCACATCAGCAACCGGCAAGCCCAAACGGTCAAAAAACTCATGCAGTTTCTCATTGTGCAACCCCAGATAAACCAGTGCCGAGCACTTCTCTTTCACTAGCTCCTCTATTTCTGTATAGTCATTACCCTTATCCTTACCTCCGAGTATAAGCACTGTCTTAGTAGTCATGCTTTGCAAAGCATACCAGCAAGAGTTTACGTTGGTGGCTTTGGAGTCATTGATAAAATGTATGCCTCTCACGTCACAAACCTTTTCCAATCGATGCTCCACACCCTTGAAATCACTCAACGCCTTGCGAATATTCTCTTTCTGAATGCCGGCCAGGTTTGCAGAGATACCTGCAGCCAACGAGTTGTAAAGATTGTGTGTGCCGCGCAGTGCCAGCTCCTCTTGCTCCATGTTGAAAGCGATAGGCTCATTTATCTTCACCTCTTCATCCTCCACGTAGGCAATGGCACCATCCTCCTTAACTGCCGCAAAGGGGTATAGCTGAGCCTTCAGACCGTGCTTCTCCATCTCCCGCCGGATAATCGGGTCATCGTTCCAATAGATAAAAGCATCATCTGCAGTCTGGTTCTGTGTGATACGGAACTTGGCATCTACATAGTTCTGCATGCAATGGTCATAGCGGTCAAGGTGGTCGGGAGTGATATTCATCAAGACAGCAATGTTGGCCCTGAACTCATACATATTGTCCAGTTGGAAAGAGCTAAGTTCTATTACATAATAGTCATGCTTCTCTGTAGCTACCTGCAACGCAAGGCTTCTCCCGATGTTGCCGGCCAGCCCCACGTTCAGTCCTGCACTTTTGAAGATGTGATAGATGAGTGAAGTGGTAGTGGTTTTTCCGTTTGAACCGGTAATGCACACCATCTTAGCATCGGTGTATCGGCCGGCAAATTCTATCTCTGAGATAATAGGTGTCCCCTGTTCTTTCAGTTTAAGGATAAGGGGAGCATCGTTAGGTATGCCAGGGCTTTTCACAACTTCATCCGCATCCAGGATGGAGGTCTCAGTATGCTTGCCCTCTTCCCATTCAATCTGATATTCATCCAGCAACGCTTTGTACTTGTCTTTGATGGTGGACATGTCTGACACAAAGGTATCAAACCCTTTCACCTTAGCTAATACGGCAGCACCGGCTCCGCTTTCGCCGGCTCCTAGTATAACAATCTTGCTCATATGCTTCTTTTATCTGATTTTTAATGTAATAATGGTGATAGCTGCCAACACAATGGTTACAATCCAGAAACGGACAGTAATCTTTGATTCATGAAACAGCTGTTCCGGCTTTTTAAACATCACACTGCACCCCGGCTCTATCAGTTCCATGGAGGTACGGAAGTGGTCATGAATAGGAGTACGCTTGAAGATGCGCTGTTTCACTCCCCGCTTCTTGCCAGCCTTGTAATACACCCGCTGCATAATGACAGAGAGATTCTCTATCAGGAAGATACCACAGAGAATAGGTATCAGTAGTTCCTTATGGATAATGATGGCATACACAGCAATGATACCGCCAATGGTCAGACTACCGGTATCACCCATGAAGACCTGTGCCGGATAGGCATTGTACCAAAGGAAACCTATCAACGCACCAATGAAAGCACAGATAAAGATTACCAACTCCTCAGAACCGGGAATGTACATAATGTTCAGATAACCGGCCCACTCGATGTGACTGGAAACATAGGCTAATATTCCCAGTGTCAGGCCAATAATAGCTGAATTGCCGGCAGCCATACCATCCATCCCGTCATTCAAGTTAGCGCCATTAGAAACAGCCGTTACCACAAAGATGGTGACAAAGACAAACAGAATCCAGCCCGCCGTCTGAGCATGTTCACCCAAGAAACCCACCAGGTCAGCGTAATCCAAGTTGTTGCTCTTGAAGAAAGGTATGGTGGTCTGGGTAGCTTTAATTTCTTTGGCGGCGTGCACTACCTCAATCTTACCACTCTCATCCTGCACTTCAATATTCTCCCGAATCACCACCTGAGGACTCAGATAGAGTGTCAAGCCCACAATCAATCCAAGCCCTACCTGACCGATAATCTTAAACTTACCGTGTAAGCCCTCCTTATCTTTCTTGAATATCTTAATGTAGTCGTCGGCAAAACCCAGTGAGCCAAGCCAGACTGTTGTGATAAGCATCAGTATCATATAGACATTCTCCAGCTTGCCCAACAGCAGACAGGGAACCAGAATCGCAAAAATAATGATGACGCCTCCCATACTGGGTACCCCTACCTTCTTTACGCCAAATGGGTCAATTTTGGCATCCCGTTGTGTCTCTGTAATTTGTTTCTTCTTCAGCAAGCGTATAAACTTGTCTCCCCAGATGCTGGAAATGAGCAGGGCAATAATGATTGCCATCAGCGCACGGAATGAAGTATAGCCAAACATACCCGCACCGGGAAAGTCATACTTGTCAAGCCATTGGAATAAGTAATATAACATATCTATTAAGTTTTGAGTGTTTTATCATGAATGACAATCGTGCAGTACCTGCCGGTTCCGGTCATCTGTTCATGATTGCTGTTAATTCTTCTCTGTCATCAAAATGATGTTTCACACCTTTAATTTCCTGATAGTTCTCATGTCCCTTGCCGGCCACCAGAATAACATCACCCGGTTGTGCCAGCAGATAAGCTGTCTTGATAGCCTCCCTCCGGTCGGTAATGCTGATAGTCTTCTGCATATCTTCCTTGTCCAGGCCGGCCAACATATCATTGATAATATCCTGCGGCTCTTCAAACCGAGGATTGTCTGAGGTAATGATGACACGGTCACTCAAGCGAGCCGCCTCTTTAGCCATGAGAGGACGCTTACCCTTATCGCGATTACCACCCGCACCACAAACGGTTATCACTTTACCTTTTCCCTCCAGCACCCCATGAATGGCATTCAACACATTCACCAAAGCGTCGGGAGTGTGTGCATAGTCCACAATGGCTGTCACCCCACCGGCAGAGCGCACGGTTTCAAACCGCCCTGCAACCGGACGCAAAGTACTGAGTACCACAAGCACATCCTCCTCCTTCTTACCCAGCAGAACAGCTGCACCAAAGACTGCCAACAGATTGCTTGCATTGAATTTCCCGATAAACTGCACCGCCAGCTCCTGATTGTTGAACTCCAGCAACATACCCTCGAAATGGTTCTCTAGGATTTTTCCTTTAAAGTCACTCAAGCTACGCAGTGAGTAGGTGTAGACATTTGCTTTCGTGTTTTGCGTCATCACCAGCCCATTCTTGTCATCTAGATTGGTCAAGCAGAATGCCTGCTTAGGCATATCGTCAAAAAACTTCTTCTTAGCCTTCAGATAGTTCTCCACCGTTTTGTGATAGTCCAGATGGTCACGTGTCAAATTAGTGAAGATACCCCCCGCAAATTTCAGTCCACTGATGCGTTTCTGTGCCACCGAGTGTGAGCTGACCTCCATAAAGGCATACTTGCATCCCGCATCAGCCATCTCACCCAACAGTCTGTTGAGTGTGATAGGATCCGGTGTGGTATGGTCGGTAGGAACAGCCTGATCATCAATATAATTGCAGACGGTTGAGATAAGCCCCACCTTATACCCGAAGTAGCGAAAAGTGTTGTATAATAAGGTGGCAATGGTAGTTTTTCCGTTGGTACCGGTAACTCCCACCAGTTCCATTTTGGATGTGGGGTCTCCATAGAACAGTGTCGCCACTTTACCGACGGCCTCTTCACTCTCCTTTACCTGAACATAGGTGATACCCTCCTCCACTACTTGCGGAAGTTCCTCACACAGCACAGCCACAGCACCTTTCTGCAGTGCAGCAGGAATATAGGCATGCCCATCGGTTTGTGTTCCCCGCATGGCCATAAACAGATGCCCTTTCTCTATGAGACGGGAGTCAATGTTGACGCCCGCAATCTCTACCTCCTTATTACCAACCACCTGTATTGGCTGGATGGTTTTCAGTAGTTCACTTAGTTTCATACCTTATTATATATATAATAGCTCAAACTTCTCAACTTTTATTCTCTATACAAGAACTGTCAATTATCTACTCTCAGCTGTCAACTCTCAACTATCGCATCGTCAGCAAGATGGTCTCGCCTTTCACCAGGTGCGTACCGCCTCTGATAGACTGACTTCTCACCTTTCCTACTCCCTGAACTCTCACCCGCAATCCTTTGCTTTCCAACAAGAAGACCGCGTCCTTGGCACCCATGCCTATCACATTGGGAACCAAGTTATCTATAGGAGCCTTCTCCTGCAACACCAGTACCTGCTCTTTCTGCTCCCCATGTCCCCACAGCTTACTCTTTTCATCCTCTATCTGTAGCTCAGTAGGTACATCCAACTCCTCCAACACATAGAGTGCTTCATTCAGTTCTCCATGCTTGATGGCAGGAATCACATTGCTGGTACTATCTATCGCATTGCGGATGTCATAGCGCAAGTCCTTGGCATAGACCCGCTCGGCAATCTTACTGAACACACTACCAGCCATTAGTCCTCCTGACGCAGGCAAACCCGGTTTTTGAATAGAGACGATACAGCTGTACTTGGGCGCCTCGCTGGGGAAGTAACCACAGAAGCTCACCTGATAGTGCATAGTACCCGATTTATAACCCGCGGCACCCTTTGACATCTGGGCAGTACCCGTCTTTCCCGATACAGAGAACTGCTTACTGCCGGCCGGTTTGGCCAAGCCGTGTGACACTACTCGCTGCAAGATTTCACGAATCTGAGCCAACGTCTTGTCAGAACAAATCTTAGGATTGATAACCTCCGTGGGGTACTCCTGAATAACCTCACCATCCTTTACGGCCGCCTTCACAAACTTGGGGCGCACCATCACACCATTGTTGGCAATGGCATTGTAGAAAGTCAGGATATTCATAGGCGGCACCTGAGTCTCATAACCAATACTCATCCAGGGCAGTGAAGTCTTAGAAAAGTAGCGCCCCGCCTTCTTGCGATCCTCAGGCCCCATGATGTTGGGCTTACCCTCACCCCTGATTTGCAGGTTCAGGGGCTGGTCTATACTCATACGCTTCAGCCCATCCACAAAGCGTTGCGGATTGTCCTTGTAATATTTATCGATTAAGTAAGAGACCCCAATGTTGGAAGAGACCTCCAGAATGCGTGTCACGTTGATTTTTCCATATCCGCCTCGGTGCCAGTTATGGTCGCGCATCTTGCTGCCATACATCACCAAAATACCGTTACCGGTGTCTACCTCAGTATTAGGAGTGATATGTCCATCTTCCAACGCCACCATGATTGAGGCCGTCTTGAAGGTGGAACCTGGCTCACGCATGTCGCTGATGGCGTTACTGTTCATCTCATAGTAGTTCCCGTCATTGCCTTTACTCATGTTAACAATGGCCTTTACCTCACCGGTGGCCACCTCCATCAACACGGCTACCCCCACTGAGGCATTCAGCTCTTTCAGCTTGTCCACCAGTGCCTTCTCACAGATGTCCTGCATGTCGATGTCGATGGTGGAGATAATGTCACACCCATCTACCGGAGGAAGGTCTACAATGTTCAAGTATCTGTTCATAACTTTCTGGCGGTGACTGATACCATCGGTTCCTTTCAGCAGACTGTCAAAAGCCAGCTCAATACCATTACGCGCTCCCTGTGCCGTGTCGGCATAGAGGCGTCCCAGCGTTTGTGCTGCCAAGGCACCGAAAGGACGCTTACGGTTGTTGTACTCCTGATGGTGCAACCCGCTCCGGTTACTGCCCTGATTGAAGTAAGGCAACCGTTTCACCTCCTTGTATTGCGTGTAGTTGATGCGTCGGTGACGGTTTGGTAACAGGGGATAGTGTTGCCAAGTACGGCTCTTGCGTCCCTTCTTCAGATGTTCTTTATAAGCCTTAACAGCGGTCTCCGGGAACAATTTGTTCAGCCCTATGCAGATGGAGTCCAGCTTGGATGCAAAAATACTGTCTTTCCGTTCTTGTCCGGCCTTCCGTCTTTTCTCATTACTGTCGTAATATTTGAAGTCGATAAACAGAGAGTATTCCGGCAGTGAACTGGCCAGCAGTTTCCCGTCAGCAGAGAGGATATTCCCGCGGTTAGGTTTGACTGTGACGTTCTCCTTCACAAAGCGGTCGGCCACATCGTGCCAGTACTGCCGCTCAGCAAACATGATGATGCCGCCTTTCACAACAACAGCAATCCCCACGAGGCTCATAAGGAGCATCACAAAGAAGTAACGGGTCATTATGTTTTTCTTGTTTACAGCCACTGTCGTATTTCTCTTTTAGGGGGTTATAATCAATCTTTTGTCTCTTTTTCTCTTCTCTCTCAATCGCTAATCAGATAGGGTGGATGAGTAGAGGTCTGCAAGTCACTCTCTTGAGAGGAGATATACTCCTCGATGCGCGACTGCCGGCTGCGTTCCATCAGCTCCGAGCCACGTGTCAGGGCATCATACTTGATGTCCACCAGCTCTTTCTTCAGGCGGTCTATCTCAATCATCTGCTGCTGACAGGCGTACCGATTATGCACGTAGAAGAGTACCAGCAACATGATAAGCACCAGCAGTTTAGTCTGCCGGCGGAAAAATTCTGTCGCCAGGATGTCACCACCGATAATCTCTTTCCACGGGGTACGTCTCTTCTTTGTCTGCTCTTTCTGCTCTTCCATGCTGAGTCTCCTGCTTGGTTATATCTTTTCAGCTATGCGCAACTTGGCACTGCGGGAGCGCGGGTTGCGTTCTACCTCCTCCTCATCGGCCACAATCACCTTATTGTTCACTGCCCGGAAAGGGGTCTGCACATTTCCGTAGAAATCCTTTTCCGCCTTACCTTCCACATTGCCTGTCTTTATGATGTTCTTTACAATGCGGTCTTCCAGAGAGTGATAGGTGATGACCACCAGCCTGCCTCCGGTACGCAATGCCTCGGTGGCGGCATAGAGCATCTCTTTCAATGCCTCCATCTCCTGATTGACCTCAATACGCAGTGCCTGGAACACCTTGGCTAACTCTTTCTTCTCACGCTCGCGGCCGAAAAGTGGCTTGACCAGCTCCAGAAACTGCCCGATGGTGCTAATCTTCTCTTTGCTGCGTGCTTTGACCAGTACCGAAGCCAGCTTCCGACTGTTCTTCAGCTCGCCATAGAGGTAGAACAGGTTGGCCAGTCGCTCCTCTTCGTAACCGTTCACTACGTCAGCCGCCGTGATACCGGCACGCTTGTTCATGCGCATATCCAGAGGCCCGTCTGCCCTGAAAGAGAAGCCCCGTTCACTGTCATCAAAGTGATGCGACGATACCCCCAGGTCGGCCAAAATGGCATCTACCGCCTCCACCTTGTGATAGCGGAGGAAGTTATGCAGGTAGCGAAAATTACTGCGCACAAACGTAAAGTGAGGGTCGGCAGGAATGTTCTGCTCAGCATCCTCATCCTGGTCGAAACTGAGCAGGCGTCCACCCTCACCCAGGCGGGAAAGAATCTCACATGAGTGCCCACCGCCTCCAAAGGTAACATCCACATAGGTGCCACTCGGCACAATATTCATGCCATCCACACTCTGCTTCAGCAGTACCGGAATATGATAATTCGTTTCCATACACTCTTCTCGGGTTTCAATTTTCAAAATGGCATCTCCTCTTCCTTCTGTCCCAGAGCCTCTTCCAAGGCGCTGCTAAACTCCTTGTTGCTCAGGAAAGGACGGTCTGCACGCTCCTTAGCCCAAATCTCAATAGTGTTGTCCACACCGATAAAACGCACATCGTTGCGGATGCCTGCCAACTGCATATGGCGCTTGGAGAGCAAAATGCGACCGTTACCGTCGGGGATAACCACCTCAGCATCGCTGACAAACTGACGAAACACAGCCTGCTGACGAGCATTCCAACGATTCAAGCGGTTGCGAAGCTGCTGCTGGGTGGCAAACCACACACTCTCAGGATAGAGTACCAAACAATCTTGGTACACATCTTTACGCAGCACCAACCGCTCTTCCTGAACCGCTTGCAACTGCTTTCTGAACACGGCAGGCAGGAATACACGCCCCTTCGCATCAGTTTTAGCCTCGATATTTCCCAAAAATTGTATCATGTTTTACACATTATTATAAAAAGCGACGGTAAAAGTACACATTTCCCCACAATTCCCCACTATAAATATCGAAAAAACTTTCAGAGAAGTTTTCAACAGCTTGTTAATTACTTATTCGTTTGATAATGAATGACCTTAAAAATCTTCCAAAGGTGGGGCAAAATATCCTCCTTAGGACTACTTCTGAGGCCTGAAAGAGTGGGTGACGAAGTCACTTTCAACAAGGAGAAGTCGTAAATCAACTTATTGATATTTTAGACACAGTTTCAGTAGAAGATCTGAAAGACCATCTATCAAACTGATGTTAATCTAGGCACAGATTATTCCAATTCACTCAATAATATGTCACGGAAAATTACTGATTTTCGCTTTGTTTTTATAACCGGACAGTTGTAATCCTACCGTAGATCTCCATCCCACCTGTACCTAAAATATCAATAATTGATTTATGACATATCTCCACCTCCAGCTATCCACTGAGCATCCTAAGCTCCCCTTTGGAGGGGAGTCAAGGGGCTTTCTTCTCCATTACCCACTTGCATCACTACCGATACTGCTTCGATATACATTCGGTAAACAGCTGATTTACTTAGTAGATAACGAAGGAATATCGAAGCAGTATCAAAGGTGTGACGGCTCTGGTAGGGAGCTGATAGGGAGGTGATAGGGAGGTGATAGGAGGCGAATAGGAGGCGAATAGGGCGAGAGAGTAAGGTGTAAGGAGTGAAAGTCCGGAAATGATTTGTAAAGTTACATAACCACTTTTAGACTTTGTATCGGGCAGGCGTTAGCTTGCCTTTGGGAGACAAATGTGAGGGGTAGAGAAAATAAAGTTCCGGCACGCCTTGGGTTGTAAATAGGAAATGGTTAGGGCAGGCGTGCCGGATGGTTTAGCAGTCTAGTTATTTCTGTTATTCAACGACTTGAATTCAACCGAATAAAGGGTATGTGTTGCGAAAGATAGAGATTCTTTGAAAATCAAAGATAATGAATGATAGGCTCGGAATGGGATAGAATCATTCGGCCTTTATCTCCCCCTATCTACTTCTATCTTCCCTCATCTCCACCTGAGATTCAGATGCTTATCGGAAGTCTTTCAGTTCTTGTTGCAGTTTCTGGCGGGTGAAGAAGATGCGACTCTTGACGGTTCCCAGCGGAAGGCCCAGTTTCTCTGCAATTTCACGATACTTGAAACCGGAGATGTGCATAGAGAAAGGTACACGATACTCGCGCGGCAGGCTGTTGACAATGCGGTGCATCTCTTTCAGGTCGTAGGCACGTTCGGTGCTCTCATAGGCCGTGTCGCGCGGCAGGTTCAGGTGGTAGAGGTTCTCGGTAGTGTCTACAAAAGTTTGGTCGCGCACCACCTTGCGGTAGTTATTGATGAAGATGTTTCTCATGATGGTGTACATCCATCCTTTGAAGTTTGTGTCAGGCGTGTACTTATCCTCATTGTCCAGGGCTTTCAATGAGGTCTCCTGCAGCAGGTCATTAGCCTCTTCGCGGTCGGAGGTCAACTTGTAGGCAAAACGTAACAGCTCGTCTTGTACGCTGATAAGGTCTTGGGTAAATGTAACACTATTCATAAATCAAAGGTATTAAGGGTTAATTATTCACTCATATCTTTTTCAAGAAATTCAGAACAACTTTATCGTTTGCTTTCGCTGGTGCAAGTTTAGGCAGGTTCTGCATTTCCAACGGGCGAAATTCCAACATAGTTTAGGGGAAAAACTATCATTTGATAGATTACAGGTGATTTTTGATAGTTTTTGGGTGTAGTTTTCGGTTCTTTTCTTGCAATTTATGGGAAAGAAGAGTTAATTTTGCGCATTCTTTTCAAAAAAAACAGGTATGCAAGACGACTCTTTGTTTCTTATAGACATCGACCGGATACTTCGGGAAAAAGCTCCGAAGCACTATAGATATGTTCCAAAGTTCTTGGTATCGTATCTAAAACGCATCGTGCATCAGGATGAATTGAACGTATTCTTGCGAGAGTCGAATGGTAAGGTGGGGGTTGATTTCCTAGAGGCTTGTCTGGAGTTTCTGGATGCTAAGCTGGAGGTCAAAGGACTGGAAAACCTGCCGGCCGAGGGTCTTTGCACATTTGTTTCCAACCACCCGTTGGGCGGACAGGATGGTATTGCACTGGGCTACATTCTAGGCAAGCATTATAATGGAAAGGTGAAGTACTTGGTGAACGACCTGCTGATGAATCTGCACGGATTGGCACCCCTCTGCATCCCTATCAATAAGACAGGTAAGCAGGCAAAGGACTTTCCCCGGTTGGTGGAGGCAGGCTTTGCGTCGGACGACCAACTGATTATGTTTCCGGCCGGGCTTTGTTCACGCCGGCAACAGGGTGTCATCAAAGACTTGGAGTGGAAGAAAACCTTCATCACCAAGAGTGTGGAGAGTAAGCGCAACGTGGTGCCCATCCATTTTGAAGGGCGCAACTCCAACTTCTTCTACAACCTGGCTAATGTTTGCAAGGCACTGGGCATCAAGTTCAACATCGCCATGCTCTACCTGGCAGACGAGATGCTGAAGAACCGGCACAAGACGTTTACCGTAACCATAGGCAAACCGATACCCTGGGAGACGTTCGACAAGTCGAAAACTCCCCTGCAATGGGCACAGTATGTAAAAGAGATAGTATATAAATTATAGTAACCGAAGTAGATAAATAGTAGAACCCCAATATATGGAAGAGATTATTGCACCGATTAGCAAGGAACTGTTGAAGGCGGAGTTAACCGAAGAGAAGCGTCTGCGAATGACCAATCGTAGCCACAACCAGATTTACATTATCACAGCTCAGGACTCGCCAAACACGATGAAGGAGATAGGACGTTTGCGTGAGATTGCTTTTCGTGCAGCCGGAGGAGGTACCGGCAAGTCGATGGACATCGACGAGTATGACGTGATGGAGAATCCCTATAAGCAGCTGATTGTATGGAATCCTGAAGCTGAGGAGATTCTGGGCGGATACCGCTATCTGCTGGGTACCGACGTGCGTTTCGATGAGCAGGGTCATCCGATTTTGGCCACTTCACACATGTTTAACTTCTCGGAGGAGTTTCTTAAGGACTATCTGCCCACCACCATTGAGTTGGGTCGCTCGTTTGTAACGCTGGAGTATCAGTCTACCCGCTCGGACAGTAAAGGCCTCTTCGCCCTGGATAATTTGTGGGACGGACTGGGTGCCCTCACGGTTATCATGCCCAACGTGAAGTACTACTTCGGCAAAGTGACCATGTACCCCAGCTATCACCGCCAGGGACGCGACATGATTCTCTACTTCTTAAAGAAACACTTTGGCGACAAAGAGGGACTGGTCACCCCGATGGAGCCGCTGAAGTTGGAGACTCCCGAGGCCGAATTGGAACAGCTCTTCTGTAAAGATACTTTCAAGGAAAACTATAAGATTCTGAATGCCGAGGTTCGTAAGTTGGGTTATAATATTCCTCCCCTGGTAAATGCCTACATGAGCCTCAGCCCTACCATGCGTATGTTTGGCACGGCCATAAACGATGAGTTTGGAGACGTGGAGGAAACCGGTATCCTGATTGCCGTAGATGAGATTCTGGCAGAGAAGCGCATCCGCCACATCGAGTCCTTCCTAGAAAACGAACCGGACGCCTGTGCACTCACTTCCGGTGCCAATAAACTCTTCTTGCCG
Organism: Bacteroides sp.; assembly: GCA_017621035.1. Taxonomy (GTDB): domain Bacteria; phylum Bacteroidota; class Bacteroidia; order Bacteroidales; family Bacteroidaceae; genus Bacteroides. The sequence goes on along the minus strand of JAGATY010000058.1, from coordinate 1,688 downwards.
GGTAAGTAAAGAGGGGTTACATAGGGGCGTTTCTTTACCCCGAGAGTGGGACTTCCGGCTACCTGAATCAGAGTAGCTGTTACCTTATCTATATTATGACCCGACGCACGATTACCTACATACTGACTTTGGTTGTCTGCCTGACCGCTTGGTTGGGCTACTCGTGGGAGCGATACACTGCCTATCGCACACAGATTTCTGTGTGGGAGGCGGAAGCCAAAGAAGCGTTCCGAGAGGCTTTGCAGCAGGAGATAGGTAGGCATAAAGGCCATGAGGTTAGAATCATTACTACAGATGCTCCCCAATACCAAACCCTGCAGCCCCGGATTTCTGACACGGTGTGGGCAATATCTGAATATGGAAAACGTCCTTACCCCATCCCTCAAATTAAAGCAGATAACTGTTTGTACCCGGAGACTAGGCAAAGAATTGTGGTAAGCAGTCTGTTAGAAAAAGATTTGCTATCAGTGGATTCTGTGCAAAACGATTGGAATAGGCGGTTGGCATCCCAACAAAATCCTTTGCAGGGTGCTATTCGGTACAGATGGACTGACCTATTGGGGAAAACACTTAAACACTACTCTATCGATTCTCTATACATATCCTGCTCAGACAGTCTGCTCTCTTATTATTTAGGTTTCCGCTGTGAGGGAGAGTTTACCGGCTATATTCTATCTGGTAAAGAGAAAGAAGTGACAGCTGTCTGGGTGTCTATCTCCCTATTCGGCTTGTTTTTTCTGCTGATTCTGCTTTTCTTTCTCCGTATTTATGACCTGTGTGCTAGAATTTGGTTAAAAGTTCATACAAAAGAAACAGCTAAAAGAGAGGTGGTTGTTGTTGAGAAAGTGATTAAAAAGGAGATTCCGGTAAAAGAGATATTCCCCTTATCACAAACGGCAGAAACGAGTGAGACTTATCTGTTGGGGAATTTATTGGTAGACTTCGATGCCCGAACCATCACGTGTGGCGAGAAAAAAAGTTCTATTTCAAAAAACTCCTTGGCCTTATTGAGGCTGTTTATCTTGGCCGAAGAGCATAAAGTAAGCCGTGAAGAGATAGCCAAAACGCTTTGGGGAGAAGATTTTAATATGGACAAGTTGCATGCTGCTGTCTCCCGTTTACGCAAAGTATTGAGTTCTGTCAGTTCTTACGTTATAGAGCTGGATGAGGATGTTTATACACTAAAATCGCCCATTTCATCAGGAAAATAGTCTCTTCGTCTCTGTCTTGTTTACGCGCTAAAAACTGTTTCTGTCAGCGGCTGTCAGCGCAAAAATTTCCTAATTCCTTTTTTATTCTCTATTTTTGACTACTGTAAATTGAAATACACAAGTCTATGAGAAAGGTAATTTTTATTGGTGGCGTTGCAGCTATGCTTTTAGTTTGTTTCGCACACACCCATTCACGTCCCCCAATGACGGATGTAGAGTTAAGAAATGTGGAGGCATTGGCTTCCGGTGAAGACGAAGAAACCACTATAAATTGTGTCGGTGTTGGGGAAATCGAATGTCCGGGTACTGGAGAGAAAGTGAAGTATGTTTACAAAGTGACTTAGTACAGATTTACTTTACACGTGTTTAACAATTAAAACGTGTAAAAAAATGGAAGAAAAGAAGCGACGTTCTCGTCGTAAACTAGACCTTCAATTCAAGTTGAGTGTATTGAAGGATTATTATGAAAGTGGCAGT
>JAGATY010000057.1 GCA_017621035.1 Bacteroides sp. | reverse complement strand
TAGCCACAAGACCATGAAAGGATGGGCGGCAAAGGGCAAATGCACTATGGGCTGGTTCTATGGATTCAAGCTTCATCTGGTCATCAACGACAAGGGAGAAATCATCCAATGGAGACTTACTCCCGGCAATGTGGATGACCGAGAACCGCTGAAAGACAGTACTTTCACAGAACGACTCTTCGGAAAACTCTTTGCAGACAGAGGATATATCAGTCAGGATCTGTTTGAATTACTTTTCGTGAATGATATACATCTTGTTACAAAGATTAAGAAGAATATGAAGAATTCCCTGATGAACTTATACGACAAGATTCTGCTTAGAAAGAGAGCTGTCATTGAAACCGTCAATGATGAATTAAAAAACATCTGCCATATCGAACATACCAGACATCGCTCTGTTGACAATTTTGCTACCAACCTGTTTGCTGGTCTTATCGCATATAACCTCTTGCCTAAGAAGCCATCTATGAACATTGAAATCATTGACAAAAGCAGGTGGATTGGATAAGCCTTATACCGAACTCACGTTATAGAAAAGGTGCTCCGCACTCACACTTTCCGCCCGCCGCACTTAATCTGCCCGAGCGGCACAATAGACTTTCCCGAGCGACACATTAAAAGAAGAGATGCACAAGATGGCATCTTATGCAGCACAAGATGGCATCTTGTGCAACACAAGTTGGCATCTTGTGCATATCAGGTACTAGTGTGGAGGATGGTTTGTCCGTAAGTGGAGGGTCACTTCTTTATAACTGCCCGCACAACAAACCAAGCGTGGTGGAGCAGCGTACTTAGCCAACCATAGTAGTGAACCATGATGCGGAAGCGTTCCTTCAACGAGGCCTTGTGGTTGCGAGTTGTCATGCCCTCAGAGAGGTAATCGATAAGGGTCAGGTGAGTGTTATGCAACTCGTGTGCTTTTCGCATGATGCGGATGCACCAGTCGAAGTCGGCAGAGAAACGGTAAGCAAGGTTGTAAGGTTCGACAAGCTCTCTCTTGGCAAAGAAGGCTTGATGGCAGACCAACATTCCCTGACGAAAGCTCTTCCAGGTAAGCACCTCCGGAGCCGCCAGACGGCGCATGCGGAGGAAATGTCCGTGCTCGTCCACCAGTTCCGTCTCACCATAGAGCACGTCGGGCAGTTCCTTCTTCCCCGCCAGTGTGTGTACCATGCGTTGCAGGGTATCGTCTTCGTGGAAGTGATCGCCTGCATTCAAGAAGCAAAGATAGTCACCTGTGGCCAGTGCGATGCCTTTATTCATGGCGTCGTACAGTCCCTTGTCCGGTTCACTAATCACTTTGGCAATGCGGTCGCGGTACTTTTCTATTAGCACCGGTGTACTGTCTTTCGAGGCACCATCCACTATAATGTACTCCACGTGGTGGTGGTACGTCTGGGTGATTACACTAAGGATGGTCTCTTCCAGCGTTTGCTCAGCGTTGTAGCAAACGGTTATTACGCTGAAGGTGGGTGTCAGGTGAGTGTGCATGAAGGTTAGTTTTTGAGCGATTGTAACTTTGGGTTCCTGAGTTTCGTTTAATTAGCCGGGCAGCTACTCCTTATGTTTGTAAGGAGCCTTGGGCATAAAGTTGGATGTAACGTCTGGCCACTGCGTCCTCAGAGTAGTGTGTAACCACCTTGCGGACAGCTTGGCGACAGAGTTCACTATAATTGGGAGCGGAAAGAAGGGTGTGAATGCCTCGGGCAAAGTCTTCGGAAGACTTGTATTCAGCCACATAGCCATTCTCTCCGTGGTCTATCATTTCCGGTATTCCGCCTATCTGAAAGCCCACACAAGGTGTACCACAAGCCATGGCTTCCATAATGGTGTTGGGCAGATTCTCTTCCAGTGAAGGAGTTACAAAGAGGTCCACTGCGTTATAGACATCTACCAAACGTGCCTCTTCTGAGAGATAGCCCACAGCGTAGACCGGGAAAGGAAGCAGGGCAGCCAGTTGCTCAGAGCCGTTTCCAAACACTACCACACCCAGTTGCTCTCTCAGTTGCGGATGGTTTTCGGCCAACAGGCGGCAGGCTTCTATCAGGTAGTCGATGCCTTTTCTCTTATCGGTAATCTTCACTGAACCAAACAGAATCAGCCTCTTCTCTAACGGAAGCTGCAGACGGGTGCGTGCCTCATCCGGATTGTTTGGCTTGAAGAGGCGGGTGTTCAGAGGGTTGGGGATGGAGGTGATGTGTTGCTCCTTCAGCAGTGCACTCTGCTTGGCCAGCCCCTCCAACCAGTGACTGCAGGCCACCAGACTAACCCGATGGCCACGGAACATCTGTTGCTTGCGAAGAAAGGTGTGATAGGAGAGGTCGGTGGCACTGCCTCCTCCCTGCAGATAGGGGCAGTGGTGGCACAACTCTCGGTAACGGGTACACTGCCGCGCGTGGTGACAAATGGCGGTAGAGGGCCACATGTCGTGCATGGTCCACACAACTCTTTTGCCGGAAGCAAGTATCTTTTCCAGCTGTTTCAGGGAGAGGAATCCCTGGTTTACCCAATGCAGGTGGATGACATCTGCCTCACGAAATTCCGGCAGGCGGGTTACATCTGTGCCGGCATTGGCAATGTCCACGGCAAACAGATTCTTACGACTGAAGCGGTTGGCCGCCCAAATGGTGAAGCGTTCCCACAGAAAACAGAGCTTCATGTGCCACTTGCTGCCGACAGTAACCACAGAAAGGGAGTCGCTCTGTTTGTCGCGCACCAGCATCTTGGCCTTCACGCCACAGTTAGTAAGCGCTTCTAACAATCGGCTGCAGGCTACAGCTGCCCCGCCGATGCGCTCAGAAGTATTGATTAGCAGTACTCTCATAGGGAATGGGTTATAGGTGTTTGTCTTGTTTCATCCACTTAGCCCAGCGCTTTCTGACGGCTTGGCCTATCAGCCGGAAGTTACCGTAACGCAGGTTCAGGAAGAGCTCTTCCAGCGAACGTGCCACCTTTCGCCAGGGATGTCCCCAACACATGATGCGGTAAACGCTCTGCTTATAGGCAACGTTCTCTATCACATAGCGCGGATGTTTCAGTGGGAACGTCAGTTCGTGGCGTTGCATGGTGAAGATGCGTCGATAGGCACGGGGCAGTGTATGCACTGAACCGGCAAAGTGGGTGGAGTCGGACGTGACGCCCAAGTTGTTTATCATGTTGTGCGTTGGCACAATGGCCAGGCCGGAGTTGAAGAGCATGGAGGCGTGGAAGATTGTCTCATAATAGGCTTTCCCGTTCTCGCGATGGCGTTGACACATGTAAATGAAGTCGTCGCGATACTTCCGCTCCTTGATGAGTTGCTGCAATTGACGCATGTTGAAGCTGTCATCCAGGAAGGAGTAGTGTTCATCCCATTGGTCTACTACCCGCTTCCAACTGGCCCATCCCCAGATGGAGAAGGTGGAGGCAAAGAAGTAATCGTAAGGAACATCAGGAGAAACCTCCTCCGGATTGAAACCTGCAATCATGCTGATGCGAGTGTCATGCTCATACTTGTCTAACATCTCTTTACAGAAAGGGAAGAAGGAGAGGGCGGGAACATCGTCATCTTCCAGCACGATGCACTTGTCGGCCAAAGAGAAAGCCCACTTTTGGGAGATGAACTCTGACGGGTCGCAGCCGTAATTCTTCTCTTGGTACAGCTGATGAACCTCACACTCCCAGTCAATTTGTGCAACCACTTCGCGACAAGCTTGAATACCGGGCAGATCGTTCTCGTTGCGTGGCCCGTCTTGATACAGAAACAAGCGGGAAGGACGTGCCTGACATACCTGCCGGAACACAGCTTCCAACTGCTTGGGACGATTGAAGAAAAGAATCAGTACAGCGATATCAACAAGGGCTGGCTTCATGACTTTTGGGGTTTTAGTGTGTTGAATGAGAGAACGGCCGGGTAGTGGTCGTTGATTTTATCTTGCTCCTCTTCCGTGAAACGGTGCAAAGAGGGATAGTTGTAGCGTAAGAAACCTTCCAGATCATAGGGAACCGTAGCTTCCAACGGTCCGAATGGAACAGGCTGCAACTGTTGCAGGCTTGTCTCTAACACGTGATCCGTCTTGGTAATCACATTATTATAATAGCGGGTCCGGCACTTATTAAAGAGGCTTTGCACACCGACCATCAGGCGGTAGATGCTCTTCTTGGAGAGAGTCACGTCGACTATCTTGTTCAGCAGGCAGGGGATTCGTCCGCGATTGGAAGGGTTCTCCACCTCACAAGTACCGAAATACTTCCACAGCCACTTCTCTTTCCCCATGAGGCAACACTTCAAGAAGTTGACCAGATTATACTGACAGCGCTGCAGGAAACGATTGTCGGGAATGCGGTCGAAAGGAAACACGTCGATGAAAATTCCCTGATGCATGGGTACGTCGGCAAAGAGTGGCTCCACAAAGAGTGTATGATGCTTCTTGACTTTAGCATAATAATAAGGTGTGCGCGGGTCACTTCCTATCCACGACAAGAAGTACTCTTCCCCCAGTTCCTGAGGGGCAATCTCCAGAAATCGGTTATAATGAGGGCGGGTCATACCGATGTCGATGTCATCATCCCACGGGAGAATGGCACGGTCATACAAAGCACCAATGGCTGTCCCACCTATCAGGAAGTAGGGAATGTCATGCTTCTTGCAGATGCGGATGGTTTCTTGCAGTATGTCATAAAGCTCGGTGTGCAGCTGCGTCAGTTCCTCCGGTGTGTATCTCTTCTTCATTGCCTCCATGTGAATGTGTGCCACAAAAGTATGAATTAAATCGGGAAGTTCCTATTCTGCAAATATTTTCCTGCCGCCTCACTACGTCCTGCCACCGGCAAACGTGCTATCTGCGGGAATTGTTCAGGCAAGCAGTCGGCCGGACAGTGATGTGGATGGAACCACTTCAGCAGGAAGAGGCTGGGACCGGTAGTGACGCTGCCCACAAAGAGTGAGGATTGCATCAGCAGTTGCATAGAGGTGAGGAAGCGCACCATCTGCTGTTTCTTCTTCTCTCCCTGCTCTTGAGAAAAGGAACTATTGACATATCCCTGCTCTTGAGGAGAACAAAGGGTGTACCAATGCAGCTCGGGAGCCAGCGTTTGCAAGGAGTGAAAGAGGCGGATGTCATCGGTCAGCACAAACACATGTTGCACTGTACTCTTCTCCCGAATGAGGTGAAGGTAATATTCCGGTGAGAGCAACTCTGTCTCGGTTATCTTGTCACCTCCCCGTACCTGGCAGCCAACATATTGTTCGGGAAGCCTCAACGTCTGACACAGACAATCGCCTGCCTGCCGAGTATCCGGATTAAGCTGCCAAGTAATGTCTGCCATCTTCCGAAAGGCATGCAGGTAGTCTCCATCTATCTCCAGCTCGGGAATAGAGAAGTGGGCATTGATGTCAAAGCGTACATGATGGTTCAACCGCACCCGCTTGCCATACCTCCTCCAGGCCAGGTAGTCGCCTATCCAATTAAGGTAAGTGCATTTCAGTTTCCACCTCAGCAACTTACCATTCCTATCTTGCAACAGTTTTCTCCAGGAAGGAAGACGGTGCATATTATAAGTATGGTGAAACTCGTCACAAACCTCCGGACAGAAGGACAGGAAGTAGTCGCTCCAACCTCTGTTACACCGGAAATTGGCATCGGCTGAGTAGAGGCGGAACTGTATCTTCTGTTGCAGGCAATAGAGCATGGCATGCAACATATAGGTGTACTCGGCAAAGAAGCCGGCATCTATACCCAAGTGGTAAATCAGTATCGGCTTGAAGGATTCATTCAAGCTTTTATAGCGTTGTATGAGTTCGTGCGAGGTCATCGTTTCAAAGCATTTAGTTGATGGAAATAACGGTCGTGTGCCAAGTCTCCCCGCAAACCTTGCCAGATACCGATGAGCAGGGCTTTTAACTTCTTCCACTTCCCAGTTTCCAAGCAAAGGATATAGAAAGGACGTTCCCAAACCAGCTTCCACAATAACTCAGGGCGGTGAAACTCCGGATACTTCTTACTCAGATACAAGAAGTTACGGGCAATATAGTAAGTACGCAACGGAGAGTAGTTCAGTGAGACGGGATGCCAACACAAGAATCGTTTGCGGAGCGGTTGCCCCAGCTCATGTTGCAATCTCCCGACAGCAACCTGCATAATCTTGCCCCCTTGCCGATGGATGCGTAAGGCGTACTCTGTGTCGATGGCATCTATCACAAAGGCTTCATTAAAGAGACCGGCGTCCCGAAAGGTTGTTGTGGGGAAGATGGTACCGGAAACTATCATGCCTGATACCTCTTTCATCTCCTCCTCTTCTGAAGAACGATTGATGAGGGGGACATAAGCCATATGGGTGGGGTCAACATCTTCTTCTATCCGGTGGATGTAATCCAAGAAAGAGTTCCCCCGGAAACAACTGTCCTGATCCATCGTCAGCAGGTGGGTATATCCGTGATGCAAGGCATAGGTAGCAGCAGCATTCAGTGCCTGACCGATACCCACATTTGCTCCCTTGCGGACATGTACCACTTTACTTTCCATGGCAGCGGGGAGGGAGAAGGAGGTATCGCCCTCGGGAGTATTATCCCAGATGTATAAACCATCCAGTCCCTCTACATAGGAAGAGAGGTTCTCCACAAATCGTTGCGGATGATACAGGGTAACGATGCCTAACAGTCTCATGCTTTCTTCCTTTTAAAGAGATACTCCATGCTTTCCATAAACGTGACCGAACGGCACAGCCACATGGTACCTATATAAAGAGCGGCGGCCAACAGGACTTTGCCAGCCAATCGCAGATAGATGTTACTGATGGGAAGAGTAAGAAAATAAGTAAGCAACAGCACACCGGATGCTATCAAAGCAAACGGTAGGACATCTTTCAGGGCATGAATCAGCCGGATGCCTATCTCCTTCCAGACGAAATAGTGCCACACCAGCAGCCAACCAATGTTGAGGGCGACATAAGCCGTCAGCATGGTTTTAATGCCATAACCGTATGTTGCCAGCGATACCATCAGGAGGCAGACGCATACACAAATAGTGTTCCACATAAAGAGTTGCGACTTACCCCTGCTGATGATGAACTGCTGATACAGATGGGTCAGCGGCACAAAAGCACCTCCCACGCAAAGGATGTGCATCATGTCTGCACTGGGTAGCCACTTATCTGTAACAGCTATGGTTATCAGCTCTTCTGCCACAAGACCCAACCCCAGCATGGCCGGAAACGACACAAACGACACAAAGCGTAACATCTTACGGAAGATTTGACGCTGACGTTCCTGCTCCTCCGCCGTGCGGGCAAATACAGGTTGCACCACCCCGTTTACCATGCCCAAGATGGTCATCTGCCCCATACCGCACCACTTGTTGGCTTGGTTGTAGTAGCCCACCTCCTTCTCGGTATAGAGTTTACCCAGTAGGATGGAGAAGAGGTTGTGATTGATGTGGTTGAATATATTGGTTATCAGCAAACGACTACTGAAACCAAACATCTCACGCACAGGAGCAAAATGCCACCGGAAAGTGGGTCGCCACGGTGAGAAGTACCAGTAGAAGGCTGTGTTGGTAGTGATGTAGACCAGCGATTGAGTGGCAATACCCCAATAAGCCAAACCGTTCCAAGCCAGCACAATACCGGTGATACCCGAAACTGTCAGCGCAACCACCGAGGCCATGGCGCGCTGCTTCACCATCAGGTTGCGGAACAGATAGGCACTATGAGCAATGCCCAGACTGGAAATGAAGAACCCCAAAAAGGTGTAACGTGCCAAGGCTGTCAGCTCCGGTACCCCATAAAAGGCTGCAATGAGAGGAGCGCAGAAGAACAACAGCGTGTACAGGCAGGCACTACACAGCACATTGAACCAGAACACGGCATTGAAGTCCTCGTGCCCGGCCTCCTTCCGATTGACCAGAGCTGCCGTGAATCCACTCTCCTGCAACGATGCCGCAATCAGGGAGAAGATGCTCAACATGCCCACCATACCGTAGTCATCCGGTGTGAGCAAGCGGGCCAGGAATATACCAAAAAGCAGGTTAAGCAACTGCTGCAAACCGTTGCTTAACCCGCCCCAGAATAATCCTTTGGCAGTCTTCTCCTTAAGAGTCTGTTCAGCCATTGTATAGTTATCTATGTTGCCGATTCCAGCTTCGCAGTCGCAATGGCCGGATTACTTCACCTCACTACCCGGCTTCACCTCTTTCAGTACCGAGGTTACGGCCAGCGAGCCATCATAGTTTTCGGCAGAAAGAATCATGCCCTCGCTTACCAGGCCATTCTTGAACTGACGAGGAGCCAGGTTGGCTATGAAGAGAACCTGCTTGCCTACCAGTTCTTCCGGCTGGTAGTGTTGAGCGATACCGCTGACAATGGTACGATTCTCCAGGCCGTCGGCAATCTTGAACTGAAGCAACTTCTTCATCTTGGGTACAGCAGTGCACTCCAGTACCGTGCCTACGCGGATATCCAACTTCTCGAACTCCTCAAATGCAATGGTCGGTTTTATGGGGTTAGCCTTGTAGGCAGCTGCTTCATTGGCCTTCTTGGTAGCCAGCAGTTTGTCCACCTGGGCCTGAATGGTCTCATCCTCTATCTTTTGGAAGAGTAGTTCAGGTTCATTCAGTTGATGACCGGCCTTCAGCAAGTCGGTATTGCCCAATTGGTTCCAGTCGAAGCTCTCCATGTTCAGCATCTTACGCAGCTTTTCACTGCTGAAAGGCAAGAATGGTTCAAAAGCAATCGCCAGGTTGGCCACCAGCTGGAGGGAGATGTGGAGGATGGTTTTCACCCGTTCCGGGTCACTCTTCACAACCTTCCAGGGTTCGCAATCGGCCAGATACTTGTTACCAATGCGGGCCAGGTTCATGGCCTCCTTCTGTGCATCGCGGAACTTGAATACGTCCAGCAGTTTCTCCACCTCCTGTTTCACGTCGGCAAACTCTTTCAGGGTCTCCTTGTCGTAGTCGGTCAGTTCGCCACAAGCCGGTACCACACCGTCATAGTACTTCTTGGTGAGCTGCAATGCACGGTTCACAAAGTTACCATACACGGCTACCAGCTCATTGTTGTTGCGAGCCTGAAAGTCTTTCCAGGTGAAGTCATTATCTTTGGTTTCCGGAGCATTGGCCGTCAGCACATAGCGCAACACGTCTTGCTTGCCGGGGAAGTCCACCAGATACTCGTGCAGCCACACAGCCCAGTTGCGTGAGGTAGAAATCTTGTCACCCTCCAAGTTCAGGAACTCGTTGCTGGGAACGTTGTCGGGCAAGATGTAGCTGCCTTCTGCCTTCAGCATGGCAGGGAAGACGATGCAGTGGAACACAATGTTGTCCTTACCGATGAAGTGGATGAGACGTGTCTCAGGGTCTTTCCACCAGGTTTCCCACGTGTCGGGCAACAGTTCCTTGGTGTTGCTGATGTAGCCGATGGGGGCATCAAACCAGACGTAGAGCACCTTGCCTTCAGCACCTTCCACAGGTACGGGAATACCCCAATCCAGGTCACGGCTCACGGCACGCGGTTGCAGACCCATGTCCAGCCAGCTCTTGCACTGTCCGTAAACGTTGGGGCGCCACTCTTTGTGTTCCTCCAATATCCACTGACGCAACCAGCCTTCGTGCTTGTCCAAGGGGAGGTACCAGTGCTTGGTCTCCTTCATCACCGGCTGGCTGCCGCTGATGGCACTCTTCGGATTGATTAGGTCGGTAGGGCTGAGTGAAGTACCGCACTTCTCACACTGGTCGCCATAGGCACCCTCGGCGTGGCAGTGGGGGCACTCGCCGGTAATGTAGCGGTCGGCCAGAAACTGCTTGGCCTCTTCATCGTAATATTGCATGGAGGTCTTTTCCACAAACTCACCCTTGTCATACAACTTGCGGAAGAAGTCGCTGGCCAGGCCGTGGTGTGTATTAGAGCTGGTGCGGCTGTAGATGTCGAACGAAATGCCGAACTCCTTGAAAGAGTCCTTAATCAGTGTATGGTAGCGGTCTACTACATCTTGCGGGGTGATACCCTCCTTCTTGGCACGGATGGTGATGGGTACACCGTGCTCGTCGCTACCGCCAATAAACAATACATCCTCTTTCTTCAGTCTCAGGTAACGGACATAGATGTCGGCCGGTACGTAAACGCCGGCCAGGTGTCCTATGTGTACAGGGCCGTTGGCATAAGGCAAGGCCGATGTCACTGTGGTACGTTTAAAGTTCTTTTCCATTTATATGCGTGTAAATATTAGCAACCATTGTCCTCGCACGCGAGAACTTATATATTAGAACGTGCAAAGATAGTGCAATTTATATGGACTGCAAAGAATGGCGGGGTAAAATCCCGACACCCTCCGGAGGCATGGGGGCAAACAGCAGCTTCGGAACCCTGCTTTTGACCCTCGGCGACCTAAGGCCCGACCCTCGGCGACCTAGGCCCTGACCCTCGGCGACCTTCAAGGCGACCCTTGGGAACCCTCCCTCGGAAGGCTCCTCGCCCTCCCCCTTTCGGCAGCACCGACACAGACTGAATCGGCACCCCCTTCCGACTTTTCTTTCGACAGCAGCGCATGCAACCCGATAATCCTAGAAAATAACTCATTATTAGAAAATTATTCCTATATTTGCGCCAATTTTTATAAACAAGGGAATCGAAGAACATGAAAAGAGGTGCATTAACCGTAATCTTATGCTTAATTGTTGCCCTGGTAAAGGGGCAGTCCATTGAAGAGATTCAAAACAGTAAGGAGTACATCTGGGGCACAGGCAATGCTACTACCGTGAAAAAGGCTGACCAAGAGGCATTGGCAGCCCTCATCAGCCAAATCTCCACCAACGTCTCCAGCAAGTTTGAACAGCTGACCGAAAGTGGTCAACAGGGTGAGGACATCACGCTGAACGAGTCATTCAAGTCAGTAATCAACACCTACTCACGAGCTACACTGAACAACACACGCCGCATCATCATCCAGAATGAGCCGGAAGCCTCCGTTATGCGTTACATCAAAGTGGCCGAGATAGAGAAAATATTTGAAGGAAGGAAGCTGAAGATTCTTGATTTTGCTACCGAGGCAGAAAAGGCAGAGAAGCGTGCACAGGTATCTGACGCTCTGCGCTACTACTACTGGTCGCTCATTCTTCTGCAGAGTTTCCCCGACGGCAACTACCTGACACATAAGGACGAGAACGGAAATGAGCAGGTACTCTCCACCTGGATTCACAAACAGATGAACGACATCTTTGCCAACCTGGCAGTAAGCATGGTCAGTACCAACCTGGATGGAGACCTGAAGACCATCAACATAAAAGTGCTTTACAAAGGACAACCGGCACGCAACTATGACTACACCTATTTCGACGGTCGCGACTGGAGCAACATCTTCTCTGCCAAAGACGGCCGCGGCATCATTGAACTGCCTGCCATTGCCAGTGCCAAGAACATGCAGCTGAAGACTGAATACATGTTTGAGGGTGAGGCAAACATCGACAACGAGTTGGCAGAAGTGATGGAGAATATAGACGCCATTCCCATGCGCAACTGCAACCTGAAGCTGGAAGGGGAAGAGCCCAAACCGGGTGAAGAACCTGCAGAGGAGGTACTTACCGCACAGGGAGACAGCGCACAGACTACCGAGAACGGTATGCACTTCTTGGTAGGAGAACAGGCTTCGCCCTACCTGGAGACAGTGAAGAAGCTGGAGCAGGCTATCCGCAGCCGCAACTTCACCGGACTGGAAGCTCTCTGTACCGAAAGCGGGCTTAAGATGTTCAACGACCTGGTGAAGTACGGGCAGGCCAAAATCATTCGCGACCCGGAGTATCAGTTCCTTGAGTGTAACGGTGACATCACTTGCCGCAGCATCCCCATGAGTTTCAAGTTCCGCACCAACAGCCGTACGTTTGTAGAAGACCTGGTATTCATCCTTAACAAGGAGGGTAAACTGGATGCCGTATCCTTCGGACTGAACAAACCGGCCGTAGATGATATTCTGAACAATACTGCCTGGAACGACACCGTACGCAACGTACTCATCAACTTTCTGGAAAGCTACAAGACCGCCTACGCCTTGAAACGCTACGACTACATCAACAGCATCTTCTCGGAAGACGCCCTCATCATTACCGGTTCTGTGGTGAAACAGCGCGTAAACATTGAAGGTCAGAACATTGTACCTAGCAAACAGGCCGTACGCTATACCCGACAGACCAAGTCGGAGTACATGAAACGCTTGCAGCACATCTTCCGCAGTAGCGAGTTCATCAACCTGCGCTTTGCAGACAATCAGGTGCGCAAGTCGGGTGTTGGGGGCGAAATTTACGGCATCCAAATCAAGCAGGACTACTTCTCATCCAGCTATGGTGACACCGGCTACCTCTTTTTGATGGTGGATCTCAACAACCCCAAGGAACCCATTATCCACGTGCGTACTTGGCAACCTGAGAAGGACCCCAACTTCGGGGTAATAGACCTGAGCCATTTCTAAAGCGTCGGTACAACCGCAAAAAATGATTGAAGAAAAGAACCATAACGAGAGGGAGGGGTGCAGACACGCATTCCTCCCTCTTATTTCTTCCCCTTCAGGAACTCATACCCAAAACGGCAACGCAGGCAGTTGCGCTTGTCACAATACTCTTTCGTCAGTTGGATAAGAGCCTGAGAATCGGCGGCTGTGGTAATAGGCAGGCCGGCACCTTCCCATAGGCGGGTTATGTGATTGTTCTCAGCTTTCAGGTTCTCCAGGAGTTGAGTGGCACGTTCGCACAGACGCTCCTCTGCCTTGTGCCGGCCATAGGCATAGAGAAAGGGAACTACAGTGTTGATAATAATCAGATTCAAAGCTCCGTCACCCACCTGCTTGGCACGCCGGGGTGAACTCTTTTGGAAGGTGAAATGTTCTTCCCAGTAGGATGACGGGAGAATGTTGGAAAGTATCTTCTTGATGGCCTCAATGGATTCTGCCTCCATCAGGCGGGAAAACAAGGAGTGCTCCCGATGATAGAGAGCTGCCAACTGTGCCAGGCGGACGTGAGGAAAGTTACCAGGACGCAGGCGGAGGAATTTCCAGCGGGAAGCATCCAGTGGTTGCCCCAGGGAGAACTTATGTCGCAGGTAACGGTACTCGGACTGCAGCTTCTGATAATAGTCATCACTACCGGCCTCATCTTCCAGCAGACCTGCCTGTCCGAAGAAGAAGGCCTCTACCTGGAAAAGATTATCACGGTGCTTGTCTATGGCACGGAAAGGCAATCCCCCGGCCCAGGCCTCAAAAGCATCACCATTCAGTCCGAAACCAAAATTGCGTGCCAGGGTAATAAAGAAAGCATCCTCCCAGTGGTTGCCCAGGCGTTGCAGGCGGGCTGTGATGAGTTCCGTCTTCTGCTGCAACCGTTCTACTTGCAACGCTGAGAGCCAAGAGTGTATGATAAGTTTAGGAAGAGCAGGAAGGATGGTGTAGCAAGGGGGCTGAATCTCGGCAGCACTTAACTCAGAGTAGCGTTCGCGCACCTGCTGCGGAACGGGTAGTACCAACTGTGGAATGGGTTCTCCGGTACTTCGGCAGACATCACAGTTACTCTCACCTACCACATGCAGCACCACACTGTCATAGGCACGGTCACGGTCGTGTCCATGCTTCAGCCAGTCGGTAGCTTGCGTATGTATTTCCACATTGCCTACCCATAAAGTGCCATCTAACTTCAGCTTGGCGTTGAAGAAATCGGGGCCGGCGTTGCGATTGGGTAAACCCGGGTCTATCACCTCAACCAATGCTCCGGTGGTGGTGTACAGCTCTTTCAAGGGAAAGATTTTGTGCTTCCAGGCATAATGTAACAGCTCTTCCATGTTAACAAAACGTTAATGTAGAGCACAAATGTAGGAAAAAGATTATTTTTGCAACTCATAAACCGTTGATAAACTGAGAAGCCTGCCGGATTTTCCTCTGAATGGTCGCTCGGAACAGTCATAAACAAGAAGTATCAAGATATGAAAAAAGCTACACGTACTCAGTGGATTAAGTTTGCCATCACCACGTTACTCTACCTGGTTTTCCTGTTGTGGATAAGAAGTTGGTTGGGGCTTATTGTATTACCCTTCATCTTTGACCTGTTTATTACCCAAAAGATACCTTGGACCTGGTGGAAGAGGTCAAAGAATCCTACGGTACGCAGCATCATGAGCTGGGTGGATGCCATTCTGTTTGCTCTGGTGGCAGTCTACTTTGTAAACATCTATATCTTCCAGAACTACCAGATTCCGACCTCGTCGCTTGAAAAGAGTTTGCTGGTAGGTGACTATCTCTTTGTCAGCAAGATGAGTTACGGCCCTCGCGTTCCCAACACTCCTTTGGCCATGCCCTTGACGCAGCACACCATGCCCCTGACCGGCGGGAAGTCGTACCTAGACTGGCCACAGTGGAAATACAAACGTGTGCCCGGTTTCGGAAAGGTTCAGCGTAACGACATTGTGGTCTTCAACTTTCCTGCCGGGGATACTGTTGCACTGAATAATCAGCAGACCGACTTCTATAGCCTGGCTATGGACGAAGGGCGCAGACTCTGTCCCGGAAAGGTGAATATGGACAGCCTGAACCGAAAAGAGCAACGACAGGTATTTGACCTCTATTATACCACCGGACGAAACAGCATCTTGGCACAACCGGAGCACTTCGGTAAGGTGGTTACCCGCCCTGTGGATCGCAGAGAGAACTATGTAAAAAGATGTATAGGTCTTCCCGGAGACACACTCCAACTGATTGCTGGCGACACATACATCAATGGGGTGAAACAGGAGAATCCCAAAGAACTTCAGTTCAATTACTTTGTACAGACTACCGGCTCCGTCATCCCGGAAGAGTTGTTCCGCGAGTTGGGCATCAGTAAAGACGACCAATGGCTGATGACAGCACAAGCTGGTTGGGATAAGGCTTTGATAGAAAGAGGACTGGATGTACGCGGTGCAAACGGACGCATCAATCCTGTCTATCATTTACCTCTTACGCAACAGATGTACAATCGCCTTACTGCCAACAAAAAGCTCATTGCCAAAGTGGTTCGTGCCGGCGATGAATTCTCCGGTCAGCTCTACCCCATCAACCTCCACACCCATTGGGGACGTGACAACTACGGCCCGATTTGGATTCCTGCGCGAGGTGCCACTATCCAGCTGACAGAAGACAATCTGCCTCTGTACGAGCGCTGTATCACAGCCTACGAGGGTAACTCACTGAACGTAACTCCTGAAGGAGATATTTACATCAACGGAAAGAAAACTAACGAATACACTTTCCAGATGGATTACTATTGGATGATGGGAGACAACCGCCACAACTCAGCAGACTCGCGCTATTGGGGCTTTGTTCCCGAGGATCATGTAGTGGGTAAACCCATCGTGGTTTGGCTGTCATTAGACAAAGACCGGGGTTGGCAGGATGGAAAGATACGTTGGAATCGCCTCTTTAAATGGGTTCATTCTGATAATGAGAACTAACAACTGATAACATCCATGAAGAAGACCGGATTGGCTGTGGGATTGGCTCTGTTGGTAGGGGTACTTTTGCGCCTCTGCGTGATAACCTCATTCCACATTCCTTCCGAGGGTATGGAGAATACACTTCTCCGTGGGGAGCGTATCTTAGTAAACCGATGGAGCTATGGCTGGCGCCTTCCCTTCATAGGACTGTGGGGCTATCACCGATGGGCAGAAAAGGAAGTAAGAAAAGGAGATGTCATTGTCTTCAATAATCCCGCCCATCACCCCTCCTCCACAGCTATCGACCAACGTGATGTATTTATTGGCCGTTGCGTAGGACTCCCAGGTGAAACATTATGGATGGACACTCTCTTTACCGTGGTTTTGCCTCCGGTTCAGTCACCCGACCGAAAATTGCTATACACCTATCCTACTCATAAATACCAACATCTGAAGAAGCTCATCGAAGAGTTACAAGTTCAAGCCGAGTTGCCTACGCCCGGTAAAGACACTACCGGTATATGCAGCATCAGCCTCTATGAACTATACATCTTACAACAAGCATTGCCGGCAGACTCTTGCTGGCTACTCCCGCTACAACAGGCAGAAAAGCATCTTTCCACCTTCCCCTTTGTGGTGCCTCGTAAAGGGCAAACAGTGAGCATCACTCCCCAAAATCGCACCCTGCTCTGCAACACCCTACTACTGCACGAACAGCAACGTGCGCACTTAAAAAACGATACCCTCTTTTTGAATGGGAAACCCATCCAGAGTTATACATTCCGTAAGAGCTATCACTGGGTGATGTCGGACAATGCAAGCAATCTGCAGGATTCACGTCTGTTTGGGCTGATTCCAACAGACCACCTCATTGGGTGCGCCACCTACATTTGGTACTCTGCTGACCGGAAACGAATAGGGGAAAAGATATACTAAGCAAAGCACGAAGAACTGAAAACGGTATGTAAACCAGTAGAAAATCAACAATGAGAAGTGTTTATCTGACATCAGCCTATCTGGCTCCGGTACATTATTATGCCAAGATGCTTTCAGCCGACAAGGTGTACATAGAGCAATATGACCATTACCTGAAACAAACTTACAGGAACCGTTGCACTATTGCCGGTCCGAATGGAGAGTTGGCACTGACAATCCCCATTGTGAAACCCGACAATGTGAAATGCCCGACACGCGACATCCAAATCTCCGACCATGGAAATTGGCGCCATTTACATTGGAATGCCATAGAATCTGCCTACAATCATACCCCTTTTTTTGAATACTATAAGGATGATTTTCGCCCCTTCTATGAAAGGAAGTTCCGCTTTCTTGTTGACTTCAATGAAAATTTACGGCAACTGGTCTGCTCACTTATCGACATGCAACCTCTGGTTGAATACACTACAAACTATCAGGTAATACTACCGGAAGACGCCTATGACCTCCGGGAAAGCATCCATCCCAAGAAAGATTTTCAGGCAACAGACCCCTCCTATCATCCTCTCCCCTACTATCAGGTGTTTCAGGAACGACTAGGTTTCTTGCCTAACCTCAGCATAGTGGATCTTTTATTTAACATGGGACCTGAAAGTTTGTTGGTACTGAAGAAAAGCATTTAAACCACCAACTCAGAACATCGTAAGTCGCTAAAGAGAGAATACACCTATTATATAATTGGATAATGAAGATATGCTAACTTTAAATACCCCCAACGGAGAACAGAATGTACTGCTACACTGCTGTTGCGCCCCATGTTCTTCGGCTATTATTGAATGTTTGTTGCAAAACGGTATTCGCCCAACTTTCTTCTTCTGCAACCCCAACATCTACCCGCTTGAAGAGTATGAAATACGGAAACAAGAGGCTATTCGCTTTGCAGAGATGAAAGGGTTAGAATTTGTAGATGCAGACTACGACCATGAGAACTGGCTCTGTGCCATGCACGGACTAGAGCAAGAACCAGAACGGGGCAGTCGTTGCCTGCAATGTTTCTTATTGCGCTTGACCCGGACGGCACAGTATGCTTCCGAACATGGATTCTCTCTATTTACTACCACACTTGCTTCTAGCCGCTGGAAAAGCTTAGAACAAATCAATCTGGCAGGACGACAAGCTGCTGCACAATACCCAGGTATCACCTTCTGGGAACAGAATTGGCGGAAAGGAGGATTACAAGAACGCAGAAACCAGCTACTGAAGGAGTATAACTTCTACAACCAACAGTACTGTGGGTGTGAGTTCAGCATGCTGGCACGTAACTCATAGTGAACCAATGGTGTTATCTCATTCATCAATCTATCACTTCCCAATCTACTTATGCAAACTACTATACCTTCAGTTTCACTTTCCCCTTTACCAACCAGCCCGTCAGCCAAACAATCAATAATGCGAAACAGAATGCCTTGAATAACCCGAAGAAACCAAAACATAAAGCCACAGGCCAAGAGAGACCAAGAAGTTGCTGCACAGAATACCAGACATAAGGAAGGATGTAACATGTCAAAGTTGCCTCACCCGCCGGTTTAAGGAAAACGAACCATCCGGCTTTCCCTTTTACATCAGTCAACCAATAGCAGAGAGCAAAGAGAGGGAAAAATAATGCCAGGCTATAAAACAACCAAGACGGTGTAGCCTGAATCTTAGATATAATCCAAACCTGATGGGCTACAAAGGCAAACAATAACATGGTAATACCCAAGACACACAGCAAACGGAGAAAACGTTTCGGATGTAATCGGTCAGCATAACGCTGCATCAATAAGGTGCAAACAACTCCAGACATACCCAATGCATGGTGTGTCCATCCTCCGGGAATAAAAGGAAGTAAGACAACACGACTACTGAATGTCTCCGGAATCAAACTAGCATGATTCAATACACACAGTAGCAATGTTGCTACCCAAGCTACCACACAACTCTTAAGCCTTCCCTGTGTAAACAGATAGATAAATGCACACACAGCATAAGTCCAACCGATAAGTCCCAATATGCCCCACCAGCCAATGTGAAAAGGCTTACCGTGCATATCCTTGTAAACAACCAAGCCAAGCAACAATAATACACCCAACAGTTTCAAGGCTTTGATAATAAACCTTTGATTCCTTTCGCACTTGGGATAGACGCCCCACACCAAGAAGAAACCAACAACCATCAATAACAGAAACCATTGATGGGATAAGCCCCCACTGACACCTCCACTGTTTAAGCTAAACAGTCCCATTATAATCAATGCGAAAGAACGCTGTACCACATAATTGATACGTTGCGACAGAGAGTCACCTTTCCGTTCTCTACTCTGCAGAGCCAAAGGAACCGACATACCCATGCAGAAAAGAAAAGCAGGAAAGATGAGGTCGGAGAAGCCCATCATATCTTCCTCCATACCGGCGTGCATCATCCAGTGAGGAATACCTTTCATCCCAGCAAAATCATTAACAAAGAGCATCAACAACATGGTAATGGCTCTAAATATGTCTACGGCTGCAATACGTTTCATGATGGCATTTGATTGATTATTAACTATTCTTTTCGGTGCCCTTGCGGCGCTTTCCATATTGACTGGGGCTGATATTATAACGTTTCTTGAACACTTCACGGAAATACTTGCTATCGCAAAATCCGGTATGTTCAGCCACCTCCATTATATTAAGCTCGCCTGCTTCCAGTAACTGAGCAGCTATCTTCAGACGTATGTTACGAATGAAGTCAGCAGGAGCTTCGCCCGTCAATGCTTTTAATTTGTTATAAAGACTAGTCCGGCTCATATGCATGGCTGAGCAAAGCAAATCCACGTTCAAGGCTGTATCACCTACATGTTCCTCTACATAGGCTTGCATATCAGTGATAAACTTCCAATCGAGCTGACTCATATCGTTCTCAGGCTTTATAGGCTGTTGTTCGGGCTGAATACTCAGGGCGGCTATTTTGTCCCGAATCTTTTGCTGTATCCTAAACACCTTTTCGATGGTAGCCAACAGAACATATTTATTAAAGGGCTTGGGGATATACTCGTCTGCACCCAATCGTAATCCTCCTACAATACTCTTTTCATCGCCCAGCGCTGTAAGCATAATAACTGGAATGTGAGAAGTTTCAATGTCATTCTTAATCATGGTACACAGTTCGTCACCTCGAACCTCCGGCATCATAATATCTGTAATAACAAGGTCTATTGATGAACTCTTCAGAAGCGTCCATGCCTCTCTACCATTACTGCATTGCTTTACATTATACAGCTCACGCAGAGACTCTGCCACATAAGCACGTAAATCGTCATTGTCATCCACCAACAGTAGTGTATATCGACTGGCATCATATACTTCCTTAACTACAGGCTTGGATGGTGCGGGTTGGGGAGGAATATTTCCGTCGCTTATTAAGTCCGGAGAGGGCTTAGCGATTTCAGCATGTTTCAGTTTCTCCAATCCAAATGGAATGGTTACCCTGAAAGTTGTGCCCAACTGTAACCGGCTCTGGACTTGTATCTTACCATGGAATAATCTTACAGCCTTTTCCACCATCAGCAATCCTAAACCGTTTCCTTCGATGTGCGATTGAATGGCATTACTGCCTCGGAACTGCTTGGAGAAGAGGTTTGCCTGTTCCTTAGCAGGAATACCTATACCAGAGTCTGAAACTGTCAGCTCCCAATCCGTGGCATTTATTACCACCTCAACCCGTACTGTTCCTCCTACCGGTGTGTATTTGAAAGAGTTATTTACAAGATTTTTCAAGATGGTACTCATCTTATCCTTGTCAATCAACACATCTATAGGAGCATCTTTTGCTTTAGGATAGATGTATTCAACATTTTTAGCAGTAGCATAACTACGGAACAATTCACATTGATCTTCCAGATATGCCCCTAGCTGGCAAGGAGTTAAATAGAGTATAGAGGCTTGTGTAGAGCCACGTTCCACATCTATCAGATTGGTTGCCATCTGAATCAGAATATCCACATTACGTAAAGCCATTCGTAAACTGTAAGCTTCATCTGAAGCCGGATCCTTACGCTCTGCCATATCCTCTAAGGGGGCTTTAATGAGGGTAAGAGGTGTACGGAAGTCATGTATCGTATTGATAAAGAAGTCCAACTTCTCTTTCGACATAACTCTTCGTCTGCTCAATTCAGTATGACGATTATAAATAAGAAGAAAGACTACAGTACAAATCGTATATACTAAAATAGAAAAACCGCTACGCCAGAAAGGAGGAGCAACAATAATATGCATCATTCTATCTTCAAAAATCAAGTATGGCTCTTCCTTGGAGATTGCTTTTATGTGTAACGTGTACTTTCCAGAGTTAAGATTAGGGAAACGTACCAACCCGCTGGCAGTTACAGGCACCTGGTTCTGCATCAACTCATCAATCCGCCAATAGTAAAGGATGTTATCCGGTGCATCAAAGTTGACGGTAGATACTCTGAGCGAGAAGCTGTTTTGAGAGTGTTTAAACCTCAAAGTATTGGTTCTATTGAGGTTTCTTGTCAAAGGAGAACGCTCACCACCGGGATAGATAGGGTGGTATGCAATGCTAAGGTCACTCAGGCGGAGTCTTGTGTACGAAAACAATGGCAAACAGGTACCGGGAGGAAATTCCACAGCACCTTCAGTACTACCGAATACATAACCCCCATTTTTTCGATGTGTACCGATGGAGCCGGTATAGCATGATGCCAACAATCCCTGTTCTTTAGTCCAGTTATGGAAGACTTTCTGTTCTATGTTAAAACTGGTGATGCCGTTTTCAGTACTTACCAAAATGTTGCCATCTTTTTCAGGCAAAATAGCATGAATGTTATTTACCACCAATGCACTATTGTCTTTATGGTAATGAGTGATGGATTGTGTATCATGGTCATAAGTATATACACCGGACCCGTTGGTTGCAATGTAAAGTACTCCATTTTTCCCCTGATAAAGAGCATTGATATAGGGATTGTTTCCGTCCAACTTAATAGCAATGTATCTTCCACTCCGCTTATGGATAAGGTAGAGACCGGTATCGGTTCCCACCCACATGTTATCCTTATCTTTTTCCGCCAAAGAGGTTATATGGTTAAACTCCGGGAAGAGGCGCACTTGGTTGGTATTCAGATTTATGTATTTCAGGTTGTAATAGCCACCAATCCAAATGTTTTCATCACAATCCTTGGTAAAGCAACGAATATGTTTGTCAGGACGGATATTCTTAGCGGAAAAGAGGCTTGGCGAGAATTTTTCTACCGAGAGCGAAGCCTTATTTATCTGATAAATGTCTGATGTATATCCTCCGGCCCAAACAACTCCAGGTTTCACTTCGCAAAGTGTAAGGAAAATGTGAGTCTGTCTTTGATTCCGATAACGTGTATCTTTGTCGGAAAGAAATGAGTACCAGCGTCCCGTGCTCTGTTTATAAAGGCTGATACCATTACTGGTACCAAACCACAAATCTCCCTGACTATCTTCAAGCACGGTGTGCACTCGGTCGTTTACCAGCGATTGTTCATTACCGATGGCATACCTCATCCAATGATAGTTTACATACCTATTGTCAATAACTGTCACACCAAAAGGATAGTTTGCCGCCCAGATACGTCCTACCGGATCGACAAATACATCATGAATATTATTTCCATTCATTCCGTTATGCCGCTCATAGTCAGGAGTAAAATAGGGGAATGACTCTCCGGTCTCTACATCTACTTTATAGAGTCCAATGCCTTCAGTTCCTACTAATATTTCTTCCGGATTCAGAGGTTTCAGACTGGTTACATTCACCTCCTTCAGTTCATTGTCATAAGAGGTCAGGGTGTTCTGCTTGATGTCGTACATCAGCACTCCGTTTCCATACGTACCCACAAACAGCCTTTGGTGAGTAGGATGCAGATAAAGAGAGGTGATTTGAGTCTGTATGCTATCCAGCACGGAACATTCTATATGTTTAAGTCTGTCGTTCGCCAGAGAGAACAGATGGATGTCGTTAGTGGTACCGATATAAAACTTATCTGCATCCGCTTGGACAACGTGCGTAATGTCTGCATCATCATTTTTAGGAACAGTCAATACCTTTCTCGTATGAATCTGATAAATGATGATGGCATGTTTGCCACAGAGCCATATCCGATTGTCTCGGTCTAGAAAAGCAAAGGTAACTTTCTGTAGAAATTCAGAAGAGATATTGACTTTCAGAAAACGGTCACGAGTGGACTCATATTTAAACACGCTTCCTTTTCGATTGATAACCCACACATTGCTATCCCGATCCAAGTAAATCCAGCCCAACTGGATAGGATGGTTGAATGCGATATTTACTTCTGGCAGCAAATAATGTTTGAATTCCTTTCCATTGTAGCGGTCTATGCCTTCTGCGGTAAGAAACCACATATAGCCATCAGCATCTTTTTGGACGCTGAATACCTTTCGGCTTCCCAATCCGTTTTCCAAGCCGATGTATCTAAAGGTTTGCGCCGATACTTCCGTGCATGCAAACAGTAACAAGCAAGAAAGAAGTAGCAAACGTTCTATATAGATAAAAGGCTTCATCCTGGCGCGCATATAACGTGTACGTGTTGAATACTGTTCGCAAAAGTAGAGAAAAAACAACGAAAAGATAACACTTTTAGCTTAAAAATATTTTTCGGTTACTTCTTTCACCCCCGTAATTGTCACAATGGGAGCAAGCTGAGGACTTCCCATTACTCGATTTAGGCGGTGGTTAGAGCAGAAAAAAGAGGTGATTTGCAAGGCAATTTTGGGGTACAAACATGAGCGATGCTGGACACAAGTGTGGAGTTTATTCCGCACAAGTGTGGAGCGTGCTCCACACTTGTGTCCACCGTGCTCCACACAAGTGCGGAATGAGCTACTGATTATCAACGGTTTAGAAAAGCACTTACTGCCTCTGCACACCGTTCTCCATCCACGCCGGCCGATACGATGCCACCGGCATAGCCTGCTCCCTCGCCACAGGGGAAGAGTCCTTGCAGACGAACGTGTTGCAAAGTGTCGCGGTCGCGGATGATGCGGACAGGAGCCGACGTTCGGGTCTCCACGCCAATCATCAGCGCCTCGTTGGTCAGAAAGCCACGACTCTGTTTGCCGAAGTGTTGAAAACCTCGGCTCAGTCGATTGGCAATGAAGGGCGGAAGCCAGAAGTGTAGAGGTGACGACACTAGTCCCGGAGCGTAAGAAGAGTCGGGCAAGTCGAACGAAAGTTTCTTTTTTACGAAGTCATACATCCTTTGAGCCGGGGCAGTTTGTTTCATGTTGCCCTGCTGCCAGCAGAGGCGTTCCAGTTGTTCCTGAAACTGCATCATCCGCAACTCCGGAGCCACCGCTTCGCATTCTTCATGCTTCATTCTTAATTCTTCATTCTCCAAATCCTCCGGACGAAGCTCTACCACCATGCCGCTGTTGCTCCAGCGCGAGCCTCGGTTGCTGGGACTCATTCCGTTTACCACAATTTGGCCGGGACCGCTGGCGGCAGGCACAATAAATCCGCCGGGGCACATGCAGAAGCTGTAGACCCCACGTCCGTCCACTTGGGTGACGAAGCTGTACTCGGCTGCGGGCAAGAAAGCTCCTCGCCCCTCTTTGCGGTGATACTGAATCTGATCTATGAGATGTGCCGGGTGCTCCAGCCGCACGCCTACAGCAATGCCCTTGCTTTCGATTTCCACGCCATTGGCCGACAGCCAGCGGTAAACATCGCGAGCTGAGTGACCGGTGGCCAGAATCACAGGGCCAAGAAAGGTTTCTCCCGTGTTGGTCTCAATACCCGTCACCCGATTGTCCTGAATCAACAGCGCGTCCATCCGCGTCTGGAAATGAACTTCTCCACCGCATTGCAAGATGGTATTTCGCATGTTTTCAATGACGCGAGGTAGCTTGTCGGTGCCAATATGCGGATGCGCATCCACCAGAATAGAAGTAGAGGCGCCATGCTGACAGAATACATTCAGAATCTTCTCCACATTGCCGCGCTTCTTGCTGCGAGTGTAGAGTTTTCCGTCACTATAGGCGCCCGCCCCTCCTTCACCGAAGCTGTAATTCGATTCCGGGTCCACGCTCTGCAGTCGACCGATTTGTGCCAAGTCTTTCTTCCGCTCGCGCACGTCCTTACCGCGTTCTACAATGATGGGACGAAGTCCCAATTCTATCAGTCGGAGGGCGGCAAACAGTCCGCCGGGGCCGGCACCCACCACCACCACTTCGGGACGGCCTTCCACGTTATTATAAATGGTAGGTGTGTATTCTTCACGCTCGGGCATCTCGTTGATAAAGGCGCGGACTGTCAGATTGACGAAGATGGTGCGCTGGCGGGCATCTATGCTTCGTTTCAAAATGCGGACGGCTGTCAGCTGACGAGGATTCAGTCCTTTTTCGTTCACCAGACAGGCTTTCAGTTGCTGTTCGCTGGCTGCAATCTCGGGAATGACGCGCAGTTGGTATTCTTGAATCATGAGAAGTTACAGAGTTTCTTGTTTCAACTTTTCTATAAAGGTGTCAATGCGTTGCAGCTCTTTAGGAATGTCTATATCCTGCGGGCAATGCTCTACACACTGCCTGCAACCCACGCAATGGTCGGCTTGACGCAGTTTTTCCACCGCGCGATTGTATCCCACGAGGAAGGCACGGCGTGCTTTGCGATAGTTTTCGTCTTGTCGGCTTTGGGGAATGTTTCCTTCGTTGACGCACTTGTTGTAATGCAACAGCACGGCCGGAATGTCCAAGCCGTAAGGACATGGCATGCAATATTTGCAGTCGTTACACGGTACGGTGGGGTAGCTGTTGATGATTGCTGCCGTTTCGTAGAGAAAATTCTTTTCCTCGGCGGTCAGCGGTCGTAGCGGCGAGTAGGTGCGGATGTTGTCTTGCAAATGTTCCATGTAAGTCATGCCGCTCAACACGCTCAGCACGTTGCGATGTGAGCCGGCAAAGCGGAAAGCCCACGAGGCAACGCTGCTTTCCGGGTCTTGCTGCTTCAAACGAGCCACCACATGGTCCGGAAGTCTGGTCAGACGGCCTCCCAACAACGGTTCCATGATGAGCACAGGAATATTGCGCTTCTCCAGCTCCGTGTAAAGATATTCAGCACTGATACTGCTCCCTTTCGGTATCTTCCAATCGAGATAATTCATCTGAATGAGCACAAAATCCCAGTGTACTTCTTCGTGAAGTGCCAGCATGGCGTCGAAAACCTCTTTCGAACCGTGGAAAGACCAGCCCAAGCGACGGATGCGACCGGCTTCTCGCTCTTTCATCAGGAAGTCGAGCATCCCGTTGTCAACATAGCGCTCGCGGAAATGCTTCATGCCCCCGCCGCCGATGCTGTGAAGCAGATAGTAGTCGATGTAGTCAACCTGCAGGTTCTTGAAAGAGTTGTAATACATGGTCAGCGAGTTCTCCCGCGTGTAGTTGGTGAAGTTGGAGAGTTTTGTCGACACATAATACGAGCTGCGCGGATGGCGTTTCAGTGCAATGCCCGTGGCTTTCTCCGACTGGCCTTGTACATAGACGGGGGAGGTGTCGAACAGGTTTACGCCATGTTCCAGGGCATAGTCCACCAGTCGGTTGACGGCCTCTTGGTCGATGACATTGCCTCCTTCGGGATTTTTCACGGTTGGCCAACGCATGCAGCCGTATCCCAGGATGGAAACTTTGTCTTCGCCCAGTGAGGGAAAGCTTCGATAGGTCATTTTGCCCACCGCCTCGGGGTCGGAAGCCGAGGTCGGAGCGGTTGCAGCCGGTTTTTCTTGTTGTCCGCAGGCTGCCAGAGCCGCACCGGAGGCTGCAGCTCCGGCCAACTTCAGAAAGTCGCGACGATTTATGTTTTTACGCATGATTTCTTACAGATAATTGATTGAAAAGTAGGGTTCTCGTCTCGCAAAAGTGGCATCAGATGGTTCGGTGAACCTCGTGGCCTTCCACGTAGATGGCGCTGAAGGGTCGCGCCGGGCAAAGATGCTCGCAAGCTCCGCAGCCGATGCAACGCTCGGTGTCGACAACGGGCAGCAGCCGATGCTTGGCACTCATCTTGTCCTCCACCATCTGAATGGCTCCCGTCGGACAGTGGCGGGCACAGTTTCCGCAGGCCACATCGTCGGTCAGCACCACACAATTCTTCTTAATCCAGACGGCATGTCCTATTTGGGTGGACGACTTCTCTTCCACACTGATGGGACGTATGGCGCCGGCGGGACAAACATCGCTGCACTTGGTGCACTCCGGTCGGCAGTGACCCCGCTCGTAGGAGGCAACGGGCTGCATCAGTGTCATGAGATCTGTGCCGGGGCGAAGAACGCCGTTAGGGCAGACCGAGACGCACAGCTGGCAGGCCGTGCAGTGCTGATTGAAGTTGCGAAGGCTGCCCGCACCCGGCGGAACGATGGGCGTGTGTCGGCGAGGCATCACCTTGTCCTCGATGGCGGCCAAACCTCCATCCACCTTCATCTCCTGCGCCTTCAAGGCAGCCGTAGCGGTTGCTAGTGCCGTGGCGGTGAGAAAACTGCGTCGGCCGGTGTCTGCCGAGGGCTCGGCCAAGGCTTCGGTCGGTTGGGCTTTCGGATGCGCGTAAGAGATGGCGCCTTTGCGACACTTTTCCAGGCAATCCATGCAGCTGACGCAGCGGCTGTAGTCGATGGCGTGGTTTTTACTGTCGATGCACGAGGCTTTGCAGTTTCGCTCGCACAATCCGCAGCCGTTACACTTCTTTACATCGATGACGGGCCTCAGCCAGGCATACCGCGAGAGGAATCCAAGCACCGTACCTACCGGACAGAGCGTGTTGCAATAGGTTCGGCCGCCTCGCCAAGCCAGCACCACCAGCGTCACACAGCTGACGAGCGCAATCAGCAGCGTCGGCAGGCTCTTCAGCCACACCTCCGTCTCGTAAAAGGCATAACTCTGCATCCGCTCGGCCAACAAGGCCAACAGATTGTTTCCCCACTGATAGAGAGGAGCCAGCAACGAGCCGGCAATGCGTCCCCACGAGCTGTAAGGAGCCAGCAAAGCCACAAAAGAGCCCACGCCCGTCAGCAAAGCCACCACAAACAGTATCAGCAGGCTCCAGCGCAGCCAAGAGAGGGCAGGAGAGTGACGGAAACGATTCTTCGCCCGCCGCCCGTGCAGCCACGAAACCACATCCTGAAAAACGCCCAGCGGACAGATTACCGAGCAGTAAACCCTGCCCAACAACAGCGTCAGCAGCACCAAAGCCGCCACCACACCCACATTCAGTGCCAGCAGAGCCGGCAAAAATTGAATTTTAGCCATCCATCCGAACCACGCATGCACCGTACCCGTGAAGTCCAGGAACAGCAGCGTAGTCAGCGCAAAGAAAAGAACGGCCAGCGTCAGTCTGATTTTACGTAACATATCTTTGATTTAAATGATGAAGCAGATTTTGCCACAAATGTACACTTTTCCAACCACATCGGCCTCTTGCCGACCCAAAATAATCCATTGCCCGCCCCACAACCCCCTCCGGAAGAGGGTCGGAAGAGAGCAACCGAGGGGCAGAACTCCCCGCTACGCCAGCCGGAAGCGGTTCACATCGTTCTTCCCCCGCAGCGAGCGGCGACGAGCCGCCGGCGTACATTTGTAATGGTTCTGGCAGGCCACGCAGAAGTTAGTATGCGTGCCGAAACCGCTTCGCGCGGCCACCTCACCGATGCTCAGCGGCGTGTAACGCAGCAACTCATCCGCCATACGCAGCCGGAAGTGGAGAAAAAACTCATCACACGTCAAACCCGTCAGCAACTCCACCAGCGCACTCAGTTTCGAGCGCGTGATACCGTGCCGCTTGCGAAAAGAAACGCACGACTCCGTGCCGCGACTGATGCCCAACAGCAACTCGTCCAACAAGCGCACCCCCGACGGGGCCGTGTTGCGTTGCAAAGCCACATAGCGGGCATTTCCCTCCTCATCGTACAGTCGGCGGAGGGTAAAAGGGGTAATGTACAGCTCATCGAGCGTAAATTGAGGTTCGCAGGTCATAAAAAACTCCTTTCCGATTGATTTCAACGGCAAAGATAGCCCCTTTTTTCAAAAAACCATCCTTTGAAAATGAAAAACAGACCCCCGCCCTCCATTTTTCATCGTTAGATTTTTGAAAACGACCCTCCATCTTCCATTTTCCAACATCAATTTTAGGAAAACGACCCCTAATTCTCCATTTTCCAACATTTATTTTAGGAAAACTAGCATCCATTTTCAAAATACAATCACCAATACCTAAACCTCTACCGCTCGTTTTCAAAATTCCATCATCACTTTTTAAACCCCAACCCCTCTTCACACCCTCCCAACCTCCGATTACCGAGTAATCTGCGGGCGGGAAACAGCTAAAAACAAAAGGAAATGGATGCGCCGAAGAAGCCAACCACCTCAGTCGGCATCGGGCAGGATGGCTTGCGCCCATTCGGGCACATCGCTCACATAGAGCTTGGCCATGTTGCCATTTGTCAGTCGGAATTGCAACTTAGCCTCCTCGCCGTCCACCGAGTTGTCATAGACATAGAGTCTGTCGACAATGCCGGATACAGCCTTGCAGTTTTCAATCGATTTGTAGTATCTGGAGATGATTTTTGTGATAGGTACGTCGTGTCCGCCCTTCATGACGCGGTCGGCAATACGGGCAGCATTGATGGTGGGGCCGGCGGTGGAGATGAAAAACAGGCGGATGAAGAATCCGTTCCTCTTGGCCTTGGCTATGAAGTCAATCTTATCGGCTGCAGACATCACAGTCTCGAAGACGAAGCTTTTCCGCTCTTCCAGACAGCGTTCACGCCAGCGGGCACAGTAGTTGGCAGCACTGATGACTGCCTCGCGAGAGTTCCAATCGCCAAACATATCGTTGGCAACCTCGTCCGGATTGATGTAAATAGTACCTTCTGCCCATTCGTGGTGCAAGAATCGTTTCGTGACAGAAGTTTTTCCCGAACCATTGGGGCCGGCGATGACAATCAACTCAGGTTTGTGTCCTTCTTTAGCCATTGATGATGCTATTTATACGTTCTTCCCACGCCGTTTTCTGGTTGGCGATGTTCCTTCTCATCTGCTCGAAGTGGGCATCAGCGGCTTTTTTGCTGCTTTCGCGGGCTTCGAGAGCCACTTCTTTCATCAATTGGCTCAGCATTTCGTCGCTGGGCTCCTGACCCGAGGTGAATCGGTATGCGTTCATTTCTTTTTCCGACATAAAAATATCCGATTTGATGGTTTTACTGACATTCGTTGGCAAAAATAACAATATTCTTTCAGCCGCTGTTAGCTTGGAAGGCTTTATTTTTTCCGCCGACCTATCCGAATAGTGCCCGGAAGGCTTCTTCTACCTTGCGGACGGGGACGAGCTGGATGTCGAACTTTCGGGCGTCCAGGCCTTGCAGGTTGTAACGGGGAAGGATGAAGCGGCGGAAGCCGAGCTTCTCGGCTTCGGAGATTCGCTGCTCGATGCGGTTGACGGGGCGTATCTCTCCACTGAGTCCGACCTCTCCGGCGAGGCAGACTTCGGCCTCGATGGCCGTGTCCATGTTGCTGGATAGGATGGCGGAGATGACGGAGAGGTCTATGGCGGGGTCGCTTACGCGCAAGCCGCCGGCAATGTTGAGGAAGACGTCTTTTTGGGCCAGTTTGAAGCCTACGCGCTTCTCTAAGACGGCCAGGAGCATGTTCATGCGGCGGATGTCGAAACCTGTGGCGGAGCGTTGGGGGTTACCGTAGACGGCGGAGCTGACCAGGGCTTGTACTTCGATGAGGAAGGGGCGTATTCCCTCGATGGCGGAGGCTATGGAGATGCCGCTCATGCCCTCGTGGTCTTGCGTGAGGAGTAGTTCGGAGGGGTTACTCACCTGGCGGAGGCCGTCTTGCCGCATTTCGTAGATTCCCAGCTCTGCCGTGCTTCCGAAACGGTTTTTGATGCTTCGCAGGATGCGGTACATGTAGTGCTGGTCGCCCTCGAACTGGAGGACGGTGTCCACGATGTGCTCCAGCACCTTCGGGCCTGCAATGCTGCCCTCCTTATTGATGTGTCCGATGAGGATGACGGGTGTATGGCTCTCTTTGGCATAGCGGAGGATGGTGGCGGCACACTCTCGCACTTGCGTGATGCTGCCGGGGGAGGAGTCTACGCTCTCGGTAGCAATCGTCTGGATGGAGTCGATGATGACCAGGTCGGGGCGGGTGTTCTTGATGTGGACAAAGATTTGCTCCAGGGAGGTTTCGCAGACAATGAGGCAGTCGGAAGTGTTGTGCCGGATGCGGTCGGCCCGAAGTTTCAACTGTCGGGCACTCTCTTCTCCGCTGACGTAGAGGATTCTCTTTTCCGGCATTCTTAACACGGTTTGCAGGATGAGCGTTGACTTTCCGATGCCCGGCTCGCCTCCCAGCAAGACGAGGGAACCTTGTACCAATCCTCCACCCAGGACTCGATTCAACTCGTCGTCGTGCATGTCGATGCGTGGCTCGTCGCCGGCCTCAATTTCGTCTAAAGTCAGCGGTCGTGGCTTCTTCTCTACAGTCAGTCCGGCAGCTGCCACCACTGCATTGCGGGCGGAGGGTGCCTCTTTGCGTATCAGCTGTTCTACATAGGTGTTCCATTGTCCGCAGGCGGGACATTTTCCCACCCATTTGGGAGAATCTTGCCCGCAGTTGCTGCAGACGTAGACGGTTTTTTCTTTGGCCATTGTTATAAATCGTTCTAGGTAACGTGAATCGGAAGCAAAGATAGTGCAAGAGAGGCGAAGTAACAAATAATTTTGGTTCTTCGCCGGCCTTACACTATCTTTGCACGCAAAAAGCAATCAATCATGGATATAATTCTTCTTGTAGGAGGTCTTCTCCTCGTTCTTTTGGGTGCCAACGGCTTGACAGATGGCGCGGCTTCGGTAGCCAAACGTTTTAACATCCCTAACATTGTCATCGGTCTGACCATCGTGGCCTTTGGAACCTCTACACCGGAGTTGACGGTGAGTGTATCGTCGGCTTTAAAGGGAAACGCAGACATTGCCATCGGTAACGTGGTGGGAAGTAACATTTTCAATGCGTTGATGATTGTGGGCTGCACGGCGCTGTTTGCTCCCATCGTTGTAAACAGAAATACGTTGCTGAAGGAGATACCTCTTTGCATCCTCTCCTCACTCGTGGTGCTGATTTGTGCCAATGACCTCTTTCTGGATGGCACTTCGGAGAACATTTTGAGCAAAGCAGACGGTTTGCTGATGCTCTGCTTCTTTGCCATCTTCTTGGGATATACTTTTGCCATCGCCAAGAACAATCCGCAGGAGAAAGAAGAGGAGACAGGTGACATCAAAGCACTGCCCATGTGGAAATCACTGCTCTACATCGTTGGCGGTCTGGCCGGACTGATTTGGGGCGGCACGCTATTCGTTGACGGTGCCAGCGGAATAGCCCGCAGCCTGGGTGTAAGCGAATCTATCATCGGTCTGACACTTGTGGCCGGCGGAACCTCACTTCCGGAGCTTGCAACATCGGTTGTGGCTGCTCTGAAGAAGAATCCGGAAATTGCCATCGGAAATGTGGTGGGCAGCAATATCTTCAATGTATTCTTCGTGCTTGGCTGCTCGGCCAGCATCACTCCGCTGCACATGACAGGCATTACAAACTTCGACCTCTATGTTTTGGTGGCCAGCAGCATCTTACTTTGGCTGTTTGGCATCTTTTTTGGCAAGCGAACCATTACTCGCGTGGAAGGAACGTTCCTGATTCTCTGCTACGTGGCCTATACAGTATTCCTAATCTGCCAGCTGTAAAGAAATTATAGTATTATCAACAATCATATCTCATTTATGGTTACCATTAAAACAGTTTCCAACAATAGCGAGTTGAAGAAGTTTATCCGCTTCAACTATGAGCTTTACAAGAATAACCCCTATTCTGTGCCCGACCTATTTGACGACATGCTCTCCACCTTTGACAAGAAGAAAAATGCAGCCTTCGAGTTTTGCGAGGCAGATTATTTCCTGGCCTACAAGGATGGTAAGTTGGTAGGTCGTGTGGCTGCCATCATCAACAACCGTGCCAACCAGACATGGGGCAAAAAAGAGGTCCGCTTCGGCTGGATAGACTTTGTAGATGATGCAGAGGTGGCAGACGCACTCATCAACGCCGTGGAAAAGTGGGGAAAGGAGCGCGGCATGACACATATTCAAGGTCCTTTGGGATTTACCGACTTCGACGCCGAGGGCATGCTGGTGGAAGGCTTCGACCAACTGAGCACAATGGCCACCATCTACAACTATCCCTATTATCCGCAGCACATGGAGCGCATGGGATTTGAAAAAGATGCAGACTGGGTGGAGTACAAGATTTACATTCCGGAAGCTATCCCCGACAAGCACAAACGCATCTCAGATCTGATCCAAAGAAAGTATAATCTGAACGTGGTTAAGTGTTCTTCTGCCAAAGAAATAGCTTCTAAGTACGGACAAGCCATCTTCGAGTTGATGAATGAGGCTTATGCACCGCTTTATGGCTATTCAGCTCTTTCACCCAAACAAATAGAGCAGTACATTAAAGCTTATCTCCCTATTTTGGACTTGCGCATGGTGACTTTGGTGACCGACACAGAAGACAAACTGGTGGCTGTGGGCATCTCCATGCCTTCACTTTCAAAAGCGTTGCAGAAAGCCAAAGGCCGTCTGTTACCTTGGGGCTGGTACTATCTGCTGAAGACTATCTTCTTAAAAAAATATCCCAAAATGCTGGATTTGCTGCTGGTGGCAGTGAAGCCGGAGTACCAAAACAAGGGTGTGAATGCCTTGCTGTTCTCTGACCTGATACCGGTGTATCAGCAGTTGGGCTTTGAATATGCAGAAAGCAATCCGGAGCTGGAATTGAACGGAAAAGTACAAGCTCAATGGGAGTATTTCAAGACTGAGCAACACAAAAAACGTCGTTGTTTCACAAAAGAAATCAAGTGATAAACGACCAATCAGACCGGAATAGAGGCGTAAATCTTCCTAAATATATCTTTTTTTCATCTAATATTTTGTAGGAGAATAGATTATTTATACCTTTGCCACCGAAACGGATGAATAGAGGAGGGGCGATTAAGCTCCTCTTTTTTATTCCCTATAGGTTTAAGTATATCATGATTGAAAAGAAAACTGTTTGTCAAATTGTTGAAGAGTGGCTGGATGGTAAAGAGTACTTCTTGGTAGAGGTAACCATCAGTCCCGAAAACAAAATCCTGGTGGAAATAGACCACAAGGAGGGTGTGTGGATTGAAGATTGCGTAGAGCTGAGTCGCTTTATCGAGTCAAAATTGGACCGTGAAGTGGAAGACTTTGAATTGGAAGTAGGTTCGGCAGGCATCGGACAGCCATTTAAAGTACTACAACAATACCTCAATCATGTAGGTGAAGAGGTAGAGGTATTGAGTAAGGACGGACGCAAACTAAGCGGCATCCTGAAAGAGGCAGATGACACCCATATTATACTTACCATCCAAAAGAAAGTAAAAGAAGAGGGAGCCAAACGCCCCAAGATGGTAGATGAGGACTTGAATTTTACATACAACGAAATAAAATATACTAAATACTTAATCAGTTTTAAATAAGACTATGGCCAAAAAACAAGAAACTGTTAGCTTGATAGATACTTTTTCGGAATTTAAAGAACTGAAGAATATCGACCGCACCACAATGGTTAGCGTGCTGGAAGAATCTTTCCGCAGCGTAATTGCAAAGATGTTCGGTACCGATGAAAATTATGATGTGATTGTAAACCCGGATAAGGGTGACTTTGAAATTTGGCGCAACCGTGAAGTGGTTGCCGATGAAGACTTGGAGAACTCAAATCTGCAAATTCCATTGAGCGAAGCACAAAAGATTGATGCTTCTTATGAAGTAGGTGAGGAAGTAACAGATGAAGTAAACTTTGCAAAATTTGGCCGTCGTGCTATTCTGAATTTGCGTCAAACACTTGCATCCAAAATTCTGGAACTGGAGAAAGATAGCTTATATAATAAGTATATTGATAAGGTAGGTACTATCATAAGTGCAGAGGTGTATCAAATCTGGAAGAAAGAAATGTTGCTCATTGATGACGAGGGTAATGAATTGTTGTTACCGAAGAATGAGCAAATCCCCAGTGATTTCTATCGCAAAGGTGAAGCAGCTCGTGCCGTAGTAGCTCGTGTGGACAATAAAAACAACAATCCGAAGATTATCCTCAGCCGTACATCACCCATGTTCTTGCAACGTTTGTTTGAAATGGAAGTACCTGAAATCAACGACGGATTGATTACGATTCGTAAAATAGCTCGCATCCCGGGTGAGCGTGCAAAGATTGCCGTAGAAAGTTACGATGACCGCGTTGACCCGGTAGGAGCATGTGTAGGCGTAAAGGGTAGCCGAATCCATGGTATTGTGCGTGAGCTTCGCAATGAAAACATTGATGTCATTAACTACACATCCAACATTCAGCTGTTTATTCAACGCGCATTGAGTCCCGCGAAGATTTCTTCTATCCGTCTGAACGAAGAAGAACGTAAAGCAGAGGTCTTCCTGCGTCCGGAAGAAGTTTCTCTGGCCATCGGTAAAGGTGGTTTGAACATCAAACTCGCCAGCATGCTGACCGAATATACAATTGACGTATTCCGTGAATTGGATGAGGCAACTGAAGATGAAGATATCTACTTGGATGAATTCCGTGACGAAATAGACGGTTGGGTAATTGATGCCATCAAAGCTATCGGTATCGATACCGCCAAGTCTGTATTGAATGCTCCACGTGAAATGCTGATCGAAAAAACCGACCTTGAGGAGGAAACGGTTGATGAAGTATTACGCATTTTGAAACAGGAGTTTGAAGAAGAATAAAAATACAGTTGGGTTATGAATTATGAATTATAAATGGACTTTCGGAAGTGCAATGGATTCATAGTTCACGGTTTATAATTCATAATTTGTGATTCATAATAGAGAAATATGACTATAAGGTTAAATAAAGTAACAAGAGATTTGAATGTGGGAATTACGACAGCTGTCGAATTCTTACAAAAGAAAGGTTTTACCGTAGAGGCAAATCCGAATACCAAGATTACTGACGAACAGTTTGAATTGCTCAAAAAAGAATTCAGCACCGATAAAGATTTGAAGATGAAATCGGAGCGTTTCAGTCAAGAGCGTCAAAGCAAAGAACGAAATAAAGCATCAGTAGCTATTGATGGCTATGAGCAAGAAGCGCCCAAGCAAGAAGAAATTAAGACTGTGGTGCCGGAAGATGCACGTCCTAAGTTCAAACAAGTAGGAAAGATTGACTTGGATAAGTTCAACCGTAAGCCGTCTACTTCTGAAAAGGAACAACCGAAAGAAGATAAGACGACAGAAGTGCCTGTACAGAAATCGGTAATTACAGAAGAAGCTCAACCTGAGAAAACAGAAGAAGCTAAGACTGAAGAACCGATAGCTACAGCAACTGAGGTAAAAGAAGAGGTGAAACCGACAGAAGAACCGGCAGTAACTGAAGTGGAAGAACCCGTAGAGACAGAAGAACCAAAAGAGGAAACTGTTGAGGAACCGAAAGAAGAGGTTTTCAAAATCCGTCAGACAGAATTTGTCTCTAAAATCAATGTTATCGGTCAGATTGACTTGGCTGCATTGAACCAGTCTACCCGTCCAAAGAAGAAGACAAAGGAAGAAAAGCGCAAAGAGCGTGAAGAGAAAGAAAAGTTGCGTCAAGACCAGCGGAAGCAGATGAAGGAGGCCATCATCAAGGAAATCCGTCGTGAAGATAACAAGCAACAAAAAGACTTCAAAGATGGAGAGGTAGGCGGCAAGAAAAAACGTGCCCGCATCAACAAGGAGAAAGTCGATATCAATAGTGTTTCAAACTTCCAACAGAGCAACGAGCGTCCGAAAGGAAACAAAGAGCAACAAGCTGGCAACAGCAAGAAAAATAAAGACCGCTTCAAGAAACCAGTAGTAAAGCAAGAGGTTAGCGAAGAAGATGTTGCAAAGCAAGTGAAAGAAACACTGGCTCGTTTAACCTCTAAAGGCAAGAATAAGGGAGCCAAATATCGCAAGGAAAAACGTGAACTGGCTGCTGACCGTATGAACGAGTTGGCAAACCAAGAAATGGAAGAAAGCAAGATTCTGAAACTGACAGAATTTGTAACAGCCAACGAGCTTGCGAATATGATGGACATCAGCGTGACACAAGTCATTGCTACTTGTATGAGTGTCGGCATCATGGTTTCCATCAACCAGCGTTTGGATGCAGAAACCATCAATCTGGTAGCTGAAGAATTTGGATTCAAGACCGAATATGTCAGTGCAGAAGTGTCACAAGCTATTGTAGAGGAAGAAGACGCAGAAGAAGATTTGCAGCCTCGCGCCCCCATTGTCACCGTTATGGGACACGTAGACCACGGTAAGACTTCACTGCTTGACTACATTCGTAAAGCCAATGTAATTGCCGGTGAGGCCGGTGGTATCACACAACATATTGGTGCTTACCACGTAACTTTGGAAGACGGTCGTAAGATTACTTTCTTGGATACTCCCGGTCACGAAGCGTTTACAGCCATGCGTGCCCGCGGCGCAAAGGTTACAGATATTGCTATCATCATTGTTGCTGCCGATGATAATGTAATGCCCCAAACTAAAGAAGCTATCAATCATGCTATGGCAGCAGGGGTTCCCATTGTGTTTGCCATCAATAAAATTGATAAGCCTGCTGCCAACCCGGACAAAATTAAGGAAGAACTGGCTGCCATGAACTTCCTGGTAGAAGAATGGGGTGGTAAATACCAGTCACAAGACATCTCTGCCAAGAAAGGTCTAGGCGTGGACGAATTGATGGAAAAGGTATTACTGGAAGCTGAAATGTTGGAACTGAAGGCTAATCCTAACCGTAATGCAACCGGCTCTATCATTGAATCATCTTTGGATAAAGGCCGTGGCTATGTGGCTACAGTGTTGGTATCAAATGGTACATTGAAAGTAGGAGACATTGTTTTAGCCGGTACCCATTATGGTAAGGTAAAGGCAATGTTCAACGAACGTAACCAGCGTGTAAAGGAGGCCGGTCCGGCAGAACCTGTATTGATACTTGGTTTGAACGGTGCCCCTGCTGCAGGTGATACATTCCATGTATTTGAAACTGATCAAGAAGCACGTGAGGTTGCCAACAAGCGTGAACAGTTGCAGCGTGAACAAGGCTTACGTACACAGAAGATGTTGACCTTGGATGAAGTTGGCCGTCGCTTGGCTTTGGGTGACTTCCATGAGTTGAACGTGATTGTGAAGGGTGACGTAGACGGTTCGGTTGAAGCGTTGAGTGACTCGTTAATCAAGCTTTCTACAGAACAAATCCAGGTGAACGTTATTCACAAAGGTGTTGGTCAGATTTCAGAATCAGACGTTACATTGGCAGCTGCTTCAGATGCAATCATCGTAGGTTTCCAAGTTCGTCCTTCCGGATCTGCCGCCAAGTTAGCTGAGCAAGATGGTGTAGACATCCGTAAATATTCGGTTATCTATGATGCCATCGAGGAGGTTAAGGCTGCTATGGAAGGAATGTTGGCACCGACACTGAAAGAACAGGTAACTGCCACCATCGAAGTTCGCGAGGTATTCAACATCAGCAAGGTGGGTATGGTAGCCGGTGCTATGGTGAAGACCGGAAAGGTGAAACGTACCGACAAAGCACGCTTGATTCGTGACGGTATTGTTATCTTTACCGGAAGCATCAATGCTTTGAAACGTTTCAAAGATGACGTGAAAGAGGTAGGAACCAATTTTGAGTGTGGTATCAGCCTGACCAACTGCAATGACATCAAAGTGAATGACA
The DNA here is from genome assembly GCA_017621035.1 of Bacteroides sp. Lineage (GTDB taxonomy): Bacteria > Bacteroidota > Bacteroidia > Bacteroidales > Bacteroidaceae > Bacteroides. The sequence goes on along the minus strand of JAGATY010000057.1, from coordinate 13,626 downwards.
TCATTGAAACATTTGAGGAAATAGAAGTGAAGCAGACTCTTTAATGATGGATAACTGACTACACTTCTTAGAACAATCCGCAATATAATAAAGAATGGATAGTTGATGATTGATGATAACGGATTGTCAATTATCAATTATCCATTTCTAGTTTAAGCATATGGCGATTATAGATATCATTATTCTTGTTATTATAGGCCTGGGCGCAATATCAGGATTCATGAAAGGGTTCATCAAACAGTTGGCAACCCTACTGGGGCTGGTAGTCGGCCTGCTGGCAGCAAAAGTCCTATATGAAGGCCTTGCAGAGAAGCTCTCACCTGTGCTGAATGATTCAATGACTTTGGCACAAGTAGTAGCCTTTGTCGGCATCTGGATTGCAGTACCGCTGGCGTTCAGCCTGATTGCTTCACTGCTGACCAAAGCCATGGAAGCCATCTCTTTAGGGTGGCTGAACAGATGGTTGGGTGCCGGACTGGGAGCCTTGAAATATCTGCTATTGACTAGCATCTTGATAAGCGTGATTGAGTTTGTAGATGCAGACAATGCCCTGATATCCCAAACAAGCAAGAGTGAATCTGTGTTATACTATCCCATGGAAAGCTTTGCTGGCATCTTCTTTCCTGCAGCAAAGCATGTTACAGAACAAATATTGAATGAGTAATGCAAGAAGAACCTAATAAATATGTAAAGGAGCTTACGCAGGAGAAGTACAAATATGGCTTCACCACCGACGTGCATACCGACATCATCGAAAAGGGGTTAAATGAAGATGTCATCCGTCTCATCTCTTCAAAGAAAGGTGAACCGGAGTGGCTGCTGGAGTTCCGCTTAAAGGCTTACCGCCATTGGTTAACGTTGGAGATGCCCACCTGGGCACACTTACGTATTCCGGAGATTGACTACCAGGCCATCTCGTACTATGCAGACCCCACCAAGAAGAAAGAGGGACCGAAAACAATGGACGAGGTAGATCCGGAACTGGTGAAGACATTTAATAAATTAGGTATTCCTCTAGAAGAGCAAATGGCACTGAGTGGAATGGCCGTGGATGCAGTCATGGACTCAGTATCTGTAAAGACTACCTTTAAGGAGACCCTGATGGAGAAAGGCATAATCTTCTGCTCCTTCAGCGAGGCAGTAAAAGAACACCCCGATTTGGTACAGAAATACCTAGGCTCAGTAGTAGGCTACCGCGACAATTTCTTTGCTGCACTCAACTCAGCAGTCTTCTCCGACGGTTCTTTTGTCTACATTCCTAAAGGTGTACGCTGCCCCATGGAGCTATCCACCTACTTTCGCATCAACGCTGCCAACACAGGACAGTTTGAGCGTACCCTGATTGTGGCAGATGACGATTCCTATGTTTCCTACCTAGAGGGGTGTACTGCCCCTATGCGCGACGAGAACCAGCTTCATGCTGCCATCGTAGAGATTGTGGTTCACGACCGTGCCGAGGTTAAATACAGCACCGTGCAGAACTGGTACCCCGGTGATGCAGAAGGCAAAGGTGGTGTCTATAACTTTGTGACTAAACGCGGACACTGTAAAGGGGTAGACAGCAAACTATCGTGGACACAGGTGGAAACAGGCAGTGCCATCACTTGGAAATATCCCTCATGTATTCTGAGTGGTGATAATTCAGTTGCCGAGTTCTACAGTGTAGCCGTCACCAACAACTTCCAGCAGGCTGATACCGGTACCAAGATGATACATTTGGGAAAGAATACCCGAAGCACCATTGTCAGCAAGGGTATCTCTGCCGGACGCAGTGAGAACTCCTACCGCGGACTGGTACGTGTATCTGCCAAAGCAGACAATGCCCGCAACTACAGCCAATGCGACTCTCTGCTACTAGGCGACAAGTGCGGAGCACACACCTTCCCCTACATGGACATCCACAATGAGACAGCCATTGTGGAACATGAAGCAACAACCAGCAAGATTAGTGAAGACCAAATATTCTACTGCAATCAGCGAGGCATCTCTACCGAAGATGCTGTAGGTCTGATTGTTAACGGATATGCCAAAGAGGTTATCAACAAGTTGCCCATGGAGTTTGCCGTGGAAGCACAGAAGCTGTTGACCATCTCCTTGGAAGGCAGTGTGGGATAATGATGATTTATGAATGCTGATTCCCGGCAACCGGCGGTAAGAACCAAGGAGACCGAGAATCGTAACCAAAGAATATTATGTTAGAGATTAAAGACTTACATGCCAGCATCAATGGCAAAGAGATATTGAAAGGCATCAATCTGACGATTAACGACGGTGAGGTTCATGCACTGATGGGACAGAATGGAGCCGGTAAAAGCACGCTGAGCAATGTGCTTGTCGGTCATCCGGCTTACGAGGTGACAAAAGGCACCGTCACCTTCAACGGGAAAGACCTACTGGCCATGAGCCCTGAGGATCGGGCACACGAAGGCATCTTCCTTTCATTCCAAACACCGGTAGAAATTCCGGGAGTCTCCATGGTCAACTTCATGCGCGCTGCAGTCAACGAGCAACGCAAGTACCGTCACCTGCCAGCCCTCTCTGCTTCCGAGTTTCTGAAGCTGATGCGTGAGAAACGTGCCATCGTGGAGCTGGACAACAAGCTGGCCAACCGCAGTGTGAATGAGGGATTCAGTGGGGGCGAGAAGAAGCGGAACGAAATCTTCCAGATGGCCATGCTGGAACCGACCTTTGCTATCTTGGACGAGACAGACTCCGGACTGGACGTAGATGCCCTACGCATTGTTGCTGAAGGATTTAACAAGTTGCGCACACCGCAGACCTCGGCCATGGTCATTACCCACTATCAGCGACTGCTTGATTACCTGAAGCCCGACATTGTACACGTGCTACTGAATGGTCGCATTGTGAAAACCGGTGGTCCCGACTTGGCACAAGAAATTGAAAAGCGCGGCTTCGACTGGATCAAGAAAGAAGTAAGTGAATAAACTATTGTTCGGACAGCATGTAAATGTCTGAAGGATAAACCGTAAGAACATGAAACCAGAACAACAATACATAGACCTGTTTGCACAAACCGAGGCGATGATTTGCAAGCACAGTGCGGAGGCGTTGAACGCTCCACGTGCAGCTGCCTTTGCTGACTTTGAGCGGCAGGGATTCCCTACCCGCAAGGATGAGAAGTATAAATACACCGATGCAGGTAAGTTCTTTGAGCCGGACTATGGCCTGAATCTGAATCGGTTGGAGATTCCTGTCAATCCCTACGAAGTGTTCAAGTGTGACGTTCCCAACATGAGTACCGCCCTCTACTTTGTAGTGAACGACAGCTTCTACAAGGCAGGCAAGCAGGCAAAGGAACAAACCCACCAACTCGTCCCCTCCTCCACCCCCTCACTTCCCGAGGGAGTACTCTTCTGCAGCCTGAAGGAGGCAGCCGAACAACACCCCGAACTCATCAAACAGCACTATGCCAAGCTGGCCGACACAGCCAAAGATGGCATCACAGCTTTCAACACAGCCTTTGCACAAGACGGTGTGTTGCTCTATGTACCCAAGAACGTGGTGGTGGAAAGACCCATCCAGCTGGTGAATATCCTGCGTGCCGACGTCAACTTCCTGGTGAACCGTCGCGTGCTGATTATCCTGGAAGAGGGTGCACAGGCCCGACTGTTGGTGTGCGACCACGCCATGGACAACGTCAACTTCCTGGCCACACAGGTAGTGGAGGCCTATATAGGTGAGAATGCCTGCTTCGACCTCTACGAGCTGGAGGAGACACACACCAGCACCGTACGCTTCAGTAATCTCTACGTGAAGCAGGCTGCCAATAGCAATGTACTGATTAACGGCATGACGCTGACCAACGGCACCACCCGCAACACCACACAGGTAACCCTGGCCGGAGAGCACGCCGAACTGAACCTCTGCGGAATGGCCATTGCCGACAAGAACCAGCACGTGGATAACCATACAATGATAGACCATGCCGTGCCCAACTGCCAAAGCACTGAGTTATATAAATATGTACTCGACGAACAGGCCACCGGTGCTTTTGCCGGACTGGTACTGGTGCGTCCCGATGCACAGCACACCTCTTCCCAACAGACCAACCGCAACCTTTGCGCCACCCGTGAGGCACGCATGTACACCCAGCCTCAGCTGGAGATATATGCCGACGACGTGAAGTGTAGCCATGGAGCTACCGTAGGTCAGCTGGACGAGGCAGCCCTCTTCTACATGCGCCAGCGTGGCATCAGCCTGAAAGAGGCACGACTGCTGCTGATGTTTGCCTTCGTCAACGAGGTGGTAGACACCATCCGCCTGGATGCCCTGAAAGACCGCCTGCACCTCCTGGTAGAGAAACGTTTCCGAGGTGAGTTGAACAAGTGTTCCGGCTGTGCCATCTGTAAGTGATAAATTAACTACTATGTACAATATAAGCAACATTCGTAACGACTTCCCCATCCTCTCCCGCCAGGTGTATGGTAAGCCGCTGGTCTACCTGGACAACGGTGCCACCACTCAGAAACCACGTCAGGTGGTGGAGGTCATGACCGACGAATACTACTCTGTAAATGCCAACGTACACCGAGGTGTGCACTTCCTCTCCCAGCAGGCAACAGAGCTGCATGAGGGCAGCCGCGAAACGGTACGCCAGTTCATTCATGCACACAGCACCAATGAGATTGTCTTCACTCGGGGCACCACCGAAAGCATCAACCTGCTGGCCTCCAGCTTCTGCGAGTCACAGATGCAGGCCGGCGACGAGGTCATCATCTCCACCATGGAGCACCACAGCAACATTGTGCCCTGGCAGCTGATGGCAGCCCGTCGGGGCATTGCCATCAAGGTTATCCCCATGGACGACCGAGGTGAACTGCTTTTTGATGAGTACTGCAAGCTCTTCACTCCCCGTACCCGCCTAGTCAGCGTGGCCCACGTGAGCAACGTGCTGGGCACCGTGAACCCCGTGGAACGCATGATTGCCTTTGCCCACAGCCAGGGCGTACCGGTGCTGGTAGATGGTGCACAGAGCATTCCGCACATGCCAGTAGATGTACAGGCGCTGGATGCCGACTTCTACGTATTCAGCGGTCACAAGGTGTATGGCCCTACCGGCGTGGGTGTGCTCTATGGCAAGGAGGAGTGGCTGGACCGCCTGCCGCCCTACCAGGGTGGAGGTGAGATGATTCAGACCGTCACCTTCGAGAAGACCACCTTCAACGAGTTGCCCTTTAAGTTTGAGGCCGGCACACCCGACTACATCGGCACCACCGGTCTGGCTCGCGCACTGGACTACGTAACAGCCCTGGGCATGGAGCAGATTGCCGCCTACGAGCATGAACTGACCACCTACGCCACCGAGCAGCTGAAACAGATACCCGGTATGCGCATCTTTGGCGAGGCCGAGCAGAAAGGTAGTGTCATCTCCTTCCTGGTAGGCAACATCCATCACTTCGACATGGGCACCCTGCTCGACCGTCTGGGCATTGCCGTGCGCACCGGTCACCACTGTGCACAACCCCTCATGCAACGCCTCGGCATAGAAGGCACCGTCCGAGCCTCCTTCGGCCTCTACAACACCAAGGAGGAGATTGACGCACTGGTTGCCGGCATCTTGCGCGTAAGCCGCATGTTCTAAGAAAAACAGGGGGCGGGAGGAAGAGAGTCAAAAGCTCTCCCTCTCGCCCCTTCACTTTTTACTTTCCACTCTCAACTTTCCACTAAAACGACCCTCGGCGACCTAGACCCCGAAGGTCGCCGAGGGTCGGGCCTTAGGTCGCCGAGGGTCATATCGAGGGTTCCCTAGGAACTTTTTCACCCTCCCCTTGGCATTTTCCGCAGAGAAGCACTATCTTTGTCACTGCAAAATAAGTGACCCAATCAATCCTCATAAAGACACCCTATATGCGCGACGAAGAAATTGTCCTGACCCCCATGATGAAACAGTTCCTCGACCTGAAGGCCAAACATCCTGATGCCGTACTGCTGTTTCGTTGCGGAGACTTCTATGAAACTTACTCTACCGATGCCATCGCCGCAGCAGAAATACTGGGCATCACCCTCACCAAGCGTAACAACGGCAAGGGCGGCCAGCAGATTGAAATGGCCGGCTTCCCACACCATGCACTCGACACCTACCTACCCAAACTGGTGCGGGCAGGCAAGCGGGTGGCCATCTGCGACCAACTGGAAGACCCCAAGCTGACTAAGAAGCTGGTGAAGAGAGGCATCACCGAGCTGGTAACACCGGGTGTCTCCATCAACGACAACATACTGAACTATAAGGAGAACAACTTCCTGGCCTCGGTACACTTCGGCAAGGGTAGCTGTGGCATCGCCTTCCTGGACATCTCCACGGGCGAGTTCCTCACGGCAGAAGGCTCTTTCGACTATGTGGACAAGCTGTTGAACAACTTTGCCCCCAAGGAGGTACTGTTTGAACGGGGCAAACGGGGCATGTTTGAGGGAAATTTCGGGAACAAGTTCTTCACCTTCGAGCTGGAAGACTGGGTGTTTACCGAGACCACAGCCCGCGAAAAACTGCTGAAGCACTTCGAGGTGAAGAATCTGAAAGGCTTCGGTGTGGAACATCTGAAGAATGGTATCATCGCCTCGGGCGCCATCCTCCAGTACCTGGTAATGACGCAACACACACAGATTGGGCACATCACCGCCCTCTCACGCATTGAGGAGGAGAAGTATGTCCGGCTGGACAAGTTCACCGTACGCAGTCTGGAGCTGATAGGCTCTATGAATGATGGCGGCACCTCACTGCTGAATGTCATAGACCGCACCATCTCACCCATGGGTGCCCGCCTGCTGAAACGCTGGGTGGTATTCCCTCTGAAGGAGGTGCGCCCCATCAACAACCGTCTGGACGTGGTGGAGTATTTCTTCCGCCACCCCGACTTCAAGGAGCTGATTGAGGAACAACTTCATCTGATAGGAGACCTGGAACGCATCATCTCTAAGGCCGCCGTAGGACGTGTCTCTCCCCGCGAAGTGGTGGCACTGAAGGTGGCACTGAAAGCCATCGAACCCATCAAGCAGGCCTGTCTGGAGGCAGACAACGCCAGCCTGAACTGCATCGGCGAGCAACTCAACCTCTGTCCCTCGGTACGCGACCGCATCGAGCGGGAAATCAACAACGACCCTCCCCTGCTGGTCAACAAAGGAGGCGTCATCCGCAGCGGTTTCAACCCCGAGCTTGACGAGCTTCGCCAGATTGCTTATAGTGGCAAGGACTATCTGTTGCAGATACAGCAACGAGAGAGTGAGGAGACGGGCATCCCCAGTTTGAAGATTGGCTACAACAATGTCTTCGGCTACTACATAGAGGTGCGCAACACTCACAAGGATAAAGTACCGCAGGAGTGGATACGCAAACAGACACTGGCCAACGCAGAACGCTACATTACGCAGGAACTGAAGGAGTATGAGGAGAAGATACTGGGTGCCGAGGATAAGATACTCTCCCTGGAAACGCAACTCTATAACGAGATAGTACTCTGGCTAGCCGAGTTCATTCCCGCCATCCAAATCAATGCCAACCAGATTGCCCGCCTGGACTGCCTGCTCTCTTTTGCCACCGCAGCCCGCGAGAATCACTATATACGCCCCATTATTGCCGACGACGATGTGCTGGAGATTCACCAGGGACGTCACCCGGTCATCGAGAAGCAGTTGCCCATCGGCGAGCACTATGTAGCCAATGATGTGCTGCTGAACAGCGACCAACAGCAAATCATCATCATTACCGGACCCAACATGGCCGGTAAATCGGCACTGCTGCGACAAACGGCTCTCATCACACTGCTGGCACAAATCGGCTGCTTTGTTCCGGCCGAAAGTGCACACATCGGGCTGGTAGACAAAATCTTCACCCGCGTGGGGGCCAGCGACAACATCTCGATGGGAGAATCTACCTTCATGGTAGAGATGAATGAGGCAGCCGACATTCTGAACAATCTGTCGCCCCGCAGCCTGGTACTGTTTGACGAGCTGGGACGCGGAACTTCCACCTACGACGGCATCTCCATCGCCTGGGCCATTGTGGAACACATCCACGAGCATCCCAAAGCCAAGGCACGCACCCTGTTTGCCACCCATTATCACGAGCTGAACGAGATGGAGAAAAACTTCAAACGCATCAAAAACTACAACGTATCGGTGAAAGAGGTAGACGGCAAGGTCATCTTCCTGCGCAAACTGGAACGGGGAGGTAGTGAACACTCCTTCGGTATCCACGTTGCCAAGCTGGCCGGCATGCCCAAAAGCATCGTGAAACGTGCCGACGAAATTCTGCAACAGCTGGAGGAGGAGAATCGGCAAACCGGCAGTGTCAGTGGCAAGAACATCAGTGAGAGTGCTTCGCAAGCAGGAGGCATGCAGCTCAGTTTCTTCCAGCTGGACGACCCCATCCTCTGCCAAGTACGGGATGAGATACTGAACCTGGACGTCAACAACCTCACCCCGCTGGAGGCTCTCAACAAACTGAACGACATCAAGCGCATTGTGAAGGGGAAGTAAGGAACCGTCCGGATTCCCCTCAGAAGGCTTTCCCCTGCCCCTAACACACAGCCGGCAGTCACGATTCCTGGCATCATCCCGAAAGTTACCACCCCACTTTCCGAGGCCTGTCACCCTCTTGTCTGCCCCCATCCTCCTTCGATCCTAAGGAACGGACTTGATACGGCCTTGGTACGGCGTTGATACGGAGTTGGTATATCCCAAGCCTCACGGGGCACCTCATCTCTCCCACTTCGTCCCCCTCCCGACCTACCGCAAGGGCAAAGATAAAGCATTCTCCAAAGGTAAGCTCCCCCACCCCGGAAAAACTGCCAATATTCGGGATTTGGGGAAATCCCCGGAAATCTTCACCACGGTTTGTAACACTCAAAGAACACCGGATAGCAGACTGAAACCCTAAATCGGACAGCCGACTGAAACCCTAAATAAAAACAGGTTACAGGTTGCTATCTTAGGGCAGCCTCAAAATATTTAGCCCCACATTTGCATTTCTCGGCAGAAACCACTACTTTTGCCCCCGCAATTCGCTAGAAGCGTGCACCGGACTTGTAGCTCAGTTGGTTAGAGCAACAGACTCATAATCTGGAGGTCCCTGGTTCAAGCCCAGGCTGGTCCACTTTTAGAATCAAGCAGTTACGACATTTCGTAACTGCTTTTTTCGTTATCAGCTAAACATCTGTTTGAGTTGGACGGTGACCCATAATGGACTCTCTGATGGTTTGTGTCTACCCCTATAATCATACTACATGACATTATCTAACTCAAATTCTATCATGATATCTATAAAGTTAAAGTTTATCCCCTCTCCTATCGAGGGGAAAGAGGGTCGTCTCTTCTACCAAGTGATTTATAATAGTGTAATTCAGCACATTGCCTCTCCTCATAGCATACTACCGGAAGAGTGGAACACAAAGGCTCGCCGGCTTGCAATCTGCCCTCACTCTTCCCGCATCAGATACTTGGAATCCATCAAGAGAGGCATTCAATATGATGTTACCCGTCTCAGGAGCATTGTCAAGAAATTTATAGCCTCCGGAAGAAACTTTGTGATAGACGAGGTTATCACCGAGTATCGTAAACAGTCGTCTGACCACTCCTTATTTATATATATGGAACGAATGATAGCACAGTACCGCCTGCACGGGCAGTACCGAACCGGTGAAACGTATGCTTCTACCCTGAGCAGCTTCACTAAATTTAGAAGAGACATTGACGTGATGCTGGAAGATATCAACTCAGAGATGCTGGAGGAGTACACAAGTTTTCTGAAACATAACAATCTGTCTACTAATACCATATCATTCTACCTAAAACATCTGCGGGCTGTTTATAACCGAGCTGTGGAGAATGAGTTGATTATAGACCGCCGACCATTCAAGAGGGTATCAACCTCTATGGAGAAAACATCCAAACGGGCACTCTCCTTGAAAGTGATAAGACAATTAAAGGAACTAAACCTCAGTCACAATCATTCTGATAAGTTTGCCAGAGACATGTTCTTGTTTAGTTTCTATACCCGTGGCATGTCTTTTGTAGATATTGCCTATTTGCAAAAGGGTAATCTGAAAGGAGGTGTTTTGTTCTATCGCAGGAAAAAGACCAACCAACCACTGACTATTCATTGGGAGAGTTGCATGCAAGAAATCTTGAATACATATCGCGCTAAGGACTCCTCTCCCTACCTCTTCTCCATTATCCAAGACCCTATAAATCATAGGAAAGAGTATCAGAATGCCTCATACTTAATCAACCGACACCTTAAGGAGATAGGTAGGAGATTAGGACTGAATCAACCGCTGACGATGTACTGTGCCCGACACTCCTGGGCAAGCATTGCTCACGATGAGGGCATACCGCTATCGGTCATCAGCGAAGGCATGGGACACGATTCTGAGAAAACCACTCAAATCTATCTTACCTCACTTGAGAAGGGAGTGATAGATAGTGCCAACCGTAAAATATTAAGATTGTTATAAAATTTGATTGCAATTAGGAGCCTACGGGCTCCCTTTTTTATTCTCCGGAGGGGCGAATAAAGTTTTATGAGGGTGCAAATCTTCTCAAAGAAGATGTATATTTCGATGCAAAAGTAATCAAAATATCTCAATCGGCACCTTTTTTTGTTTCATATTTTTCATTCCACTGTTAAATAATTTTCCTTGGGAGCTTATTTTTTACACTCTATTTGGTGAATATTTATCGTAATGAATCATAGAGGGCTGTCTATCAGAAGCTAATGTAGATAATCAATCTTCTTTGAGAAGATTGGCATTTCAGCGTAAGATGAACAGTGCTAAAATGTACAAGCTACATATTATCACATGCAACAATCAAAGCATTCATAAAAGCCTGAAACAGAGCATAGATAGCAAGGTTTCAGGGAGCCAAAGGAATGTCCTATCCCCAATCAGTTCATATGTCAGTTACTGAGAAACCGGTAAGTAGAGGTGGGGAAGAATGTTTGTGGTTTGCCATGAGTGCAACATTCGGTCGCTCCATAAAAGCAAAAACTTTTCTCGAAAGCAAAAGTGTAAAATGTTTTGTGCCGATGAAGTACGAAATGGTTCATGACCGGCAACAAGGCAAAGTCAGAAAACTTATACCGGCCATTCAAAATCTTCTCTTTGCCTATACAACTAAAGAAAACATCCAATCCCTAAAGTCAGGCATAGATTATCTTCAGTATCTCACAATGCCGGCCGAGGGGAGAAACGTGCCCATCATTGTTCCCGAATATCAGATGGAACAGTTTATAACCGTATGTAACACCTTGAATGAAAACTTGGTCTACATGACTCCCGATGAAATTAAACTGGACAAAGGTACTCCTGTAAAAATCATTGGCGGCTCTTTTGATGGTATAGAGGGCACTTTTATGAAAGTTAAGCACAAACGCAAAAAACGTGTAGTGGTGCTTGTACAGGGGATAGCGGCGGTAATGATTGCCGAAATCTCAGATGGATACATTCAAGCTTTAAACAAATAAATTATGAATACAGTTTCCGGAACAGGTAGTAGTACAATAGAGCGTATCAACACTTTATTGCTTACTAATATGAAGAACATTCTTAATGAGGAGAAGCACAATAATAACTGCATCAATCTTTATGATGTCGGGGAGTATTGGGTAGCCTTTGAGAAGTCGGCCTATCAGCTTGAGAAGTTGGCAAAAGATGAACACGAGGCCATGGTGCTATACATCAAGAACCATCCTTTCCCTATTGTTATGCAAAGCATCCATCACAAAAGAGTAAACGACATGTGCCACAACCACATCATGACCAAGAAGGGGATGGAATATCTCCAGCTTGTAACACGCCCTATCGATAAAGTTATTTACGACAAGTGGTACAAAGAGCATATGATTGAGTATGACTAACAATGTAGCAACAATGAACCGAGACTTAATAACACTGAATGAGGTTCTTAACAATGGGCATAGTATCTATTTCTATCAAGAAGAACTTACCGGTATGTGGATGACGTATGGCAACTCTGCCTATCTGCTTTCACAAACAGACGGATTGCACACCCTTTCCGGTTATTCAGAGAAAATGCAGATGCCTTATGTATGTATCACAAATGCAGATTTCCGAAAGATAGCATCTGAGCATGCAAAGCTCATGGAATGCAGGAATGGGGTCTATCACCTGACTGCCTCATTGGGAGTAGATACTGATGGTTATCAACATTGGACTGAAAGTTTGAAATAAGCAAACAACCATAGACATGAACGGACTATTACAAATTTTTCTTCCGGCTCTGATGGCTCTGTTCTGCACCTGCTGGATTCATCCCTACATCCTAAAGGTGGCCAAAACAAAGAACATCGTGGATAATCCGGATGCACGTAAGCTGCAGCGTATTCCCGTACCCATTCTGGGTGGGCTTACCGTCATATTCGGAGTGCTGTCCGGACTGATGGCATTCAATCTTATAGGGGAGCCTTATAATTTCTTTCCCTTATTCACCTCCATTGTCATCATCCTGATTATCGGGCTGATAGACGATATGATTTCATTATCAGCCAAAGTAAGATTTGCGATAGAGATTTTACTGGTTATTTATTTGATATACACTACCGGGTATCAGTTGAACGATTTTCACGGTTTGTGGGGTGTGCATCAGATAGATAATTGGTTCTCAATTCCTTTAACGGTTTTTGCCTGTGTAGGTATTATCAATGCTGTCAATCTGATTGATGGAGTAGATGGATACTCCTCAGGATATAGCATTGTGAGTTGCATCTTGTTTGGCGCCATGTTCTACACGCTGGGAAATATATGTATGGTGGCACTGGCAGCCATTGTAGCCGCATCATTGCTACCCTTCTTCTTACATAATGTATTTGGTAAACTCTCCAAAATGTTTATTGGCGATGCCGGTACCCTTTCATTAGGAATCATCTTTTCTGTTTTTGTCACCACCATTCTATCAGCCGAACAAATAGAGGTTGAGCTACCTGATAATCTGGGACTCATACCATTTACATTAGCAGTACTTTGCATCCCGGTTTTCGACACCCTACGTGTAATGAGTGCCAGACTGTTGAAAGGTAAATCTCCTTTCAGTCCCGACAAGACACACCTGCATCACCTGTTCATTGAGCTCGGCTACTCTCACATTGGCACAACTTTGTCCATCATCTGCATGAACCTCTTTGTAGTACTATGCTGGTTCTTGGCCTTCATGTACGGATTGTCGATAGATGTACAACTCTATATGGTGCTGGCACTCGGCCTCCTCGTCACATTCATCTTTTATCCGGTTGTAAAAGCAGCCATCCGGAAGAAGTCAAGACTATATCTTCTACTACGTAACATAGCCAAACTCACTCGTGGCGAGCGTAAAGGTTTCTGGTTACTTGCACAAAGGTTGGCAGATAGGTCGGTGAGTGATACATCACAGGAATAAATTCATGGTACCAACAAATAAACGCAAACAGTTGTTTTTCTCGATGAGAATGGTTTTCTTTGCAGACAAGAAACAGCCGGAGGTTTAAAAATGTTACAGGAACGTAAGCTGCCAATAGGCATTCAGACTTTTGAGGAGATTCGTAGCAATGGTTATCTTTATGTAGATAAGACAGCCATGGTCTACCGTATTGCTAATGAGGGAAAGCCTTACTTCCTG
>JAGATY010000056.1 GCA_017621035.1 Bacteroides sp. | reverse complement strand
TTATGATATCAAGAGACCGGTTGATGAATCCTATGAAAAGAGACTCGCGTGGCAGGTCGTTTTCTCACCAACACTTCCTAAATGGAATTACCTCATCAAACCTATCAACTGATGCAACTTATTTTTTAAACATTACTTAAAACCAGTTTTCATATATTCTTTTCAAAAAAAACTTTTTCTTGCCTCCTGATTGTGAGCGGGTTGCTGTAAGGGAGAATTTGTCGGTGAAAAAAAGTTTCTTTAAGTTATTGCAGGTTTGAAAATAATGCCTACCTTTGCAACCGCAAAAACGAAACGGGTAAGTCCTATACGGCCAGCTCCCTTCGAATCCTCCAGGGCTTGACGGCAGCAAAGGTAGTTGGTTGTAGCGGCGCGATATAGCAAGCTTGCCCACCCGCCTCTTTAGCTCAGTTGGCCAGAGCACGTGATTTGTAATCTCGGGGTCGTTGGTTCGAATCCGACAAGAGGCTCAGAAAACAGTCAGTACAAAAAGTATTGGCTGTTTTTTTTGTTTCTTGCCAAAAAAACAGTTATTTTGCACCACAGACTTTTAAAACAGCCTTTTTGATTATGCGAAATACTCTCTCTCTCAGGATATTGTTGGCAATTTTACTAATCTACTGTACTCCATGTAGAGCCGACTGGAACAATTTTATTGTGAACTTTGATAAGAGCCTCTACGGACGTGGTACCCAAACCTGGCAGATTGCTCCTTATGATGAAAAGTGGGCTTTCTTTGCCAACAAAAACGGGTTGGTACAGCTGGATGGTAACACTTGGCAAACCTTTGCCCTGAACAACCGGAGTGATGTGCGCTCCGTCTACCCCTCAAAATCGCAAAAACGTGTGTTTGTGGGCGGCATCAATGAGTTCGGTTATTTTGAGCCGGGGAAAGATGGACTGCTGGAGTATCACTGCATTTCTGACACGCTAAAAGATGAAATTCGTTTGCTGGGAAACGTGTGGCAGATATTTGAAACGGAAAATATACTCTATTTTCAGGGCGACAATAAGATTGTTAAGTGTCTGAACGGTAAACACTCTGTCATTGAGATGGAGGGGAAGATTGAGTGCTCTGCCTTGGTCAATGGAATCCTCTATGTCGGTACTAATCGGGGTATCTGGATGTTGGTAGGAAACACCTTCTTTCCTTTGCAAGGCTCTGAGCGATTGAACACACTGCGTTTCCGGAGCATTGTGCCCTACAAGGAGGGTATTCTGGTAGCTACAGATTATAATGGCTTGTTTTATTGTGACGGCTACTCTGCTCAACAGGTTGAGACCGGTGCAGAGGTGTACATGCGGGAGAATGAGGTGTTCTGCATGGCCAAGCAGGGAGATAAGATTGCTTTGGGTACGATTCATGGCGGCTTACTGCTGATTGATTTGGCGAGCGGGCAGATAGAGTGCTTTGACGAGAACAATGGTTTACAGAACAATACGGTACTGTCGCTGGCATTTGATGCCGTGGGTAACCTTTGGGCAGGCTTGGATAGTGGCATGGATTATGTCTATCTCAACTCACCTTTTACCAATCTCTATACCTATCCTCACTCATATGGATCCGGTTATACTGCTTTTCAGGAGGGCAAGTCACTCTATCTGGGTACCAATCGTGGATTGTATCGGGTTGATTATCCGGTTGTTATGAAGAATAATTTGCCGCTTATCACCTCTGTCCCTTATTCCAGTGGTCAGGTGTGGAACCTCTGTAAGGTGGGAGATGAACTTTTCTGTCTGCATGACCGTGGGCTGTTTCTCATTCAGGATAATAAACTGGAGCGAGTGACAGATTTGACCGGCGTGTGGTGCTGCCAACAGGTGGTGGGGCATGCCGATAAGATGTATGTGGGCGCCTATGAGGGATTGTATCTTTTGAAAAAGGAGCAGGGCAAATGGCGCATGGAGTGCAGGATTCGTTATCTGGATGATTCTTGTCGTCTGTTTGAGCAGGAGACAGACCGTGTGCTGTGGATCTGCAACTCAGATAATGTGGTGCGGCTGGAGCTGAATATGCAGCTGAATGCTGTGGATAAGCGGAAAGAGTATCGGGAAACAGAGGGGTTGTCTAGTACTTATGATGTTTCGGTAGCAAAAATAGAGGGAGGTATCTATTTTACCACAGCGCAGGGCGTGTACAAATATAATCGTTTTAAGGACATTATGGAACCGGCTCCGGAAATCAACAGTTTGCTAAGCGGTGTCACCTCTTACACAAGGCTGCGTGAATATAACGGGAAACTGATAGGACTGAGCACCCACGAGGTGTGTGTCTCGAATCTGGGAACCTATAAACGGGGAGTCAATTCCATCGTTTACCCTATTCACCAGTCTCTGATTGAGTATGTGGATGGTTTTGAGGCTATTGTGCCGCTGAATGACTCGTTGGTGATTATCCCGAATGAAGGGGGCTTTTCTCTTTTCAATGTCTATGCAGAAAAGACAAAACATAATCGGGAGAACTCACTCTCTATTAAGAATATGTATCTCTCTTATCCCAAGGACTCGCTGGTCTATTCAGCCAACTACCTGAACAAGAAGGTGACGCCTGAGATTGATTACACCCTGAACTCGGTGCGTTTTGAGTATGGCATACCGCTGTTGGTGATGGGGGATGAGATTCGTTTCCAGTACCGGATGAATGAAGAACCGTGGTCTGACTTTACCACCACACACACCAAAGAGTACAGTAACCTTTCCGAAGGCGACTATCAGTTTCAGGTGAAGGCACTCTTTCCGGATGGAACTATCTCTATGGATAGCATCTCTTTCTCTATTCTTCCGCCTTGGTATAAGAGCACTTCGGCTTACATCTGTTACCTGTTGCTCACCATCTTCTTTCTGTGGTGTGTCTATCGCTGGGACGATGTCCGGGTTCGTCGCAAGAAAGAGCAGGTGGCGCAGGAAAAGGAACAGGAAATGCACGCCCTGGAACAGGTGTATGAGGAGGAGAGTGCTCGTCAGAAACACCAGATTATGCAGTTGGAGAAGGAGAAGTTGGAGTATGACTTGAAACATAAGAGCCAGGAGATAGCAAACCTGATGATAAATACAGTCCGCAAGAATGAGATGCTGACCAATGTCAAGAGTGAGATTGCCAAGGTGATTCCTATGCTGAAAGGTGAGGGCGCACGGGAGGGCAGACAGCATCTCTTACTTATCAATAACAAGATAGACTCAACCATTCAGAGTGATGATGTACTGAAGCGTATAGAGGAACAGTTCGACTTGATACACAATAACTTTATGGAACGCCTCCGTACCAAGCATCCTAACCTCTCCAACGGCGAGCGTATTATGTGTGCCTATCTGCAGATGGGGCTCTCTACCAAGGAGATAGCTCCACTGATGAACATCTCTGTCAGAGGGGTGGAAACATTGCGCTATCGCCTCCGCAAGAAATTTGAATTGCCTCGTGAAGAGAGTCTTACGGACTATTTGGCCAATCGCTTGTAGGAGTCTCAGGGGGAAACTTCTCTATATGGGAAGCTTGCCTTTCTACTAACTGATACGAGGGCTGAAAGTGGCTTTGCCACTCGCTCTTTCAGACTTTATGCCGAATTCAGGCTAATTTAAGCTGTGTTCATTGTTTTGTAATGTGGCTTCTACTTTTAGAATAGGGTAGGTACTGCTTAAAAATGTGCCTATATATATTAGGTGTGGTTGCCAGGGCCAATACTATCTGCCCGTTCAAAATCTTAGTAAAGTTAATCACTCTTAATAGACATCTCTCGGTTGTTAAATAATGGCCGCTGAAAGCACTTTTTTAAAATATATGTTTTATAACATAAAATTGACGTATTGCGTTTTTAAAGCCTTATTCTTTGGTTTTCAGTTGGTTATTTTAATTTGACGTAGTATTGACGTATTCAAAAAGTTTGTTTGACGTATTAAAGAATAGGTGCTTTAATGCGACTAATTCTCATTTACACTAAGTTTGCAGTGTCCGAATGTAAAAAATACGGGCATTAGCGAGAATTGTTAATCTTAATTAAGTAAAACTTATGAAAAAGTTTTTATCAGTATTATTGATGTTGAGCTTTACCTTAGCTACTGTATATGCTCAAAATATACAGGTAAAAGGTACAGTGGTAAGTGCTGTGGATAACGAGCCCTTACCCGGCGTTAACGTAGTGGTAAAAGGTGATGCCACTACAGGTGCTATTACTGACCTCGACGGTAATTTCACGTTATCTGTTCCTAAGGGTGCAATACTTGAGGTTTCTTTCATCGGTTTCAAGACACAGGAAGTGCCGGTGAAGGGACAGACTCATTTAAATGTAGCCTTGGCGGAAGATACCGAGACTTTGGATGAGGTAGTTGTAGTAGGTTATGGTGTCCAGAAGAAGTCGGTTGTGACAGCTTCTATTGCCAAAGTTTCTTCAGACGACCTGGCTAACACGGCTCCTGTACGTATAGATAATGCGTTGAAGGGCTTGGCTGCCGGTGTAAACGTTACTTCTGCTTCCGGTCAACCGGGCGAAGGTGCCAGAATCCGTATCCGTGGTACCGGTACTATCAACAACTCAGACCCTCTTTACATTGTGGACGGTATGCCGATTTCCGGTGGCCTTGACTTTGTAAATCCGAGTGATATTGAGAGTATTGAAGTGTTGAAGGATGCTGCATCAGGTGCTATCTACGGTGCCCGTGCTGCCAATGGTGTTGTTTTGGTGACTACTAAGAAAGGTAAGATTGGTAAGCCCCAAATCAATTACAACTTCTCTTATGGTTTCCAGAGTGCTTGGAAGAAGCGTGACGTAACCAGTGCCACTGAGTATGCCGTTTTGATGAACGAAAAGTACATTAACGGTGGACAGGCTCCTGTGTATGCTGATCCTTATAATTTGATTGATACCAATGGCAATGCTATCAAGGGCTTCGGTACTGATTGGCAGGAATTGGTGTTCAATGACAATGCTCCTGTAGTGAATCACGATGTTACCATCAGTGGTGCTACTGAAAAGGTAAACTATTATCTTTCTTTGGGCTACTTCACTCAAGAAGGTATCGTGGGTGGTAACTACGGCCAGTCTAACTACGATCGTTTGACAATCCGCTCTAATACAAGCTACAATGTGATTGATGCAACTAAGGAACGTAGCTTCCTTAATAAGTTGGATCTCGGTATCAATATGGCATACATGAGAACTCACAGCACCGGTATCGGCACCAACTCAGAGTATGGTTCAGTGCTGGGTTCTGCTCTTTACATGGCTCCGTTGGTTACTCCTACTGTGACCGGTGATATTGCTGAGGCAATGATTGACCAATATGCTGCTTACGACCTCTTCCGCGATGGTAACGGTGAGGTTTATACCATTCCGGGTTATGTAGGATCTTACGGTGAAATCAACAACCCGTTGGCCATGATGCAGGTTAATCCTACCAAGAACTGGTCACATAAGTTTGTACCTAAGTTCAACTTCGACCTGCAACTTTGGGACAATCTGAAGTATCACTTCTCTTACAGTGCCGACCTCTCCTTCTGGGGCAGTGACAGTGCTGTTACTCAATTGTACTACTTGTCTGGTAACAATAACAGAACTCATACGGAGGCTTCTTCTTACAAGGCTCAGTCTACTGTATGGCAGATTGAAAACACTTTGACTTATGATAAGGTGTTTGGTGACCACACCATTGGTGTAGTATTAGGTCAGTCAGCTTACAAGTCAACCGGTAATCAGCTAGGTGGTGCAAGATGGAACTTGGTGAATATCAACAAGCCTTCTATCGATTATGCTACCGGTAACTATACACAAGATGTGGATGCTGATGGCAATCCGACAGGTACTCCGACTATTGAACACAGTGTTTATGGCGGTCCGTACACAGTACACACTTTGTCTTCTATGTTTGCTCGTTTGAGCTATAACTATGCTGAGCGCTATATGTTCCAGGCTACAGTTCGTCGTGACGGTAGCTCTCGTTTCGGTGCTAATAATAAATATGGTGTGTTCCCCTCTGTATCGGCAGGTTGGAATGTTACCAATGAAGCCTTTATGGAAAATCGTCCCGAGTGGTTCAATAACTTGAAGGTTCGCGCCAGCTGGGGTAAGAATGGTAACGATAACATCGCTGAGTTTGGTTACACCTCTTTGACAGCTATGGGTAACAACATTCTCTTTGGTAAGAACGCTACCAAATATAACGGTTCTAAGGCACAGCGTCTGGCTAACCCCGATTTGAAGTGGGAAGAGAGTGAACAGACTGATATAGGTCTTGACTTTGGCTTCTTGAACAATGCGTTGACATTCTCTGTAGACTACTACATCAAGAAGACCAATGGTATGATTATTGAAATGCCTATCCCGAGTTATGTAGGTGAAACCAAACCGCTTGGTAACGTTGGTGATATGGAAAACAAAGGTTGGGAATTTGAGTTGGGTTACAAGTGGAAAGTTGCTGATGCCAACTTTGCCATCAAGGGTAACGCCACTTATTTGAAGAACACCTTGAAAAACCTGGGTAATGACACCGGTTTCATGGATTTGGATGGTGTACAAGGCATCTCAGGTAGTGTTTCACGTGCAGAAAACGGCATGCCTTTCCCCTTCTTCTATGGTTACAAGACAGACGGTATCTTCCAGAATATGGATGAAGTTAATGCATATGTTAATAAAGACGGTGGCCTGATTATGCCGAATGCTGTACCGGGTGACGTTCGTTTTGTTGACGTGGATGGCGACGGTAGCATTACTACCAACGACCGCACCAACATTGGTAACGGTACTCCCGACTGGACATTTGGTCTTAACCTGAATGCAGACTGGAAGGGCTTCGACTTCAACGTATTCTTCCAGGGCGTAGCAGGTGCTGATGTATTTGATGCTACTTACCGTACAGACATCAGTTCAGGTAACTATCCTAGCTGGATGTTGGATCGCTGGACAGGTGAAGGTACTTCTAAC
Organism: Bacteroides sp.; assembly: GCA_017621035.1. Classification (GTDB taxonomy): domain Bacteria; phylum Bacteroidota; class Bacteroidia; order Bacteroidales; family Bacteroidaceae; genus Bacteroides. The sequence continues at coordinate 36,277 of JAGATY010000056.1, read as the reverse complement.
CGTATTCCGCGCTTGGTACTTGCAGACAAGACCAACAACTGGAACACTTCAGACCTCTACGTGTACGATGGTTCATACTTCCGCGTGAAGAACATCTCTTTAGGTTATACTGTTCCTGCCAGTCTCACTAAGAAGTTCTCTATCAGCCGCTTGCGTTTCTATGTAATGGCAGAGAATCTGGTTACTTGGACTAAGTATCATGGATTTGATCCTGAAATCTCTTCAGGTGGTACTTCACTGGGTATCGACCGTGGTGTTTATCCGCAGGCTCGTACATGGACAGTGGGTGTGAACTTGTCACTTTAATCACTAACCTTTTAAATGAAGATTATATGAAAGCAAATAAGATATTTATAATGGGTGCCTTTGCCGCTGCCACTTTATGCGGTTGCAGTGACAGTTTTCTGGATGTACAGAATCCTACAGGTGAACCTTTGGAAGAATACTATACTACCGATGCACACATTCAGGAAGCTCTGAATGCAGCTTATGACCCTTTGCATTGGCCGGACTGGGGTTTGGATCAGTACAATGCCCTCAATATTGATGCAGAAATCTTGGCTGATGACTTTTGGGTAGGTGGTGAAACTCCTAACGATATGTTGAACTGGCAGAAACTCTTCAACTATGCCGGTGACGAGAACAATACGTTGAACTCTCTTTGGACAGTGGACTATTCCGGTGTAAAGCGTTGCAATGACGTGTTGAAGTATCTGGAATGGGGTAAGGATTTGACTGAGGAAAACAAGAAGTCTTACGAAATGCAGGCTCGCTGCCTCCGCGTATATTATTACAATATGTTGTGGCACTACTTCGGAAACATTCCTTTCTATCTGCAAAACTTGGAAACTCCTCCTTACACAGCTCCTCAATATACTGCTGATGAGGTGTATAATGAGTTAATTGTTGAGTTGGAAGCAATTATTGAGTCTAACGTATTGCCGATGCGTTGGGAAGATTCTCAATCCGGTCGTACTTCTCAGGCTATGGCTTGGATGATGTATGCCGAAATGGTAATGTACCAAAACGATGAGAGCCGCTACTCCAAGGCTTTGCAAGGTATGCAGGCTATTATCAGCAGTGGTAAGTATGCGTTGAATCCTGACTTTGCCAATCTGTGGACAGAAGCTGGTGAATGGTGTTCAGAGTCTATCTTTGAAATCAATTATGAAGATGGTAACAATGAACGTGGCTGGGCTAGCCCGCTGGCAGTTGGTGGTACCGTATTGCCTACTTTGATTGCTCCTAACACATGGCCAGGTGGCGACGGCTGGGATAAAGGTGGCGACGGCTGGGGATTCTTGCCCGTACGTGTTGAAACCTATGACATGTTTGACGATGCCGATGTTCGCCGTGATGCTACTTGCTGGGATGTACGCTATCTGGAAGGTTCTGAGAATGACTATAAGAAGCGTTATCTGGATACTCACATCTGGTTGGCTAAGTACAGACCGTTTACTGAGAACAATAAGGATGCAGGTTTCGACAACAACTTGAACTATAATAACAACTACCGTTATTACCGTTATGCAGAGACTTTGCTGAATGCTGCTGAGTTGTGTGTGCTTACCGGTTCAGGTAATGCCGCCACTTACTTGAATGAGGTACGCAGCCGTGCCGGTTTGGGTAACATTGATGCAACCATTGATAACATCATCGAGGAGCGTCACCTGGAATTTGTAGGTGAAGGTAAGCGCTATTGGGACCTGGTTCGTAGCGGTAAGGCTGCCACTGTATTGGTTCCGGATGCTTATGGTGTACGTACCAATTCTTGGACTGTAAATAAGAAGTATATTCCTATTGCACAGGCTGAAATCGATGCAGCTCTCGGTACATTGGTTCAGAACGAGGCTTATTTCAACTAATTTGTAACCTTCAATAATGAATAATATGAAAAAGATATATAGCTATTTCGGAAGCCTGCTTTTGATGGCAGGATTGACGTTTACGGCTTGTACTCCGGAAGAGTTTGACGGTCCGGTAGAAGCCGGTATTCTTCAGGTGGCCGATGTGGAAGATGCAATCAATATCTCGGTAGACCAGACTACCAATCAGGTAACATTCAGCATGGATAAGAAAGGTGCTTATCCGGTTTGGATTTTTGATGGTAAGACTTATTCTACCGTAAACGGTTTGCAGAAGATTTATACCATTGCAGGCGACTATTCTGTAGAGGTGAAAGTGGGTAATGCCAACGGTGTAAGCGATGGCTCTGTTACCAAATCTTTCCATATTGACAACACCATCTTTGATTTCGGCAAGTATGAAACCTTCTTGAATGGTGGTGCATCCAAAGTATGGTACATTGCTGAAAAGGAAGTTGGTCACATGGGTTGTGGTGAATCAGGAACAGACGGTCTGGGCTGGTGGTCGGCTCAACCCGGTGATAAGGCTGATTGGGGCGTTTATGATGACGCTTTGACTTTCAATGCCGATGGCTCTTATGTATATAACCCCGGTGATGGTGGTACGATGTATGTAAATTGGGGCTGTTCCATCTATCCGGAATATAATATAAATAAGGCTGAAGAGCAAGACTTTATGGCTCCGGTAGAAGAACAGACTGCTACATGGGAGTTTACAGTAGAAGGTCCGGATCTCTATTTGGTATTGCCGGCTAACACTCAGTTCCCCTACATTCCGAACGATGCATTCTGGGCTAATCCGCGCCTGAAGGTGCTGAATATGAATGCCAAGATGATGGAATTGGTTTATGACGAAGGAACTATTGCTTGGCACTTTATCCTGACTACCGAACGCGAAGAGGTATTCAATGGCTTTAAGTATAACAGCGAGTTCAACTTGTGGAAGGATGCTACTAAGGAAACTCCGACATTCTATTATGCTCCCGATTGGGCACAAATTGCTGATCCGGCATATACAGTAGATGGTTCTACTTATACATTGACATTGCCGACAGCAACAACAGCTCAATGGCAGGCACAGATGCACATCGTAACTGATATTGCTTTGAATGCAGCCACTAATTATGACTTCTCAGTTATCATCAATCCGTCTACACCGATTGCTGCCGCAACTGTGAAGTTGACAGATACTACCAGTGACAGCAACTTCTTGATTGAACAAAAGGTTGAACTGAAAGCATTGGAAGATAACATCGTATGGTTCAGTGACCTGCCGGGTATTGATGCTGCTGCCGTGAAGATGGTATTCGACTTCGGTGGTAACGGTGACAACTGTGAGGTGATTATCAAGAACATTGTTATCAAAGACCATGCTAACGATGACGGTACTGTTCTTCCGGGTGCTACTCCTGAAGAAGAAGGACCGAAGGTAAATTGGGTAGACGAAACAAGTGCTGAGAACTTGTGGTCTACAGTTAATGTTACGCCTACGTTCTGGTTTGCAGATGCAGGTTGGGCACAGATTGCTGATCCTGATTATAGCTTTGCTGATGGCGTGCATACGGTTTATATGCCTACAGCCACTGCCGCACAATGGCAAGGACAGATGACATTTGCAAACTCGGGTATCTCTACTTCAGCCGACAAGGTTTATGACTTCCGTATTATCTTGAAGTCTGACAAGGATATCCCGGCTGCAACTATCAAGCTGACAAAGAATGATGATGACAATACATTCTACTTTGCTGACCAAGTGGCACTTCTTGCTGACGAAGAATATACATTTATCAAGGCAGAAATGCCTGGTATTGATATTGACAACCTGAAGCTGGTTCTTGACTTTGGTGGTAATCCTGAAGGAACAACCGTACAGATTTATGGTATCATCTTGCAGGAGCGTTACAACCCGAACTTCAATTATGATTCGGCTTGCAACATGTGGAAGAGTTGTACTTATACCAATACCTTCTATTATGCACCGGATTGGACTCAGATTGCTGACCCCACTATTGAGACGTTGGAGAAAGGTTTCAAGGTGTTGTTACCATCTGCAACTACTGCTCAGTGGCAGGCACAGGTGGCTTTCCACACAGACATGACTACCAACTCAGCTACCAACTATGACTTCAAGTGTGTACTGAAGTCTAACAATGACCATCCGGGTGTGACCATTAAGCTGGTACTCTCAGGCGGTGGTGAGAACGATAATGTATTCTACTTTGCAGATGCTCATCCGTTGGCTGCAGAGGAAGAGTACGTTTATGAGATGGTGAATATGCCGGGTATCGACATGGATAAGGTGAGTCTTTTCTTCGACTTCGGTGGATGTGCAGCTGATACAGAGGTGACAGTGACTGACATCATCTTGAAAGAAAAAGGTTGTACTGAATAACAATTGAATGAATGAGCATGTATGGCGTCAGAAAACGGTGTCATACATGCTCTTCTTGTAAACTTGTGTAGGATATGATCAATAAGATATTCTCATTTTTGGTGCTGGTGTTTGGCTTTGTGGCTTGCAGCAGTGACAGTGAAGGTGGAGGCGAAATGCCTATTGAAGACATTGAAGTCTCTCTTGATAAGCTCACTTTTGGTGGAGAAGATAATTTGAATGCTTCATTTACTGTGGAGTGCAGTCGTGAGTGGACAGCCTATTCTAACGAAAGCTGGATTGCTTGTGCTGTATCGGGAAGCACTGTCAATGTGACGGTTAGCAAGAACGATAAGTATGAAGAGCGTACCGGTTCTGTAATTGTTAAGGCCGGTTCTACACGCCAGTCTATCCCTGTGACGCAGGCAGCGAAGCCGGAGATGGAGACCGGGGAGATTGTAGTTCCCGAGGGCTATCGTCTGGTATGGCACGACGAGTTTGACGACAAGTCGAGTACAATGCCTAATGAAGATAACTGGTACTATGAAGTACATGGACCGGGATGGGTGAACAATGAACTGCAGACCTATATTGCCGGAAAGCAGGGTGACATTCAGACGGCAGAAGTCTCTCGCGGTACACTGAAGATACATGCCATTAAAGATGGCAACAGTGTCTATTCAGCCCGCCTGAACAGTCGCGGTGGCGATGGTAAGAATGGTAAAGGTTGGAAGTACGGTTACTTTGAGGCCAGTCTGAAACTACCGAAGGGTAAAGGTACATGGCCTGCATTCTGGATGATGCCGGTAGCATCTTCCAACTGGCCGGACTGTGGAGAGATAGACATCATGGAGGAAGTAGGCTGTGTTCCCAATGAAGTTTCCTCATCTATCCACTGCAAAGCTTATTACCATGCTATCAATACACAGAAAACTGCCAAGAAGACCTTAGCAGGTGCACAGGATGAATTTCATACCTATGCCCTGGAATGGGACGAGACAGAAATCAAAACGTATGTAGATGGAGAGTTGCTTTTCCGCTACAAGCCGGAGGACTATGGCGCACGTAATGAGCAGACATGGCCGTTCAATAAAGAGTTTGAGGTAAAACTCAACCTTGCTTGGGGTGGAGATTGGGGTGGTATGATGGGCGTAGACGAAAGTTGTTTGCCTGCCACTTATGAAATCGACTATGTACGTGTATTCCAAAAGAAATAAATCTTTAAGCATATGAAGATTGCTCAAATACTGTCTGCATCTGCACTATGCCTCTCTCTGGTTGCTTGCTCGCAGGCACCGGAGAACAAAGATGCAGTAATCGAAAACAAAATCAATGCTTTGTTGAATCAGATGACGCTGGAAGAGAAGTTGGGACAAATGAACCAAATCTCAGCATCTGCCAACATTGAAGAGATGACCGTCTTGATTAAAAAAGGCGAAATAGGCTCTATTTTGAATGAAGTTGAACCACGTCGTATCAATGCTTTGCAACGGGTGGCAATGGAGGAATCTCGGTTGGGTATCCCACTGTTGTTTGCCCGAGATGTGATTCATGGTTTTAAAACAATCTTCCCCATACCCCTCGGCCAAGCAGCAACATTCAATCCCCAAGTGGTAAAGGATGGTGCTCGGGTGGCTGCCATCGAGGCCTCGGCTGCAGGAATACGGTGGACATTTGCGCCCATGATAGACGTTTCACGCGACCCTCGCTGGGGACGCATAGCAGAAAGCTGTGGTGAAGATACTTACTTGAACACGGTGATGGGTGTAGCAATGATAGAGGGATTTCAGGGCGACTCGCTCAACAGTCCCAACTCCATTGCTGCTTGTCCCAAACATTTCGTAGGCTATGGTGCGGCAGAAGGTGGGGTAGATTACAACTCTACCTACATCCCCGAACGACGTTTGCGCAATGTATATTTGCCCCCCTTTGAGGCTGCGGCCAAGGCCGGTGCTGCCACTTTCATGAGTTCATTCAATGATAATGATGGTATTCCGGCCACGGGTAACAGTTTCATCCTGCGCGATGTGCTGCGTGGAGAGTGGGGATTCGATGGCTTCGTGGTGTCAGATTGGGCTTCTACCGGTGAGATGTTGGCACATGGCTTTGCCGCCGATACCAAGGAGGTGGCCATGAAGGCTGTCAATGCCGGTGTCGACATGGAGATGGTAGCCTATACTTATTTCAAGGAGCTACCCGGATTGGTGAAAGAAGGTAAGGTGAAAGAAGAGACTATTGATGAGGCTGTTCGCGACATCTTGCGCATCAAGTTCCGCCTTGGCCTGTTCGATAACCCATATGTGGAGGACAATACTGCCAAGATGTTCTATGCTCCGTCGCACCTCGAGGCTGCCAAGCAAGCGGCTGTAGAGTCTGCTATTCTGTTGAAGAACCAGGGTGAAGTGCTTCCGCTGGATGCCTCTGTCAAGTCGGTAGCCGTGGTAGGACCGATGGCCGATGCTCCTTATGAGCAACTTGGTACCTGGGTGTTCGATGGTGAAAAGTCTCATACTGTTACCCCGTTGGCTGCTATTCGCGACCTGGTGGGCAACAAGGTACAAGTCATCTATGAGCCTGGTTTGGCTTATAGCCGTGACAAGAACAAGGCCGGCATAGCCAAGGCTGTAGCAGCTGCTTCCCGAGCCGATGTGGTTCTGGCCTTTGTGGGCGAAGAGGCCATCCTTTCCGGTGAGGCTCACTGCCTGGCCGACCTGAACTTGCAGGGTGCTCAGTGTGAGCTGATTGCTGCCTTGGCCAAGACGGGCAAACCGTTGGTTACGGTGGTGATGGCCGGTCGTCCGTTGACTATTGCCAACGAGGCCGAGCTTTCAGATGCCGTGCTCTACTCCTTCCATCCCGGTACCATGGGCGGTCCGGCACTGGCAGACCTGCTTTGGGGTAAGGCTGTTCCAAGCGGAAAGACGCCTGTAACCTTCCCCAAGATGGTGGGACAAATACCTATCTACTATGCTCATAACAGTACGGGACGTCCGGCAAAGCACAATGAAGTGCTGTTGAATGACATTCCGCTGGAGGCTGGTCAGACTTCATTAGGTTGTACTTCTTATTATTTGGATGCGGGATTCTATCCTTTGTACCCCTTTGGTTATGGACTCTCGTACACCACCTTTAAATATAGTAATGTGGAACTCTCGGCCAAGGAGTTGAAAGTTGGCGATGTGCTGACCGTTACGTGCGACTTGGAGAACACCGGCAAACGTCCGGGAACCGAGGTAGTTCAGCTCTACGTTCAAGATAAGGTGGGCTCTGTTACTCGTCCGGTCAAGGAGTTGAAGCGTTTTGCTCGCATCTCCTTGAAACCGGGTGAGAAGAAAAAAGTATCTTTCGACCTACCAATCAGTGACCTTGCTTTTTGGAACATCGATATGAAGAAGGTGGTTGAACCCGGCGACTTCTCGCTTTGGGTTGCTCCTGATAGTCAGTCGGGAGAAGAAACACCCTTTAAAGTTGTTAGGTAGTAGTTTAAAAAAGAGGTAGAAAGAGTAGGGGCGAGCCGTGCGGCTCGCCCCTTTTGCTGTGTCTATCTGCGATAGCCGTAGACTGCATTCTCGGCCAACTCCTCTTCAATGCGCAACAGTTGGTTGTACTTGGCCAGACGGTCGGTACGGCTCAGTGAGCCGGTCTTTATCTGTCCGCTGTTGGTTGCCACGGCAATGTCTGCAATGGTGGTGTCTTCGGTTTCGCCCGAACGGTGCGAGGTGATGGTACTGTAACCGTGCCGATGTGCCATGTTGATGGTGTCCAGTGTCTCTGTAAGGGTACCTATCTGATTGACCTTGATGAGGATGGCGTTGGCACATCCCTTGTTGATGCCCATGGAGAGGTAGTGTACATTGGTGACAAACAGGTCGTCGCCCACCAACTGACAGCGGTGCCCGATGCGTTCAGTCAGGCGTCTCCATCCCTCCCAGTCGTTCTCGGCCATGCCATCTTCAATAGAGTCTATCGGATATTTGTCTATCAAATCTTCCAGGTAGTTGATTTGTTCGTTGCCTGTCAACTTTCTGGCTGTCGGGCCTTCAAAACGGGTATAGTCATAGATGCCGTCGTGATAGTACTCCGAAGCAGCACAGTCCAAAGCAATGGTGACATCTTTTCCCGGAGTGTAGCCGGCTCGTTTGATGGCTGCCAAGATGCTTTCCAGTGCATCTTCCGTGCCGTTCAGTTTGGGGGCAAAACCTCCTTCGTCGCCTACGGCAGTGCTCAGTCCGCGTTCTTTGAAGAGTGCTTTCAGTGCGTGGAATACCTCTGTTCCCATGCGAAGAGCCTCGCGGAAACTTTCTGCGCCCACCGGTCGTATCATGAACTCCTGAAAAGCGATGGGCGAATCGCTATGCGAGCCACCATTGATGATGTTCATCATTGGGACGGGCAGCACGTAAGTGTTGGTTCCTCCCAGGTAGCGGTACAAAGGTATGTCCAGGTAATTGGCGGCGGCACGTGCCACAGCAAGCGACACGCCCAGTATGGCGTTGGCACCCAGGTTGGACTTTGTTGGGGTACCGTCCAGCTTCAGCATGGTATGATCGATGGTCATTTGTTCAAGCACAGACATTCCCAGCAGTGCAGGGGCAATGATGTTGTTGATGTTCTCCACTGCCTTCAGCACACCTTTACCTCCGTAACGACGGTTGTCCCCATCGCGTAGTTCCAAGGCTTCGTTCACACCCGTTGAAGCTCCCGAGGGCACTGATGCGCGTCCCATGAATCCGGACTCCAACAAAACGTCGACTTCTACTGTAGGGTTACCCCTTGAATCTAAAATCTCGCGACCGATAATTTTCTTTATTTTCATATGCTTGGATGTTGTTTAGTGTTGCAAATATAACACTTCGGTGGCAGGAAAAGTTGATGAAAATAATTGAAAATTTCTATCTCCCCATAGATAACTTCCAACCGTCGGTTTCTCTTCGTCCAACCTCGAGGGCCTGAAGGTAGTACCTTGAGGGTCTCGAGGTAGTACCTTCAGACCCTCGAGGTACTACCTTGCCAAACCCCCGCTCAGAAGTACTTGCAAACGTTTTCGCACCGAGGCTGATTTTTTCTTGGAAATCGGTTGACAGAATCTTACATTCCCTCTATCTTTGTACCGAGAAAAATCATTTTTAAATCCATATGAGAAACATGAAACATTTCTGTCTTAAGATGGCTTCGCTTGCACTGCTGCTTCTGGTAAGCTGCATGTTGAAGGCCGAAAGCCTCACTTCTCCCAACGGAGAGCTTCAACTTAACTTCTCTGTAAGCCCGAAGGGCGAACCCGTTTATGACCTTCTTTATAAAGGTAAGGTGGTAATCAAACCCTCTAAACTTGGTTTGGAACTGGTAGATGCACCCAATCTGATGGATGGCTTCACCGTGGCTAAGACTGAGACTGCTACGTTCGATGAGACCTGGACACCCGTCTGGGGCGAAGAGAAGGAGATACGTAACCACTACAATGAACTGACCGTGACACTGGACCAAAAGGCGCAAGAGCGTCAGATGGTTATTCGTTTCCGCCTTTTTGATGATGGCTTGGGTTTCCGTTATGAGTTTCCCCTCAGCAAGAACCTCAACTATTTCGTCATCAAAGAAGAGCACTCGCAGTTCGCAATGACCGGCGACCACACAGCCTACTGGATACCGGGCGACTACGACACTCAGGAGTATGACTACACCGTCTCCAAACTTTCAGAGATTCGCGGCTTGATGAAGGGCGCCATTACTCCCAACTCATCACAGACCCCCTTCTCAGATACTGGTGTTCAAACCTCGTTGCAGCTGAAGACGGCAGACGGTCTTTACATCAACTTGCACGAAGCTGCACTGGTTGATTATTCGTGCATGCACCTCAATCTGGACGACAAAAACTTTGTCTTTGAATCATGGTTGACCCCTGATGCTAAAGGCAATAAGGGCTATCTGCAGGCTCCCTGCACCTCTCCCTGGCGAACAATCATTGTCAGTGACGATGCCCGCGACATCCTTGCATCACGCATTACCCTCAACTTGAACGAACCTTGCGCTTACGAAGATACTTCTTGGATTAAGCCGGTGAAGTATGTCGGAGTATGGTGGGAAATGATTGCAGGCTACAGCAGTTGGGCTTACACCGACGAACTTCCCTCTATTAAGCTGGGTAAGGTGGACTATTCACAGATGAAACCTAATGGCAAGCATGGTGCAAATAACGAAAACGTGAAGAAGTACATCGACTTTGCAGCCGAGCATGGTTTTGACCAGGTACTGGTTGAGGGCTGGAACGAAGGCTGGGAAGACTGGTTTGGAAAGTCTAAAGATTATGTCTTCGACTTCGTTACTCCCTATCCAGACTTCGACGTGAAGGCACTGAACGAGTATGCACATAGCAAGGGCGTGCGCCTGATGATGCACCACGAAACCTCTTCTTCTGTTCGTAACTACGAGCGCCACATGGACAAGGCTTACCAGTTTATGGTAGACCATGGTTACAATGCCGTAAAGAGTGGTTACGTGGGTGATATGATTCCGCGCGGAGAGCACCACTACGGACAGTGGTTGAACAATCACTACCTCTATGCACTTACAAAGGCGGCAGAATATAAGATATGTGTAAACGCTCACGAGGCAGTACGTCCTACCGGTCTGTGTCGTACTTATCCTAACCTGTTGGGCAACGAAAGTGCACGCGGCACCGAGTATGAAGCCTTTGGCGGTAGCAAGCCTCACCACACAGTGATGCTTCCTTTCACCCGCTTGATTGGTGGTCCGATGGACTACACTCCGGGCATCTTTGATACGAAGTTGGAATTTATGGGTGACTTGCCCCATGGTCAGGTACAGACTACTTTGGCCAAGCAGTTGGCACTCTACGTTACCCTCTATAGCCCGCTCCAAATGGCAGCCGACCTGGTTGATAACTACAAGAAGCATATGGACGCCTTCCAATTCATCAAGGATGTAGCTGTAGATTGGGATGAAACAAAATACATTGAGGCTGAACCGGCAGATTACCTCACCATTGCACGTAAAGCAAAGGGTACCGCTAATTGGTTCGTAGGTGGTATTACCGACGAAAACGCCCGCACAGCTGCATTCACACTGGACTTCCTCGAACCGGGCAAGAAGTATGTTGCCACTCTTTATGCCGACGGCAAAGATGCTGACTACAAGGAAAATCCGACTTCCTACCAGATTAAGAAGGGCATCGTAACAGCCAAGAATAAGATGTCCGTGAAGCTTGCTCGTAGTGGTGGCTTCGCTTTAAGCCTCATTGAAGCGACTCCCGCTGATTTGAAGCAGGTTAAGAAATGGAGATAAACGACTAGTTTTTTTTATTGAAATAGTTTAAAGAGTTAAAATTTAGTTGTTTTCAAACGGGTATTAGTTTTTTTAGAATCCCACAAGGCCTCGGTCTTGTGGGATTTTTTGTTATCTCCCCCTCGGACGGAGGGCAAAAAAACGTTTGTAGCTGCATGCCTTTCCAATATTAAATGCTACCTTTGCGGCCGTTAAATCTTTAACCGCAAAATATAAGTTTATGGGAGGTTTTTTCGGAACTGTGGCCACGGCCCCTTGTATGTCAGACCTGTTCTATGGTACAGATTATCATTCCCACTTGGGAACAAAACGTGGCGGTATGGCCACTTATGATGCAGAAGATAAAGCTTTTGCGCGTTCCATTCATAACTTAGAAAGCACCTACTTCCGAACAAAGTTTGAAGACGAACTGGATAAGTTCAAGGGATGCAGCGGTGTCGGCATTGTCAGCGACACGGATGCACAGCCCATTATCATCAACTCCCACCTGGGACGATTCGCCATTGTCACCGTTGCCAAAGTGACTAATCTGGAGGAAATCGAGAAGGACTTGTTGGCAAAGCACATGCATCTGGCCGAATTCTCCTCTGGTAAGACCAATCAAACCGAACTCATCGCACTGCTTATTATACAAGGAAAAGATTTTGTGGACGGCATCGAGAACGTGTTTCGTCACGTCAAAGGTTCCTGCTCCATGCTACTCTTGACTGAGGATGGTATTATCGCAGCTCGCGATAAGTGGGGACGCACCCCCATCGTCTTGGGAAAGAAAGAGGGGGCTTATGCCGCCTGTAGCGAGTCGAGCAGCCTTCCCAACCTGGATTACGAAATAGATCGTTACCTCGGACCCGGGGAAATTGTTCGTCTGCGTGCCAACGGCGTGGAGCAGATGCGCCAACCTAACGAGGGCATGCAGATATGCTCGTTCCTATGGGTGTACTACGGCTTCCCCACCTCCTGCTATGAAGGAGTGAACGTAGAACAGGTGCGCTTTACCTCGGGATTCAAGATGGGACAGACCGACGACTCGGAAGTAGATTGCGTTTGCGGCATTCCGGACTCCGGAGTTGGCATGGCTTTGGGGTACGCCGAAGGAAAAGGGGTGCCTTATCATCGCGCCATCTCCAAGTACACTCCCACCTGGCCCCGCAGCTTCACACCAAGTAAGCAGGAAATGCGTAGTCTGGTGGCCAAGATGAAGCTTATTCCCAACCGAGCCATGCTGGAAGGTAAGCGATTGCTCTTCTGTGACGACTCCATTGTTCGAGGCACTCAACTGCGTGACAACGTTAAGATTCTGTATGACTATGGTGCAAAGGAGGCACACGTCCGTATTGCTTGTCCGCCACTGATTTACTCTTGTCCCTTCATTGGTTTTACATCCTCCAAAAGCCCGCTGGAGCTGATAACCCGTCGCATTATCAAAGAGTTGGAGGGCGATGAAAACAAGAACCTGGAGCGATATGCCACAACCGGCTCACCCGAGTACAATCGGATGGTGGAGATTATCCGGGAACGTTTCGGCTTGACATCGCTCAAGTTCAATACGTTGGAAACACTTGTCGAGGCCATCGGTTTGCCGAAATGTAAGGTTTGTACCCACTGTTTCGATGGAAGCAGCTGCTTTTAACACAGTGAATTTTTGAACTCTTCCTCATTAACTTGCGCGGTTCTGCCGCTCTAAATTTTGAATAATTATAAAAAGAGGTGTGATTTGCTTGCCATTTCACACCTCTTTCTCTATCTTTACGGGCGAGTTTAAAAGGTGCTGCGTACACTTGTTGCCGTAAGTGTGAGCATTCTTCTGATAACACTGAGTGTTTTGGCTGTAACACCGAGTGTTTCTTCGGTAACACTTAACTGTTTCTCTCGTAACACCGAGTGTTTTCTCTGTAACACCGAGTGTTTTGGCGGTAAGTGTCAGCATACCTGTTTAACGTCAGTTCGATATCTGGTCTTTCAGACCTGATGTTGAATACAGCTTATTTAAGTAGTGGATTTAAAACTTATAAATATGACTTTAGTTGAACGTTTCCTTAAGTATGTCAGCTTCGATACACAATCGAGCGAAGAGAGTGGAGTAACTCCCAGTACTCCTAAACAGATGGTATTTGCCAAGTATCTGAAAGAAGAGTTGGAAGGTTTGGGCTTGGAAGATATTTCGTTGGATGACAACGGCTATCTCTTTGCCACACTTCCTGCCAATACCGACAAACCTTTGCCTACCATTGGCTTTATTGCCCACATGGACACCAGCCCGGATATGAGCGGTAAGGATGTATGTCCCCGTATTGTAGAGAACTACGATGGTAGCGACATTATGCTGTGTGCCGATGAGAACATCGTCCTCTCTACCACCCGCTTCCCGGAACTGTTGGCCCACAAAGGGGAGGATCTTATCGTTACCAATGGCAAAACGCTGTTGGGTGCCGACGATAAAGCAGGCATTGCAGAGATAGTTTCCGCCATTGTCTATCTGCAGGAACATCCTGAAATCAAGCATGGCAAGATTCGTATCGGCTTTAATCCTGATGAAGAGATTGGCCTTGGCGCTCACAAGTTCGACGTGGAGAAGTTTGGTTGTGACTGGGCTTATACCATGGATGGCGGTGAGGTAGGGGAGCTGGAGTTTGAGAACTTCAACGCAGCTTTCGCTAAGATTACTTTCAAAGGCAGCAATGTCCATCCGGGTTATGCCAAGAACAAGATGGTGAACTCCATCAGGGTAGCCAACCGCTTCATCTCTCTGCTTCCGGCACAAGAAACTCCCGAGTGTACAGAAGGCTATGAAGGTTTCTATCACCTCATTGGTATTGAGGGCGAAGTGGAACAGACCTCGGTTTCATACATCATCCGTGACCATAACCGCGAAAAGTTTGAGGCACGCAAACACACCATCGAGCGACTGGTAGCCTTTATCAATGCAGAGTTCGGTGAAGGCACTGCCATACTTGAAATGCGTGACCAATATTACAACATGCGTCAACAAATAGAACCGGTGATGCACATCATCGACACAGCTTTCGAGGCTATGAAGGCAGTAGGCGTTGAACCGCATGTAAAAGCCATTCGCGGAGGTACCGACGGTGCACAACTCTCCTTCAAAGGATTGCCTTGTCCCAACATCTTCGCCGGCGGTCTTAATTTCCACGGTCGTTACGAGTTCGTGCCCATCCAAAGCATGGAGAAAGCAATGAACGTAGTAGTGAAGATTGCCGAACTGGTGGGAAACAAGTGAAAGTGGAAAGTAGAAAGATGAAAGATGAAAGTGTAGAAGAAATCTCAAATCAAAAATCATAAATCAAACTATCATGAAAACAACCCCCTTTACCGAAAAACACATTGCACTTGGTGCCAGCATGCACGAGTTTGCGGGCTATAACATGCCCATTCAGTACACAGGTATTATTGAAGAACACATGATTGTGTGTCAGGGTGTCGGCGTGTTCGACGTTTCGCATATGGGCGAGTTCTGGGTAAAAGGCCCTAACGCCCTGGCTTTCTTGCAACAAGTCACTTCCAACAATGTGGCAGTACTTACTCCGGGTAAGGTGCAGTACACCTGTTTCCCTAACGAAGAAGGTGGCATTGTGGACGACCTGTTGGTCTATCATTACGAGCCGGAGAAGTATCTGCTGGTGGTAAATGCTGCCAACATTGAGAAAGATTGGAACTGGTGTGTATCTCACAATCAGGTCGGAGCCGAACTGGAGAATGCTTCCGATCGCATGGCACAGTTGGCTGTTCAAGGTCCGAAAGCTACCGAAACCTTGCAGAAGCTGACCTCCATTGACCTTTCTGCCATTCCTTACTACAACTTCACGCATGGCGAGTTTGCCGGACTGCCCGATGTGATTATCTCCAATACCGGTTACACCGGAGCCGGAGGCTTCGAGCTTTACTTCTATCCGGAAGATGCTCAGAAGATTTGGGACGCTGTGTTTGAAGCCGGTGCTGAGTTTGGCATCAAACCGATAGGACTGGGCGCACGCGATACACTCCGTCTGGAGATGGGCTTCTGTCTCTACGGTAACGACCTGGACGACACAACGTCACCCATCGAAGCCGGCTTGGGTTGGATTACCAAGTTCGTGGATGGTAAAGAGTTTACCAACCGTGCCGCTCTGGAGAAACAAAAGGCCGAAGGCGTTAGCCGCAAACTGGTAGGCTTTGAAATGGTGGATAGAGGCATTCCGCGTCATGGCTACACATTACTGACGTCTGAAGGCGAACCAATGGGTGTAGTAACTTCAGGCACCATGTCACCCACCCGCAAGATTGGTATCGGCTTGGGATACGTGAAACCGGAGTTCAGCAAGCCCGGAACAGAGATTGCCATCGATATGCGCGGACGTAAACTCAAGGCAGTGGTAGTGAAACCGCCCTTCCGTAAGTAACATTCGGGCAATCACCCCAAACAAAAAGGGCATCCTTTTGCGAAGGATGCCCTTTTTTGATACCTTATTATATACTATAAGGCAAATTATTTCTTTGTACGAGCGTAACGGCTCATGAACTTATCAACACGACCGGCTGTGTCAACCAACTTAGACTTACCGGTGTAGAACGGGTGAGAAGTACTAGAGATTTCCAACTTTACCAACGGATAAGTTTCGCCTTCGAACTCGATAGTTTCCTTAGTGTTTACAGTAGAACGAGACAAGAACATATCGCCATTAGACATGTCTTTGAATACTACCGGACGATAATTTTCGGGATGAATACCTTTTTTCATTTCCTTATTTCTTTTTTTAGATTTATATTCTGTTACTATTTTGGTAATAAATAGTGTAATGGTCTTTTTATTCAGGGCGCAAAGATAGTGCTTTTCTTTTGAATGGCGAAAATGTTTTAAGAGAAAAATACATTCTTCTGAATAAATTTGTTGCAATTCTAGCTTTCTTCTATCTTTGTCGCTACTAAAATATCTGTCAAATGAAGAAATTATTTCTCTCTCTCCTTGCTTGCTGCCTCTGCCTTTCGGTGCTGGAGGCGCAAAACAAAAAGAATAAGTTGCATAGCATTGCATTCTACAATGTTGAAAATCTGTTTGATACCATCCACGATGCGGGTAAGAACGATGCCGAGTTTCTGCCTGACGGACGCTACACATGGGGCGCGAAGAAGTACGAGGCCAAGCTGAAAAACCTCTCCAAAGTGTTGGGCGAACTGGCTCGCCAACGCACTCCGCAAGGCCCGGCCGTGATAGGACTGGCCGAGGTGGAGAACAATCGCGTGCTGGCCGACTTGGTGAAGCAGCCTGCCATCGCTAACTATCGCTTCATCCATTACGAGGGACCCGACAAGCGAGGTATAGACTGTGCTCTGCTTTACGACCCTGAACAGTTCACCGTGAAGGCATCGAAGCTGGTGCTTTCGGAACCTTTCCAGGGCGACACGGTGCATCTGACCCGTGGTTTCCTCATTGTGGACGGTGAGTTGGCGGGTAAGCGACTCTGCGTCATCGTAAACCATTGGCCGTCGCGGGGAGCCAAATCGCCCGTGCGGGTACACGCTGCCCGTCAGGTGAAAGCGCTGAAAGACTCGTTGTTACGCACAGACAAGAAGCTGAAGTTGGTAGTGATGGGCGACCTGAACGATGACCCCATGGACGAAAGTCTGGCAACCCTGCCGGCTCGCAAATACCCCAAGGAGGTGCAGAAGGGTGAGTTCTACAACCCCTGGT
Organism: Bacteroides sp.; assembly: GCA_017621035.1. Classification (GTDB taxonomy): domain Bacteria; phylum Bacteroidota; class Bacteroidia; order Bacteroidales; family Bacteroidaceae; genus Bacteroides. Next base: position 19,056 of record JAGATY010000056.1, on the reverse strand, counting down.
GGGAGGTGCTGGAGGACAAGGGTGTAGGCACACTCATCTATCGCGGCAAGTGGAACCTTTTTGATCAGATACTGCTCTCACGCTCCTTCCTGAAGGGAAAAAAGAAACTGCGTTACGACAGCTGCGAGATACACATGCGCGACTACCTTTTCCAACAAGATGGCAAGTACAAAGGTACACCCCTGCGTACCCACGGTGGGCGTGCGTGGCTCAACGGGTATAGCGACCACCTGCCTACGGTCATCTATCTGAAGGACTGAACTCACTGACCGGACAGCCGGCAGCTGGCTTCCGCCCTTCTTCCGGAATAGACCCTCCGAACCTCCGCATTAAAAGGAAATATGCACAAGATGCCATCTTGTGTTGCATAAGATGCCATCTTGTGCAGCATAAGTTGGCATCTTGTGCATGATAGGTACTAGTCTGCCGGTCGGCCGGGGTAAGTCTGCGCATCGGAAAGTATAAGAGTGGTGATTGCTTGCCGGCAGTGAGGCGGTGGGTGGCAAGCAGTGCGAAGGGGAAGCAGAGTGGGAGAGAGGGGAGGGAGGAGTGCTGCGAAAGAGAAGCCGCAAGGCAGGAAATAAATGCCCTGTTTGCAACGTGGAGTTGACAATCTTAAAACTTCTGCTCCCCAATCAGCCCTTTTAGGTGAATTTATCTGAACTTTGAACATTATTTTGTGCCCCTCGGTTATACCACTTTAAAGTATAATGCTTACCTTTGCCTAGAATTTGAATTCACTAACAATTAAATTTAATAAAAATGGTAAATTACAAAGATTTGGGTCTGGTAAACACCAAAGAAATGTTTGCTAAGGCAGTAGCTGGCGGTTATGCAATTCCGGCTTTCAACTTCAATAACATGGAACAGATGCAAGCCATCATCAAGGCTGCCGTTGAAACAAAGTCTCCGGTTATTCTGCAAGTATCTAAGGGTGCCCGCCAATACGCTAACGCTACACTGTTGCGCTACATGGCTCAAGGTGCTGTAGAATATGCAAAGGAATTGGGTTGCGAAAAACCTGAAATCGTTCTTCACCTGGACCACGGTGATACTTTTGAAACTTGCAAGAGCTGTATCGACTCTGGCTTCTCTTCAGTAATGATCGACGGTTCTCACCTGCCTTATGAAGAAAACATCGCTCTGACCAAGAAGGTGGTAGAATATGCTCACCAATTCGATGTAACTGTAGAAGGCGAACTCGGCGTACTGGCCGGTGTGGAAGACGAAGTATCTTCTGACCACCACACATACACTAATCCGGAAGAGGTAATCGACTTCGCTACTCGTACAGGTTGCGACTCATTGGCTATCTCAATTGGTACTTCTCACGGTGCTTACAAGTTCACTCCCGAACAATGTACTATCGACCCGAAGACCGGTCTTATGGTACCTCCTCCCTTGGCATTCGACGTGCTGAAGGCTGTAGAAGAGAAGTTGCCCGGATTCCCCATCGTACTCCACGGCTCATCTTCAGTTCCTCAAGATGAAGTAGCTACTATCAACAAGTTTGGTGGTGCACTGAAGGCTGCTATCGGTATTCCCGAAGAGTGGTTGCGCGAAGCTGCCAAGTCTGCAGTATGTAAGATTAACATCGACTCAGACTCACGTTTGGCCATGACAGCTGCTATCCGTCAGACATTTGCTGAAAAGCCCGCTGAATTTGACCCGCGTAAGTACCTCGGCCCGGCTCGTGACAATATGGAAAAACTCTACAAGCACAAAATCATCAACGTGCTTGGTTCAGACAACAAGCTGAGCTGCTAATCTCAAGAAACCTAACTTAATTGAGATAAAAAAGACTCTCCTACGGCACGCCCGCAGGAGAGTTCTTTGTTTAATAAGGGATATCAACCTTCTCTTCCTCCCCCTCCTCTAACTCTTCTCTCCAACTACTACTAGGTAGTCACCCAACTACTACTAGGTAGTCACCCAACTAGTACTAGGTAGTCACTTAACTACTACTAGGTAATCACTCAACTACTACTAGGTAGTTACTTATTTACTACTAGCTAGTTTCTTTACCCACCTGATTAGGCGTACTGAAAGTTTCCTACCCACCTTCGGTTTAAAATGTTATTGAATGTTTGTTGTTTCGATAAAAAAGCTCTACTTTTCGTTTAAATAGGTGGTATAAGTCTTTAAAATGTTATATCAAAATAAAAATATCCTCCATTGTTTGCTATATAAAAAAGAATACTTATCTTTGCAACAACAGTTCCCATCACGCCTCTCAACGATGCGTACCACGATGGGACTTCGTTTTTATATGAGGTTATGGAGTACAACAAGTTGCCAATTGATTTTCCTGAACAGCTTTGTAAGTTGAGAGAAAGAGGAATGATTATTACCAACGAAAGCGAAGCTTTGGAGCTACTTGGCTCTATCAGCTATTTCAGATTGGCAAGTTATTGGCGTTCAATGGAAACGGATAGCGAGTCCGACAATCATCAGTTTTTTCCCAATACTCATTTTGATGATGTGATAAACCTTTATCTTCTTGACGAAGAACTAAGAGCTTTGATATTTACTGCCATTCAGAATATCGAAATAGCACTCAGAACAAGAATTATTCACCATTTCTCATTGAAGTTAGGTTCATTTTGGTTTATGGATAACTCTCTGTTCAAGAACGCAGTCATCTATGAACATTGTTTATTAAGTCTAAAAAATGAGCTTGGCCGTTCAAAAGAAGATTTCATCCAAGAACATTTCAGAAAATACGAAAAGCCTGATTTTCCTCCTGTTTGGAAAACATTGGAGGTCGTATCTTTCGGTACATTATCAAAGTTGTATTGTAATATGAAAGATGCTGAGGTGAAAAAGAGGGTAGCCAAAAGTTTCAATCTACCACAATATCCTTTTCTTGAAAATTGGATTAAAGCAGCTTCTGTCCTTAGAAATTGTTGCGCCCACCACGTACGACTTTGGAACAGACGCTTTCCTGTTATTCCAAAACTTCCACAGGAATTACCATTGAAATGGATAACTAACCAACATATTCGTCCAATGAAACTATATGCCCAATTATGTTATTTGGCTTATATGGAACAAAGTATTGTCCCCAACCATCAGTTCAGAAAGGAAATCGTTGATTTGCTATCAGACAAGCCAAAGACTGTGTTGAAAGCTATGGGATTTCCTGAAAACTGGCAATCTGAACCATTATGGAACTGATATATAAAAGGTGGAGTTGAAACAGCCCCGCCTTATTTATGCTAAAACAACGAAAGTCTGTTTCTGCGAGAGAGCTTCATTGTTGTGATTTTCATTTTAGTACCTTTGTAATAACTTCCTCATGCTTTTCAAAAAACTCTTTTCTGTTGTGATTTGCTTTCATTTTAGTACCTTTGTTGTGGCGAAAACAACTAAGATTTTGCTAAAATATTCACCAAAAACATGTTTTATAACATAAAAATAGCTACCTTTGCGGCCGAAATGATACCAGAAAACCTCGTGATGAGGAAGAGGTAATAAGTCTAACTAAAAAACAAAATGAAAATGTTACAAGAAAAGGCCGGTGAATTTGCCGGTAAAATTTGGAATGTACTCAATGGTACTGAGGGAATGACAACTGCACAGATTAAGAAGGCTGCGGAAATGACCGACAAGGAGCTTTACCTGGGGCTGGGCTGGTTGCTGAGAGAAGACAAGGTTGCCACTGAAGAAGTTAAGGGCAAGGTTGTTGTTTCGTTGAAGTAAGAAGACTTTTTGAAGTAAGAAGAGCATTACACACGTATAAGAAGATGCGTTGATTCACCGGTGGGTGGCATCAACGCATCTTTTTTTATGTCTTTTATGACTCTAAAGACCCTAAGGACTTTAAAGACTTTAGGGACCTTAAGGACTCTAAGGAGCCAGAGGCTTGGTCAAAACTACTATCCCAATCCTTCCACACCGGTTCCAGACCCAGCTCCTTCAGGCGGAGGCAGACTTCGCGGGCGGTGCGGTCGTCGCTCACGGCAAACTGCTCCAGGGCTTGGGGGTGGGTGAAGTAGCCGCCCGGCTCGGTCTTGCTCTCGGCGCTCATGGTGGTGACGCCGAGGGTGGCCATGTGGTCGCGCAGGTGGGGCGTTTCGCGGGTGGAGTAGGAGATGTCCACGTCGTGGTCGAAGATGCGCATGGCGAAGGTCAGCTGGGCCAGCTCGCAGTCGGTCATCACCACGTTGGGCTGGAAGCCGCCGTTCTCGGCGGGGCGCAGGCGGGGGAAGTTGACGCTGTACTTGGTGCGCCAGTAGTGGCGTTGCAGGTAGCGCAGGTGGTGGGCCATCATGGTGACGTCGGTGCGCCAGTCTTCCAGCCCGATGAGCACGCCCATGCCGATGGAGTGGACGCCGGCCTGGCCCATGCGGTCGGGGGCGTTGACGCGCCAGTCGAACTTGGACTTCATGCCGCGTGGGTGGTAGAGGTTGTAGCGCTCGCGGTTGTAGGTCTCCTGGAAGCAGATGACGCCGTTCAGCCCGTGCTTCACCAGCTCGGCGTACTCCTCGGCCTTGAGGGGCATGACTTCAATCTTCAGGTTGGCGAAGTATTTCTTGGCCAGGTCGAGGGCGCGGGCGAGGTAGGGTACGCCGGCCTTGGCGGGATTCTCGCCCGTCACCAGGAGGAGGTTCTCGAAGGGGGCGAGGCGCTTGATGGCCCGGTATTCCTGCTCCATCTCCTCGGGCGTGAGGATGGTGCGGGCCATGGGGTTGCTGACGTGGAAGCCGCAGTAGACGCACGAGTTGGCGCACGAGTTGGTGAGGTAGAGCGGGATGAACATCGACATGGTGCGCCCGAACCGCTCGCGGGTGTAGTGGCGGCTCAGCCGGGCCATCTGCTCCAGATAGGGCGCGGCGGCGGGGGAGATGAGGGCCATGAAGTCGTCCACCGTGCAGCGTTCGCGGGTGAGGGCGCGGCGCACGTCGGCGTCGGTCATGGCGTATATTCGGTCCGTGGTCTCCTGCCACGGGATGGTTTGGATTTCTTCGTTGAACATAAGACGGGTTTATGATTTCTGATTTCTGATTTCTGATTTCTTTTCTGGGGTATCTCGGCTCTCCTCCTTCTGGAAATTGCTCTCCCCCGATAACGGGGGAGCCGGAGGGGGTGGAGTACCCGCAGGGGGAGGTGGTAGGTAGAGTTAGTTTACTTTATGTATTCACCTACCACCCCGTCACCTTGTGCCACCCCTCCTTCCAGAAGGAGGGGAGCCGAGATACCGTATTCCCCCAGTGAAGCCGGTTTCGTACCGCTCCGAAATGCCGTCGAACCACTTCGCCGGGGCTTCGTACCGCTCCGAAATGGCTTCGAAGCACTTCGCCGGGGCTTCGTACCGCTCCGAAACGGCGACGAACCACTTCGCTGAGGCTTCGTACCGCTCCGAAACGGTGTCGAACCACTTCGCCGGGGCCGCCGACCCCTCCGAGATGCCGCCGAACCACTTCGCCGGGGCCGCCGACCTCTCCGAAACGGCTTCGAAGCACTTCGCCGGCATTTCGTAGCCCTCCGAAACGGCTTCGAAGCACTTCGCCGGCGTTTCGTACCGCTCCGTGGCGGTGTCGAAGCACTTCGTCGGCGTCTCGTACCGCTCCGTGGCGGTGTCGAAGCACTTCGCCGGTGTTTCGTACCGCTCCGAAAGGGTTTCGGGCTACCCCGAAGCCTTAACTATTCCCCCGCCGGATGTCGCGGCTGAGGCGCATGGCGCAGAAGTTGGGGCCGCACATGGTGCAGTACTCGCCGTCGGTGTGGCGGCCTTCGCGGAAGTACTCCTCGGCACGGTCGGGGTCGAGCGAGAGGTGGAACTGGTCGCGCCAGCGGAACTCGAAACGGGCCTTGCTGAGGGCGTTGTCGCGAATCTGTGCGCCGGGGTGACCCTTGGCCAGGTCGGCGGCGTGGGCGGCTATCTTGTAGGTGATGACGCCGGTGCGCACGTCCTCGCGGTTGGGCAGTCCGAGGTGCTCCTTGGGGGTGACGTAGCAGAGCATGGCGGTGCCCAGCCAGCCGATTTGCGTGGCGCCGATGGCCGAGGTGATGTGGTCGTAGCCCGGCGCGATGTCCGTCACCAGCGGGCCGAGGGTGTAGAAGGGGGCGTTGTGGCAGGAGCGTATCTGCCGCTCCATGTTCTCCTGAATCTTGTGCAGGGGCACATGGCCGGGGCCTTCGATGAAGGCTTGCACGTCCTTGGCCCAGGCGCGGAGCACGAGTTCGCCCAGCGTGTCCAGCTCGGCAAATTGCGCCTCGTCGTTGGCGTCGGCCGTGCATCCGGGGCGCAGTCCGTCGCCCAGGGAGACGGCCACGTCGTAGCGCGCCAGGATGTCGCATATCTCGTCAAAGTGTTCGTAGAGGAAGCTTTCCTGGTTGTGGGCGATGCACCACTTGCTCATGATGCTTCCGCCCCGGCTCACGATGCCGCACAGGCGCTTGTCGGCCAGGTGTACGTTCTTCAGGCGGATGCCGGCGTGGATGGTGAAGTAGTCCACCCCCTGCTCGCACTGCTCGATGAGGGTGTCGCGGTAGATTTCCCACGTCAGGTCCTCCGTCCGCCCGTCCACCTTCTCCAGTGCCTGATAGATGGGCACGGTGCCCATCGGCACGGGGCAGTTGCGCAGGATGGCTTCGCGCGTCTCGTGGATGTTGTTGCCGGTGCTGAGGTCCATCAGCGTGTCGCCGCCCCATCGGCAGCTCCACACGGCCTTGTCCACCTCCTCCTCGATGCCCGAGGTGGTGGCTGAGTTTCCGATGTTGGTGTTGATTTTCACCAGGAAGTTGCGGCCGATAATCATCGGTTCGCTCTCCGGGTGGTTGATGTTGGCGGGCAGCACGGCTCGTCCTTCGGCAATCTCTTGGCGGACGAACTCGGGGGTGATGTGCGTCGTGATGCCCAGCTCGCGGCAGTTCATGTTCTCGCGGATGGAGACGTACTCCATCTCGGGGGTGATGATGCCGGCTCGTGCGCAGGCCATCTGTCCCAGGGGCTGTCCCTCGGCCCGACGCTTGTCAATCCATGCCTTTCGGATGGGTGCGATGCCCTTCTTCAGGTCCACGGTGATGGCGGGGTCGGTGAAGGGTCCTCCGGTGTCGTAGATGTAGACCGGTTTGTTGGGTGTGATGACCTTCTCGCCGTTCACGATGTCCACGGTGGGCGTGAGGTTCACCTTCTGCATCCCCACGCGGATGTCGGGGTATAGCGCGCCGCTCATGTAAGCCTTCTCGCGCTGTGCGTAGTATTTCTTGTCCTTTTCCATGATGCTAATAGTTTATTGGGATGGGATGGGGGATGGGGAATGGCACGCGGATGACGCAGATTAGGCAGATGACCGCAGATAATATTATAAGGAAGCGGTGCGCAGCCAAAAAGAAAAAATCTGCGGTCATCTGCCTAATCTGCGTCATCCGCGTGCCATTCCATCCCATCCCATGCTTGTTTATAAATCATTCAAAAACGCGGTAAGCGGTGACGAAGCCTCCGCCACTAGGTTGTCACTCGTTGCACCAAGCCCGGCCTCGTAAGCGCGGCGACCGGCGACGACGGCCTCCTTGAAGGCGATGGCCATCTCCACGGGATTGCCCGCCACGGCAATGGCCGTGTTCACCAGACAGGCCGAAGCCCCCATCTCCATCGCCTCGGCGGCATGGCTGGGCGCACCGATGCCCGCATCCACTACCACCGGCACGTTGGCCTGCTCGATGATGATGCGCAGGAAGTCGCGCGTCTGAAGTCCCTTGTTCGTGCCGATGGGCGCGCCGAGCGGCATCACCGTGGCGGCTCCGGCCTCCTCCAGGTGCTTGCACAGCGTGGGGTCGGCCTGACAGTAGGGCAGCACCACGAAGCCCAGCTTCACGAGCTGCTCCGTAGCCTTCAGCGTCTCCACCGAGTCGGGCAGCAGGTAGCGCGGGTCGGGGTGAATCTCCAGTTTCAGCCAGTTGGTGCCGAACGCCTCGCGCGCCATCTGTGCGGCAAACACGGCCTCCTCGGCATTGCGCACGCCGCTGGTGTTGGGCAGCAGCTGGATGGAGGGGTTCAAGATGTGTGTCAGCAGGTCGTCCTCCTTGTCGTCCAGTTCGACGCGCTTCATCGCCACGGTCACCATTTCGGTCTCCGAAGCCACGATGGCCTGCTTCATCAGTTCGTTCGAGTGGAACTTTCCCGTTCCCAGGAACAGGCGCGAGCTGAACTCACGCCCGGCAATGATAAGTTTTTCCATATTGTGTGTATGTTTTTTGGGGCACGCAGATGACGCAGATGCGGCAAGATGACCGCAGATTATTTCTGTTTGGCTTCGCGCCGCTATACTTATTATATTATCTGCGGTCATCTGCCTAATCTGCGTCATCCGCGTGCCATCAAGTTAATAATCTTCTTCATCTCCTCCACCGGATTCTCCGCCCGCAGTATCGAGCCGCTCAGTGCGATGCCCGTCACGCCCGTCTGCATCAGTGCGGGGATGTCCTCGTCCGTGATGCCGCCGATGGCCACGATGGGCAGGCCGATGCCTTTTTCCTTCATCTGACTGGTGATGCGCACGTAACCTTCCGTGCCGAGTGTGGGCGACAACTTCTTTTTCGTTCGGGTGAAGCGGTAGGGGCCGCAGCCGATGTAGTCCGCTCCGCCGATGTAGTGCTGCTGCACGTGGAAGAAATTGTTGGCCGTTCCGCCGATGATGAATCCGTCGCCCAGCAACTTGCGGGCCTCGTGGATGGGCATGTCTTCCCGGCCCAGATGCACGCCGTCAGCCCCCAACTTCTTCACCAGTTCCACATGGTCGTCGATGATGAACACCGCATCCGCTTCCTTGCACAAGGCCATCGCCTCCCGTGCCACGGCTTCCACCTCGGGAAGGGGAGTATCCTTCATCCGCAACTGTATCCACTTGCATCCGCCCTCCAGTGCCAGCCGCACAGAGTCGAGGTAAGAATACCGTTCCGTGAAGTGCGTGATGAACTGCACACGGCTCTTTGCTTTTAATTCATTGTTCATGGTTTTTCCTTTTCTGAACACAGAGACACAAAGACACAGAGGAGTAATTATAACTCTGTGCCTCCGTGTCTCTGTGTTCCATTTATAACTATCCGCCGCACACGGCCTTAATCACAATCACTTTGTCCCCCTCGGCGAGCGGATGAGCATCCCACTCCGTGCGAGGAATCATACGGTTGTTCACCGCCACGGCGATGCCCGCGGCCGGCAGATTCAGTTCTTGGGAGAGTTGGGAGAGGGTAGCAGCCCCGGTTTCCACTTCCTTGTTGTTTACAAATACCTTCATAACAATACATTTTAGCATGAAACATAAGCGTAAATCCAAAGAAGCTTTCCCCGAGTTGGGGACGACCGAAGCGAGGTGTACGTTAAAATCCAATTCCTACGGCAGTACTAACTGCATCAGGTTCAAGGGTATGATCTCAGCCCGTCCGGGCACCCCTTTGCATTTACTTGGGGCAAAGATAGAGGTTTTTCGGAAGAAAATCAAAACAGCTCTGTTTGTTTCAATCAAAACTCCCTATATTTGCCTCACTCAAACAATCCGGTTATGTGTCGCATCAAATTACTTCTGCTTTTACTTATCTTTCCTTTGCTTACTTTCTCGCAGCAACCGACGACCAGACTGTGGCAAGAGAACCTGGAGGTGTTGGCAATGGAGATAGAAGATGCCGATTGGGAGGACGAACTGGAAGAGTTGTCGCATCTGCAGGAAGAACCACTGAATCTGAACACAGCCACGCGAGAACAACTGAAAGCTCTTCCTTTTCTGACCGAAGAACAAATCGAAAACCTGCAGGCATACATCTATCTGCACGGAGGAATGGAGACATTGCAGGAACTGTTGCTGGTGGAAGGAATGGACAGACGTACAATAGAGTATCTGAAGCCGTTTGTCTGCGTCAGGAAAGAGAAGAAAAAGCGAAAGTTCCCCGGCTTGAAAGAGATTGCTAAGTATGGTACGCATGAAATACAGACACGTTTTGACCAGCCTCTCTACACTCGCAAAGGATATCAGGATGCTTATCTCGGCCCTAAACAATATCACTCTCTGCGTTATCAGTTTCGTTACAGAAACTATCTGCAAGTGGGCTTCTCGGGCGAGAAAGATGCCGGCGAACCTTTCTTTGCCTTGCACGACAATCAGGGTTACGACCACTATTCTTACTATCTTCAGCTGAAAGGATTAGGACGATTGCAACAATTGCTGCTGGGAACCTACCGACTTAGCTTCGGACAGGGATTGGTGCTGGGCAATAGCTTTGCTTCGGGAAAGAGTTTCTCCTTGCTTACTTCAGGTTACCGAGCAACGGGCATACGAAAGCACTCTTCAACAAGCGAATATGATTATTTTCGCGGAGTGGCCGCCACGGTTCGTCTGTTCTCCGGGTTGAACCTTTCTGCTTTCTACTCGCATCGCGACATGGACGGTACGGTGAAAGAGGGAGTCATTACTTCCATCGACAAAACCGGCCTGCATCGCACAGAAAAAGAGGCAGAGAAGATGAATAGCTTCACCCAACAGCTGATTGGCGGCAATCTGACCTATGAAAAAGAGAAATTACACGTCGGCGTTACGGGCATCTACTACTACTTCGACAAGCCTTACCGGCCCAATCTCCGCGAGTATTCCAAATTCAATCTGCAAGGCAACCATTTCTATAATGTCGGACTGGATTATCAATACCGTTTGGGACATTTTCTTTGGAAGGGAGAGGTCGCCAAGGGAAAAGAGGGGTTTGCTGCCGTCAACCACCTCTCATACCGTTTCTCTGCAGACTATCGCCTACAACTGACCCACCGTTACTACACGGAAGACTATTGGGCGCTGTTTGCACACGCCTTTTCCGAAAGCTCTACGTCCAAAAATGAGAACGGATGGTATGTGGCGTTGGAGGCTACTCCTTTTGCATACTGGCGTTTCTTTGCGTCGGTAGACATGTTCTCCTTCCCGTGGTGGAAGTACCGTATCAGCAAGTCGTCGCAAGGAGTCGATGGAATGTTTCAAGTGGCATTTACTCCCCGAGGCCGCTGGTCGATGCTGCTAAACTATCGCTTGAAGCGCAAAGAACGGGATGTTACGGGAAGCAGCGGCGAACTAATCTATCCTACCTACCATCATCGCTTGCGTTATCGGCTGGAATATGCTTCAGATGAGTGGAAATTGCGCACAACGTTGGACTATAATTGCTTCAAGCAAGACTACGTCAAGAGTGCACAGGGCTACATGGCCACCCAAATGGTGAGTTACACCTGCTCCAGCTTCCCTTTGACGGTCACCTTGCAAGGCAGTTACTTTCATACAGACGACTATGACAGCCGAGTCTACTCTTATGAAAAGGGATTGCTGAACACTTTCTATACACCTTCGTACTACGGACGAGGATTTCGCTATACCGCCCACCTGCGTTACGACCTTGGCACACATCTGATGTGCATTTTGAAGTTTGGTCAGACCATTTACCAAGACAGGGAAAGTATCGGCTCCGGAAATGATCTGATTGCCAGCAATAAGAAAGCCGATTTGCAACTGCAGTTGAGGGTAAGATTTTGATAATCAATCGCAACCACGTTTCTTTTTCCTATCTTCTTATCATTCCTATCCTTTATTAAACCTCCTACTCAAAGGCTTGAAAGAATAAAGCCCAAAGAGGCAAAAGTAACACCACGCTGTTACGCTCAAAAGGCTCGGTGTTACAGCCAAAACCTTCGGTATTATTTTTGTAACACCGAGGGTTTTTTCGGGAACGTTCCCTTAGTGTTTATTAACAGGGTTTGAATAACTATTTTGTGCGGGAGATGTTATTGAGATAGATGAAAAAGATGGGAAGAGTAGGGCAGAAGCTACCGAAAAGCAATTCAAAATATAGATTGCAGCGGTGTACTTGATTGGTTGATGTGAATGAGAGTCGTTTCATTCGTAGTTGTTCGTTTGTGAGTAGTACACCCTGCAATCTTTCTTCTTTTCTCCTTCAAGATTGTTCCAGCCACCAATCGATAAGTCGACGGGCAATGCTGAGTTTGCGTGGAAGTTCCGGAAGATTATCTTTTGAGAAGAAGGAACCAGCGCTTAATTCATCGGCTTGTAATTTAATTTCCCCTCCATCATAGTCTGCCGTAAAACCAACCATCAGTCCGCTGGGATAAGGCCAGGGCTGGCTATCGAAGTAACGGATGTTTTTGATGCTGAGTCCTGTTTCCTCCATTACCTCTCTTCGCACACATTGTTCCAACGTTTCGCCTGCTTCCAAAAATCCTGCCACCAGTCCGTAGAAAGTTCCACGGAAGTTGTGGGCACGTACCAGCAAAATCTTCTCTTCTTTTCGTATCAACACGATGATAGCGGTGGATATGTTCGGATAAAGTTCGTTGTTGCAGTGAGGACACTTCTTCATGATGTCTGTTTCCTGATTGGTCGGAGTGCCACACACAGGGCAGAAGCGGCTATGCTCATCCCAATAGAGTATTTGAAAAGCCTTTCCGGCAGCCTTGTACTCATCCAGAGGCAGGAAATCGTACGATGCCCGCAAATCAACCATCTGCCACCGGTTATCATCAATCGGTTCGTTGACGGCAAAAGCCTTTACCACTTCCCCATCGGGCAGAGTTACTTGATGGATTCTACTTCCCGCTTCGGGAGTAAAAGGTGCTTCTGCGGCATAAGGTACATGATGTACTGAAGCCTGCCCTTTGGATAGCAAGAGCAGGCTTTTGTGGAAGATGAACCATTTGTATTTCTGTTCCATTGTCTTATTTCAAGGCTGATTCGTCGAAAGATAAGGGCAACAAATCCCCTACCTGTTGTAATTCATAGATGCCTTCGGTGCCAAACAGTAGAATGCGCATCGGATGACCGAACCTTTTCTCTGTTTCCAACATCACTTGCCGGCAGGCTCCACAAGGTGGAATGGGATGTTGCAAGAATTCCCCCCGTTCGTTGCGGGCAGCAATGGCCAAAGTTTCAACAGGAAGGTCGGGATGCTGTGCGTTGGCATAGAATAGGGTAGTACGCTCGGCACAAATTCCTGAAGGATAGGCTGCATTCTCCTGATTGTTGCCGGTAATAATGGTGCCGTCGGTCAATCGGGCTGCTGCACCTACCGAGAAATGGGAGTAAGGAGCATAACTTCTGAAGGTTGCTTCACGGGCAGCTTCCACCAGGGCGCGATCTGCTTCGTTCAACTCATCAAAACGATAGATTTTCACATCAATTCGGATACTTAGTTCTTTCATAGGGCTATCTTTTATAATTTATGTTACAAAGATAGTAAAGAGATTGTTTATTTCAATTCTTTTGCGGACTTTTGTGCAAAACTCAAAAATAAAGACGATGCAGACTATCAAACTTGTTGTAACAGTTCTACTCCTTTCTCTTTCGATTACTCTCTCTGCTCAGCGCAAGAATACAAGTTATCAGGCATACATCAAGCAGTATGCTCCCTTAGCTGTGGAGCAGATGAAACAACATCGCATTCCGGCCAGCATTACTTTGGCGCAGGGACTGTTGGAAAGCGGAGCTGGTCGTAGTACACTAGCCAGGAAGAGTAACAATCACTTTGGAATAAAATGTGGCGGCGGTTGGAAAGGAAAAAGTGTACGCTACGATGACGATGCCCGCAATGAGTGTTTCCGTGCCTACCGTCATCCTAAAGATTCTTACGAAGATCATTCGCTCTTTCTGACTCGTGGTTCAAGGTATGCTTTTTTGTTCAAATTGAAGATTACTGACTATAAAGGATGGGCGCGCGGATTGAAAAAAGCAGGCTATGCAACCGATCCGTCGTATGCCAATCGTTTGATTACCATCATTGAAGATTACGACCTTTACAAATATGATAGTCAAGGCATGAGTAAGCGTGCTGCACGTCAGTGGGCCAAGGAACTAAAAAAGAAGCCCTGGCTAGTAAACCCTCACCAGGTTTATATTGCCAACGATTTAGCCTACATTGTGGCGCGTGACGGTGATACTTTCAGACATTTGGGTGGTGAGTTCGATATCAGTTGGAAGAAATTGGTAAAGTACAACGATCTTCATAAGGAATACACTTTGGAAGCGGGTGACATTATCTATCTGAAAGAAAAGAGTAAGAAAGCTGCTAAACCTTACACCCGCTACATTGTGAAAGATGGGGATTCTATGCACAGTATATCTCAGAAGTATGGAATCCGCTTGAAGAACCTCTATAAGATGAATAAAAAAGATGCCGAATATGTACCCGAAGTTGGAGATGTGTTGCGGTTACGATAAGATGTAGCTCAAAGGAGATAGTCAGAAATGAGTTTTTCTGACCGTAAGAACAAAAGCACAGCGTTATTTTCTTCAATAGAAGTAATAAACGCTGTGCTTTTATACTTTCTTTGCCGTTTAAACAATTGTAGTTCTGGTTTATCCGGCTGAATTTAAGCGGTAAGCTACTGTTTCTCTAACGAGAATCCGAGCATCATGCCATCATAACTATCAGCCAAGGAGCTGATTGTTTTCAGTGTAGTGTTGCTGCTCTTGCTTGCCAAGAATGTAACGAGTTTCAGTAGCTTGTCTGAGTTAAATAGCATGTCCATGTTGGATGAAGTGGCATTGATAGTGGTGTTGATACCCACAAGTTTGGCAAACTTTAGGTTTACTTTCTGAGCTGAAGCGTCATAAGAGTAGGTTCCGGACAACTTTTTACCGTTCACTTGTGTAACAAAAGTGCTGTCTGCGTTGAAAGTAAAGGCCATCTGTCCGCTTTTGATGCCTACTTTGGCTAGTTGTTCGTTCAGCTTCTCTTCGGCAACAGTTGCAGCGGCAGCACCACCGGCCTTTTGCAAAAGATTGTCGGACTCAAAACTAATAGCAGCTCCCGTATAATTCCAAGTACCAGTAAGATCGGTTGTAGTAGACTTTCCTGTTACGGCGCTAACCACTTTTTCCAAATTACTCTTGTTTAAAAGGTCTTTTAAAGACTGTGCCTGTGCTTGGTTGCAGAACATCATGGCTACTGCAGCAAGGGTTAGATAGATAAATTGTTTCATTGTTAAATCTTGTTTTTATTTATTGTTTACTTCTCTGTTAATCTGCTCAATATATTGTAATAGCTCTTCGCGACCTGTACGGTTTTCTGATGAAGTTACAAAGTAAGGAGGCAACTCTTCCCACTGTTCTTCCAGTTTTGCCAAGTAAGAACGTACGTTACTGTTTAACTTTCCAAACTTCAGCTTATCACATTTGGTAAAAACAATGGCAAAGGGTACTCCGTTTTCACCTAACCACTCTATAAAAGCCAGGTCGATGGCTTGCGGTTCGTGACGGCTGTCTACCAATACAAACAGACTGGTCATCTGTTCTCGTTGTAAGATGTAATCCTCAATGATGCGTTGAATCTGTTCTTTGCCCTTTTGTCCGCGTTGTGCATAACCATAACCGGGGAGGTCGACTATATACCAGCTTTTGTTTATCAGAAAGTGATTGATAAGCATGGTCTTACCCGGAGTGGCTGAGGTCATAGCCAGACCTTTGCGATTGGTTAGCATATTGATGAGGCTTGATTTACCTACATTGGAGCGACCGATGAAAGCATACTCGGGAAAAATACCTGAAGGGCACTTCTTTACGTCGGAATTGCTGATGATAAATTCGGCACTTGTTATATCCATTCTTTAATAATTGCTTTGCTTTTCTTTAATACTGGGTTAGCTTTAGTTTCATGGGCAAAGATAGTACTTTCTTCAAAGAAAACTTTCCCCCTATGCGGATTTCTATTTATCTTTGTCCGCCAATATAGTTATTTTACATATGAACGGACATTTTCCCTCGACATTGTTGGAAAAGGCAGTGAATGAATTTGCCAAATTACCCGGAGTGGGACGTAAGACTGCCATGAGACTGGTATTACATCTCTTACGACAAGATACTTCGGCGGTTGAAGCATTCGGCAATGCCATCATTACTCTGAAACATGAGGTGAAATACTGTAAGGTATGCCACAATATTTCAGATACAGATGTTTGTCGTATCTGTAGTAATCCGCAACGTGATGCTTCAGTGGTTTGTGTCGTGGAGAATATACGCGACGTTATGGCAGTAGAAGCTACTCAACAATTCAGGGGTTTGTACCATGTACTGGGAGGAGTTATTTCACCAATGGATGGTGTCGGGCCAAGTGACTTGCAAATAGAGAGTCTTGTACAGCGAGTGTCCGACGGAGATATTAAGGAAGTGATACTTGCTTTGAGTACTACCATGGAGGGCGACACAACCAACTTTTATATTTACCGAAAGTTGGAGAAACTGGATGTAAAGCTCTCGATTATAGCTCGAGGTATTTCAGTTGGTGACGAGTTGGAGTATGCCGATGAAGTTACACTCGGAAGAAGTATCCTAAACCGAACTCCTTTTAACGGAACTGTGTAGAAAGAGAATAAACGATTTAATTGATATGGAGAAAGAGATAAAATATGTGTGCACCAGTCTGCGAAGTGGCTATTATATGTTTTGGATAATTCCCGTTTTGATGATAGTTATAGGTGAAACTGCGAACGAATGGACCGGACTGTTGGCTGCAGAGGTTAAAACGACCTATTTGTTGGAAACAACAGTTATTTTGCTAACAGCTATTTGCGTACCTGTGGCTTTAAAGCTGTTTGCTCGCGTACTAGTTAAGCAGATTGACCAAGCAAGCATTACCCGCGCACTGAAACTTTACCATTTTTGGAGTATCATCCGCTTGCTGATATTAGCATTACCGATGGTTGTGGGCATGTTTACCTACTATATGTCACTAAGTATGAAAGGTCTGTTGTGTGCACTGATAGCTCTAACTGCATCATTGTTCTGTTTCCCGAGCGAAAAGCGATTACGTAGTGAGTTGCGGATTTATAACGAAGAGAATTCGGCCGAATGAAACTTACCATTATTATTGTAAACTATAACGTTCGTCATTATTTAGCGCAATGTTTGGATGCAGTCTACCAGGCTATAGATGGCTTGCGGATTGAAGTACGAGTGGTGGATAATGCTTCGTTCGACGATTCAGAAACTTACATCAAGCACCACTTTCCCCATACACCTTATATATATAATAAGAGCAACATTGGATTTGCATGCGCCTGCAATCAAATATTGAAGGAAGTGGAGAGTGAATATGTCCTACTTTTGAATCCTGATACTGTACTTACTGAAGAAACACTTTGCAAAGCACTTGCTTTTATGGACACTCATCCCGAAGCCGGAGCAGTAGGTGTACGTATGTTGGAAGCAGACGGTAGTTTTCTGCCTGAATCAAAACGAGGATATCCTACTCTGATGGCCACATGGGGGAAAATTAGCGGCTGGGGAAAATATATTTCGGCACTGAATGCCTACTATCGGAACGATTTATCGGAGGAAGAGGTTGGAGAAGTGGAGGTTTTGTGCGGTGCTTTCCTATTGATGCGTACCGCTACATTAAAACAAGTAGGATTGTTAGACGAAGATTTCTTCATGTATGGTGAAGATGTTGACATTTCCTGCCGTTTGCGGGCAGCCGGTTTCAGAAACTATTACCTTCCGCTTCCCATTCTCCATTACAAGGGTGAAAGCACTAACCATTTGAGTGAAGTTTACGTGCGAACTTTCTATCATGCTATGCGTTTGTTCGTCCGAAAGCATGCCGAAGCATATAGCAGCTGGCAACAATCTGCTGCTTGCATTACAATCTCCCTGCTCACATATTTGAAACTGATGAGTTTATGGCTTCGGAAACCACTACAAAAATTGTTTGCTCCCTTATTCCGTTCAGCTGACGATTTTACATCCTACCGTTTTTTAGTGTTTGCTAATGAAAATAGTATATATACCTTGCGTCGACTGTTTCAACGCAATGGATTGACTGGGAAACATCACTTTGTTGTAGCCAACGAATATTCCACTCCCGATGGTCATGGCGTAATTTCCGATATAGACGTAAACAACTTTACTCACGTGGTGTATGATTGTCGAGACTATTCCTATCAAACGATACTTAATCTACTACTGAAATACAGAGAAAGCGGATTGCAACTGGGAATTTACCACCCGGCAAACCATTTATTGATTACTTCTGAACACTGCTTTGAATAGAAATCTTATGAACAAATCCTTTTTAGCCAACGAACGTATCCTACTCCGTGCACCTGAACTGTGCGACCTCGATGTTATGTACGAAATGGAAAATGATCCTGAACTATGGGACATCACAAACTTTACTGTTCCTTATTCACGCTTCTCTTTACAGAACTATATTGAGCATTCCTCCTATGATATGTTTTCTGATCGTCAACTTCGTTTGATGATTGTTTTACGAAGTAACGGAGAAGTACTCGGAACAATTGATATTTCCGACTTTCATCCACGTCATGCACGTGGAGAAGTAGGCGTTTCCCTGCGTAAAGAGTACCGCAAACAAGGGTTTGCTCGTGAGGCTCTACAACTTTTATGCGACTACGCTTTCCATTTCCTTCATATGAAACAGCTTACAGCTCATACAGCAGCCGACAATCATTCTGCTCTCAAACTGTTTCGTACATGCGGCTTTCGTCGTTGCGGTGTACTGAAGTCATGGTGGATGATGGCCGATGGTTATCATGACGTAGTAGTTTTGCAATGTATTCGCCCCGATGAATAAAGCAACAAGAACTTACACTCTTTCCATTCTGATAATCCATTGATTTTAAGCAAATAATCATATTCCTTGATTTTAGTGGATATTAAACAAGAAAGAAAAGTAGATTTTTTTTGATATAAACTATTGCTGATTTAAAAAATATATCTACCTTTGCATCCGCAATCGAGAATGATTGAAGCGAGAATTGAAATTTTGGTGTGGTAGTTCAGCTGGTTAGAATACCTGCCTGTCACGCAGGGGGTCGCGGGTTCGAGTCCCGTCCATACCGCCAAAATCTCGAAGAAAAGCCTTGGTTCGATAAAACGAACTGAGGCTTTTTGATTTTATACTTTCGATGAAAAAATTATGGGCTTATTGGTCAAAATAGTACATAAAATCGAGGCGGTTTTTGTTTATTGGTCAAAATAGTACATAAATGCGGGTATTTGCCCTCATTTTCTACTTGTATTTAAGCCTGAAATACTCGTCTATAAAGAG